>JBBRPG010000191.1:0-7346 GCA_038228485.1 Alphaproteobacteria bacterium
AACCCCCCCGTTCTGCCCCCGTGGGGGGGGGTTGCGCTGCCCTCAACCCACCCTACACGCGCCGATACAGGTGATACCGGCCCGGCGCGACGCCGTCGGGCAGCGGCAGCGGGGCGAGTTCCGGGCAGTCCATCACCGGGTCGCTCGTTATGACGCCGCCGGCGCAGAGCAGCGGCACGACCAGCGGCAACAGCTCGGCGGCCAGCGCCTTGTTGGCCGCGGCGTCGCCGGTGCCGACGTCGAGATGGGCCAACGCCACCTTGCCGGCAAAGCGGCGGTGCGCCACCGGCAGGGTCTCGCGCAGATCGCCGAGCAGCAGCCGGTCGGCGGGCGGCACGCAATCGGGATGGGCGGTGACCTGCCGCTCGCAGACATAGATGTCGCGGCCCGGAAACAGCTCGCGCAAATGGTCGTAGGTGCGACCGTTGCCGAGACCCAGCTCCAGCACGATGCCGTCGATGCCGGCGATCAGTTCGGCGGCGCGGTCGAGGCAGGCGCGCTGCGCCTCGAGCCGGCGGATAAAGCTGTCGAGCCGGCTCACGCGCGACCGTCAGGCGGCCGGTTGGGCGCCGCTCTGCTCGCGCAGCCGCCGCACCTCGCCAAGCGCGGCTTGCAGCTGGCTGTTGGTCGATTGGACCCGGTGCGCCAGCTCCTGCATGATCGAGACGGCCATGTTCGGGAACTCGCGCACCATGCGCATGAACGGGTCCTTGGCGATGCGCAGGACGACGAGGCGGCCTTTGGCCCGCACGGTGGCGTTGCGCGGCGCGTTGCAGAGGATCGCCATCTCGCCAACGATCTCGTTGGCGCCCAAGGTGGCGACGGTGATCGGCCCGGCCGGCCCTTCGAGGACGATGTCGGCCTCGCCGTCGATGATGAGGTAAGCCGCGTCGCCGGGATCGCCCTGGCGGCAGACGACTTTGCCGTCGTCGAACCCGACCCGCTCGCTCATAAAGGCGAGCAGCTTCAGTTTCGCCGGCTCGATCTCGGCAAAGAACGGCACCCGGCGGAGCACCTCGAATTCCTGCTGCAAGCTCATGTGCTTCCTCCCTGGGTCAGGGCGCTTTGCGCTGTGTCATTCCGCCGCCATCAGCAAGGCGGTCAGCGAATCTTTGTGGTCGAGCTCGGCGAACTTGCCCTGCTCCTGAAGTTTGCCGCCGCTCATCACCAAGACGCGGTCGAAATTGCGGGCCAGGCTGGCGCGGTGCAGCGCCCACACCAGGCAGCGTCCGGCGAATTCCTGTTGCAGCCCCTGCATGACCTTGGTCTGGGCCTGGCCGTCGAGCGCGGAGGTCGCCTCGTTGAGGACGATCAGATCGGGCCGCTTCAGTGCCGCCCGCGCGATCGCCGCGCGCTGGCGCTGGCCTAGCGACAGGCGCGAACCGCCGGTGCCGACATGGTATTCGAGCCCGACATCGATCACCTGCGGACGCAGCCCCAGCTCGTCGAGCACCTCGCTGAGAATCGCCGGCACCCGCGCCATCGCGTCCGACTGGCCATAGGCGATCTTGCCGAACAGGATATTGTCCTGCACCGACGCGGCGGCGTTGTAGCGGTCGGAATCGAAAAAGGCGATCTCGCCCCGCAGCGCTTCCGGCAGGTCGGCATGGAACACCCCGCGCGCCTCCAGCAGGCGCTCCTGCATCCGCTCGTCGAGCACGTCGAGGCGATGGCGCGCGGCGATCAGCTTGAACGGCAGCGACAGCAGCCGTTGCCGCTGATCCTCGGACAGGGTCTTGACGTCGTTGTTGTCGATGGCGCCGAGGATCGTCTTGAACTCAGGCAGGTCGTTGGCGCTGATAAAGCTGTACTGCTCGAAGAATTCGTGATCGGGCGGCAGGTCGGCGAAGATTTCGGTCATCGTCGCGGCGATCTCGCGGCCGGCGTCGATCAGGTCTTCGGTCAGGCCCACCTTGTCCAGTACCTGTCGGACATAGTGGTTGTCGGCCAACGCATCGAACTCGAAGGCGGGGCCGATCGGGGTGCCGAACAGCAGGTTCTCGGCAACTGTGGCATTGGTGTTAAAGCGCTCGGCATCGTAGGTCTCGACCAGCTCGGTGATGTCCTCGACAAGCATCCGGCCGGTCAGAGCCGCGCGGGCATCGAGCAGGCGAGCCGCCAGCTCCGGTTGGGCGTCCGGGTCAACGCGGCCGCGCAAGCCGAAGCCGTAGACGTCCTCCTCGAAGCCCAATTCAGACAGCACCTCGGCGACGCGCAGCGACAGCGCTTCGCCGTCGGCGACTCCGGCGCTCTCATAGTCGATCCAGTCGGCGTCGATGTCGAAATCGATGTTGCCGGCGCGGCGCGCCTCGACCAGCTGCTGCGTTCGCTGGCGCCCGGCCGCCTCGCCGTGGTCGGCCGGGCGCACCGGATGGTGGCGCAGGCCGGTGAGCAAATTGTCGCGCAGCGTGCCGGTGAACAAATACGGCGTCGCGCTGACATAGCCGATGCGGCGGCCGACCACGGCGAGCGGCAAATCGGCCAGGTCGACCCCGCCGGCGGTGATCCGCCCGTTGGAGGGCAGGACCAGCCGCGCCAGCAGCAACGCGAGCTCGTCCTTGCCGCTACCGCTCTGGCCGATGATCGCAACGTGCTCGTCGAGCGCCAGCGTAAAGCTGACCGCGTCGACCAGCCGGCTCTTGTCGTCGCCGGCCAGCGACAGATTGGCGACCGCCAGCTCGCCCGTGAGGTGCGGCACCACCTCCGGCTCGCTCAGCAGGATATGGGCGTCGACCATGTTCGCCGGCTGGAACTGCTCGACGATCTGGTCGTAGGTGATCCGCGAGTTCTCCTTGTTCTGGTAAAAGTCGAGCAATTCCTTCCACGGGGAGGCCAAATCCTTATAGGCGGCCAGCACCGCCACCAGCGCGCCGAACGACAGATTGCCTTTGATCACCAGGTAGCCGCCGATCGAATAGAAGAAGAACGGCGTCAGCTGGCCGATGAAGTTATTGAGGAATTTGACGAAAAATTTCCGCCGGTAAATCTCGAAGCGGATGTCGTAGATAACCCCAAGGATGTGGGCGAAGTGGCTGAGGTGCAGCTTGACGGTGTCGTTGGCCTGGATCTCGGCGAGGCCGGCGGCCGATTCCTGTACCCGGTCGGCGACGACGCGCACGGTGCGGACGCGTTGCTTGCCGAGCTGGTTCACCACTCGCTGCAGCTTGGGGATGATGTAGCCCTGGATCGGATAGAGCGCCACGGCGGCGACGCCGAGCATCAGATCCTGCATGAACATAAAAAAGATGATGGTCAGCAGCTGCCCGCCCTGGAACACGGGCAGCACAAACGCGTCGCCGATAAACCCGCCGAGCTGCTCGCACTCGGTCGTGATCATCGGGATGATCTGCGCCGATGAGGTCTTCTGGAAATAATTGGTCGGGAAGCGCAGCAGCCGCAGATAAAGCGAATAGCGGAACCGCCGCAGCATCCGCTCGCCGAGCTGACCCTTATAGGTATTGATGTAGTATTTGAACCCGCCATTGATGAAAACGAGCGCGAGGAAAATCCCGCACAAGGTCATCAGATAGGGGATCTGGTCGAACGTGACGCCGAGAAATTGCTGGGGAAAGGCCTTGCCGTTGATGGCGTGGTTGGTGATCGTTTTCGGCAGGTCGAGCGAATAATAGAGGAACGGGAAAGACGCGAGCGTCAGGACCAGCAGGACGATCTGCTGCTTGAGGCTGTGGCGCAGGATGAAGCGGTAGACCGACGGTTCGAGGCTTTCCTCGATTGCCGGGATCGGCTGCGGCGGCGGCTCGGCCGCGGCGGGGGCGGCCGTCTCGGTTCGGCGCGTCGGCTCGGCAGCGTTCGCGGCCGGCTCGACCACCGCCGCCAGCCCCTTCATCGCCCAGCCTTTTTCAACAACAGCATTTCGCGCGCCCTATGGGCCAGTGTAATAGTGCGCCGGGTCGACAAGCAAAGGGAGGCGCCGCATGGCCGGCCGGCGCGACCACAAGCGCGTATTGATCTACAGCCACGACAGTTTCGGGCTCGGTCATCTTCGCCGCTGCCGGGCGATTGCGCACTCGCTTGTCGAAGCGGACTCCTCTGTATCGGTGCTGATTCTATCGGGATCGCCAATCATCGGCAGCTTTGATTTTCGCTCGCGCGTGGATTTTGTGCGGATACCCGGGGTTATCAAGCTGCGTAATGGCGAATACGTGTCGCTTTCCTGGCATATCGACATCGAGGAGACGCTGGCGATGCGCTCCTCGATCATCCACCACACCGCCGACATCTTCGACCCCGACCTGCTGATTGTCGATAAGGAGCCGCTGGGTCTGCGCAGCGAGGTGCGGCCGACGCTCGACCTGCTGCGCGACCGCGGCACGCCATTGATCCTCGGCCTGCGTGATGTGATGGACGATCCCTTGGCGCTCGAAAGCGAATGGGAGCGCAAGAACGCGGTGCCCTCGCTGAGCGATTATTACGACGAGCTGTGGGTCTATGGGCTGCCGCTGATCTGCGACCCGTTGGCCGGGCTCGACCTGCCGGCGAGCGTGCGCCGGCGCATGGTCTATACCGGCTATCTGCGACGTCAGATCGGCAGCGGGGCCGCCAATCCCGACGCGCGCGGCCTCGTGGACGGTGACTTCCTGCTGGTGACCGCGGGCGGCGGCGGCGACGGCGATGAGGCGATCGACCGGGTGCTGTCGGCCTACGAGCACGACCCCGGCCCGCTGCCCCCGGCGCTGATCGTGTTCGGCCCCTTCATGCTGCCCGAGCGCCAGGCCGCTTACGACGCGCGCGCCGCGCGGCTGCCGAAAGTGCGGGCGATCACCTTCGACACCCGTCTCGAAGTCCTGATGGCGCGCGCCCGCGGGGTGGTCGCGATGGGCGGCTACAACACGTTCTGCGAGATTCTGTCGTTCGACAAGCCGGCGCTGATCCTCCCGCGCACGGCGCCGCGCCTCGAACAGTATATCCGCGCCCAGCGCGCCGCCGAGCTGGGATTGGTTGCGACCCTCTCCGAAGACAACGCGCGCGACCCGGCGAAGATGGCGGCGGCGCTGATGCAGCTGACCCAGCAAGCGCCGCCCTCGTCGGTGGTTATTCCGGGGCTGCTCGACGGCATGGAGAGCGTCAATCGGCTCGCCCAGAAATGGCTTTCCCGCGGCCGCCGCCAACGTTTCGGCCGCCGGGCGTTGGGCACCGCATGAGCGGCGGAGGCCGGAATCCGGGGGGCCGGGTCGCCTTTGTCCTCAAAGGCTATCCGCGCCTGTCGGAGACGTTTATCGCCCAGGAAATCGCGGCGCTGGAGCAGCGCGGTCTGGACATCCTGATCGTGTCGCTGCGCCATCCGACCGACAAGACGATCCACCCGGTGCACCGCCAGATCAGGGCGGAGCGTCTGTACCTGCCCGAATATCTCTACCAAGAGCCGTTGCGGATACTGCGCGGCTGGCGCGCCGCGCGGCGCTTGCCCGGCTATCCCGCGGCCCGGCACACTTGGCTCGCCGATCTGCGCCGCGACCCAACCCCGAACCGTATCCGCCGCTTTGGCCAGGCGCTGGTGCTGGCCGCCGAGCTGCCGGCGAATGTCGACCGGCTGCACGCGCATTTCCTTCACACCCCGGCCTCGGTGACCCGCTACGCCGCGCTGATGACCGGGCGCGGCTGGAGCCTCTCGGCACACGCCAAGGACATCTGGACGACACCGGAGTGGGAGAAGCGCGAAAAGCTCGCCGCCGCCGACTGGGCGGTGACCTGCACCGCAACGGGACACGATCATCTCGCTGCCCTCGCTCCCCGGCGAGAGCGGGTGGAGCTGTGCTATCACGGGATCGCGCTCGACCGGTTTCCCCCCTTCCCGGTGCGGCGCTCCCGGGCGGATGGAGCCGATCCGGCCAACCCGGTGGTGCTGCTGTCGGTCGGCCGCGCGGTGGCGAAGAAGGGTTATGACGACCTGCTCGCTGCGCTGGCCTTGCTGCCCACCGAACTCGCCTGGCGGCTGATCCATGTCGGCGGCGGCGTCCAATCCAGCCGGCTGAAGCAGGAAGCCGCGCGGCTCGGACTCGCCGCGCGCATCGAATGGCGCGGCGCGCGCCCGCAGCCCGACGTATTGGCCGCCTACCGCGAGGCCGACCTGTTCGTGCTCGCTGCGAAGATCGCGCCCGACGGCGACCGCGACGGGCTGCCCAACGTGCTGGTCGAGGCGCAAAGCCAGGGATTGCCGTGCATCTCGACCGAGCTGTCCGGCATTCCGGAACTGATCGAGCACGGCGTTACCGGCATTCTCGTGCCGCCCGCCGACCGCGAGGCCTTGGCCGGCGCCCTGGTCCGGCTGGTCGGCGACCCCGCGTTGCGGGCGCGGCTCGGCGCTGCCGGCGAGGCGCGGGTGCGCAGCGCTTTCGACTCCGAGATCGCGGTCGAGGCGCTGGCGCGCCGGTTCGGCATCCAACCGGCGGCGGCGCCCGAGTATCCCCGGCAAGCCATGCTGACCGATGCGTCGTGAATCTCGTACTTCTCTGGCCCTTGGCCGGGCTTGGCCCGGCCATCTACGTCTTCTTTCACAGTCGTCGCCCATAAAGACGTGGACCCCCGGGACGAGCCCGGGGGAGGACAATAATTTGCGGCGCCGGGTAGCGTGGACGTTGCGCTGATGCGCATCGCGTTCTACGCGCCGCTCAAGCCGCCGGATCATAAAACACCATCGGGTGACCGCCGGGTCGCCCGCTTGTTTCTCGCGGCGCTGCGGCGGGCGGGCCATGAGCCCTTTGTCGCGTCGCGGCTGCGCAGCTTCGATGCGGTGGGCGGGGAGCCGCGCCAGGCGCGGATGGCGGCGCGCGGCAAGCAGACCGCCGAGCGCCTGGTTGCCCGCTGGCGCAACGCGCCCGAAACCGCGCCGGGCCTGTGGTTCACCTACCATCTGTATTACAAAGCGCCGGATTGGATCGGGCCGGCGGTGGCGGCGGCGCTCGGCATTCCTTACGTCGTCGCCGAGGCGTCATTCGCGGCAAAGCGCGCCGGCGGACCGTGGGACGCGGGCCATCGCGCGGTCGCGGCGGCGCTGCGCCAGGCCGACCGGGTGATCGGCCTCAATGCCGCGGACCGCGAGGGAGTGCTGCCCCTGCTCGCCCATCGCGACCGCTGGATGGCGCTGGCCCCATTCCTCGATGCCCGGGTTTACAGCGGAAGGCAGCGTCGGCCGGTGCCGCCGCTGCGGCTGGTGACGGTGGCGATGATGCGGCCGGGCGACAAGCTCGCCTCCTACCGGGTGCTGGGCACGGCCTTGGCGCGGCTGCTCGATCTCGACTGGACGCTCGACGTGATCGGCGACGGCCCGGCACGCCAGGAGGTGAGGGCGGCGCTGGCGCCGCTCGGCGGGCGCGTTCGCTTCCCCG
>JBBRPG010000192.1:0-7337 GCA_038228485.1 Alphaproteobacteria bacterium
CATCTCGCCGGCCTGGACCTTGTCGAGCCCATAGACGCGGGCGATGCCGTCGCCGACCGACAGTACCTGGCCGATCTCGGCGACATCGGCTTCGCTGCCGAAACTCGCGATCTGCTGCTTGAGGATGGCGGAGATTTCCGCCGCGCGGATTTCCATAATGTTCCCTCTACTTTGGCGCTTTAGCCAATGCCCTTCATGCTCAGCTGCAGCCGTTGCAGCTGGCCCTTTATCGATCCGTCGACCATGCGCGAGCCGATCTTGACCACCATGCCGCCGAGGAGGCTTGGGTCAACGCGCACGTCGATCGCAACGCGGCTGCCCACGACCCGGCGCAATTGCTCGGTAAGCGCGCCCTGCTGCGCCTCGGTCAAAGACTGCGCCGCGGTGATCTCGGCGGTGACCTCGCCGCGCCGCTCTGCGAGCTTCGCCAGAAAGGCCTCGATCATCGCCGGCACCGCGAACAGGCGGCGGTTGCGGGCGACGATGGCGATGAAATCGGCGGTCAGCTTCGACAGTTTGGCGTTCTCGGCCAGCGCCGCCATCGCCTTGCCCTGTTCGGCGCGCGACAGCACCGGGCTGCGCACCAGCCGGCCGAGATCGGCGCTGGCGCCCAGCATCGCGCGCAGCTCGCGCAGATCGCCGGCGGCCTCGTCGAGGGAGTGGCGCTCGTCGGCAAGCTCGAACAGCGCCGCCGCATAACGTTCTGCCAGGCCCGAAATGCCTGTCGATTCAGCAGCCAAAGGGAGACGGTCCTCGTTCAGCGCGGGGAGCGGAAACTCGCAGCATATTGCCCGTGAGGGACCTCGGCAAAACACGACCTCGGGGCCGTATCGATATGACTTGGCCCCGCGAGATCCGCGCGGTTCCTAACATGTTTCGCCCCTGCCGCGCAACCGATGGAGGCTTGCATAAATTCAGTGGCTTAGGTGCTCTCGCGTCGGGTCGGTACCGCTACAGGAAGCTGTAGGGGTCGATGTCGACCTGCAGCCTTGTCGAACCGGCAAAGCGGACCTTGGCCAGCCACTCGCGCAGCACCGCCTGCAGGTTGACCGAGCGCTCGGCCTGAACCAGAAGGCGGCGGCGGTGCCGCCCGCGCAGCACCGCCAGCGGCGCCGGGGCGGGGCCGAGCACCGTCACCCCCGGCATATGCGGCGCCGACCTCGCCAGCGCGCGGGCGGCAAAATCGGCGGCGTCGGGATCCGGGGCGCTGACGATCAGCGCCGCCATCCGGGCGAAAGGCGGCAAATGCGCCGTCCGCCGCGCCCCGGCCTCGGCTTCGAGAAAGCGGTCGCGGTCGTTGGCGGCGAGCGCCCGCATCACCGGCTGCTCGGGCATATAGGTTTGGAGCAGCACCCGGCCCGGCCGCTCGGCCCGCCCGGCGCGGCCGCCGACCTGATGCAGCAGCTGATAGGTGCGCTCGGCCGCGCGCAAATCGCCGCCGCCGAGGCCGAGATCGGCGTCGACCACCCCGACCAGGGTCAGCATCGGGAAATGATGGCCCTTGGCGACGATCTGGGTTCCGATCAGCAAATCGTAGCGGTGCGCGGCCATCGCCTCGGCGAGGTCGGCGGCGGCGCGGGGGCCGGGCAGCACATCGCTGACCATCAGCGCGGTGCGCGCCTCGGGAAAGCGCTCGGCGACCTCTTCGCTGAGGCGCTCGACCCCCGGCCCGCAGGGCACCAAGGTTCCGGCCGCCAGGCATTCCGGGCAGAACGGCGGCACCGTGGTCGAATAGCCGCAATGGTGGCATTGCAGCCGCGCGGTGAACCGGTGCTCGACCAGCCAGGCTGTGCAGCTCGGACACTGGAAGCGGTGGCCGCAGGCGCGGCACAAGGTCAGCGGCGCATAGCCGCGGCGGTTGAGGAACAGCAGCACCTGCTCGCCGGCGGCCAATGTCTGCTCGATCGCCGCGACCAACGGCGGCGACAGAAAGCGCCCGGCAGGCAGGCGCTCCTTGCGCATATCGACGATGGCGACCGCCGGCAGGCTGGCGGCCGCGTGGCGCTCGGGCAAGTGCACCCTGCCGTAGCGGTCGCGCGACACATTGACCACGGTTTCAAGCGACGGGGTCGCCGACACTAGCACGATTGGAATCTGCGCCAGCGATGCGCGCAGCACCGCCATGTCGCGCGCCTGATAACAGACGCCGTCCTCCTGCTTGTAGGAGGGGTCGTGCTCCTCGTCGACGACGACGAGGCCCAGCTCGGGCAGGGGCAGGAACAAGGCCGAGCGGGCGCCCACCACCACTCGCGCGCGCCCATCGGCCACCGCGCGCCATGTGTCGCGGCGCTGGGTCTGGCCGATATCGGAATGCCACTCCGCCGGGTTCACCCTGAAGCGGCGGCGGAAACGGTCGAGCCACTGCGCCGACAGCGCGATCTCGGGCAGCAGCACCAGCACCTGCCGGTCCTGGGCCAGCGCGGTAGCGATGGCGGCGAAATAAGTCTCGGTCTTGCCGGAGCCGGTGACCCCGTCGAGCACGGTGACGGAGAACCCTTCGGTCTCGACGCGCTCGACCAGGCCCTTTGCCGCCTGCTCCTGGGCCGGCGATAGCGCCGGGCCCCGGGCCTGCCAATCCGGCGGCTCTATGCGCGGCGGTATCGCCGGGGCCAGATGCTCGGTTAGGAGCCCGGCGGCGATCAGCCCCCGCACCACCGCTGCGCCGACCCCGGCCAGCCGCGCGGTCTCGGCGATCGAGGCGGCGCCGCCGTCGCGCAGGGTTTCGAGCACCCGCTGGCGCGCCGGGGTCAGCGCCCGCGGCGGCGGCGATTCGGTGAAAAGCGCCAGCCCCTCTTGGGTAATTGCGCAGACCCGGCGCGGCGCCGGCGGAGTCAGCGCCGCCTCGATGCTCATCGTCATGCGCAGCACCGCGCCCGGCGGCGCCAACGTGTAGGCGGCTACCCGCTCGACAAAGCGGCGCAATTCGGCGGGCAGCTTCGGTGTCGGCAGGATTTCGGCGACCGGCTTCAGCCGCTCGTCCGGCACGTCGTCGCCCTCGCCGTCCCAGACGACGCCGACAATCCGGCGCGGGCCCAGCGTTACCCGAACGAACCGGCCCGGCTCCGGCACGGCCTCGCCTTCCGGCGCGCGATAATCGAGCGTCCCCGTCAGCGGCAGCGGCAACAGCACGCGAAGCCGCCTGCCGGCGTCCGCCGCAGGCTCGCCTGAGATTAGGCGCCGGGCGCTGTTGGCAGGGCAATCGGGCATCGGCTACACTCGCGCGCAAGCCGACAGGCCGCAAGCGCTGCAACAGCGCGCGCCGCCGGCCGGATTGGGGTATAGGGGCTTTATGGTCGACCGTCCTCGCGATCAGACGAAATCCGCGCGCGACGGCTCCCTTGGGGCCGAAATCGGCCGCGAAATCGACAGCCGCGAGGTCATCGCCTATCTGCGCGCCCACCCCGATTTCCTCGACCAGCATCCCGAGGCGGTTGGGCTGTTGCGCCCGCCCAACCGCGAGATCGCCGACGGGGTCGTCGATTTCCAGCATTTCCTGTTCGAGCGGCAGAAGGGCGAGCTGGCGCGGCTGAATACCGAATACCGCCACCTGATCGCGGTCAGCCGCGGCAATTTGGCGAGCCAAACGCGGGTGCATAAGGCGGCGCTGACCATCTTGGCTGCTCCGAGTTTTGGTCAACTGTTGCAGATCGTCACCACCGACCTTGCCGTGCTGCTCGATGTCGATGTCGTGACCCTCGCAGTCGAAAACGGCGCCGGCATCACCCCGCGCTTTCCGGTGCACGGCATTCATCTCCTCAAGGAAGGCACCGTCGAGGAGTGGCTCGGCGAGGATCGCGTCGCGTTTTACGAGGCCGATGTCACGGGCGACCCGCTGCTGTTCGGCGGCGCCGCCGGCCTGGTGCGCTCGCAGGCCCTGCTGCGGCTGTCGTTCGGGCGGGGCTCGCCGGTGGGGCTGTTGTGCATCGGCACCCGCAAGGCCGGGCGCTTTCATCCCGGGCTCGGCACCGAGCTGCTCGGCTTTCTCGCCCGAGTCATCGGCATTTCCATTGGGTTATGGCTCAGTCCGGTGCGCTGAGACCGGCGCAGGCAGCCCCCCAAAAGCCTTTCCCCATACTCCCCGAACCCCTGCCGCTGGCGCGTTTCCAGGTCGCAGAGGATTTGCGCACGGCGATCGGCTCGTGGCTCGATTGGCTCGCCGCCGAGCGGCGCGCGTCGGCCCATACCGTTGCCGCCTACGGCCGCGACCTCGCGGCGTTTTTCGATTTCCTCGGCGAGCATCAGGGTGAGATGCCGAGCCTCGCCGGCATGTCGCGCCTTCAACCAGCGGATTTTCGTGCCTATCTCGCGCATCGCGCCGGCGACGGCCGCGAGCGCACGACGATTGCCCGCGGGCTGTCGGTGTTGCGCGGGTTCGTACGGTTTCTGGAGCGGCGCAAGCTCGCCGCCGCGCCGGCGCTGGCGGTGCTGCGCGCGCCCAAATTGCCGCAAAGCGTGCCCAAGCCGCTGACCGTCGAGGATGCCGGCGCGGCGGTCGCCGCCGCCGGCGATCTGTCGCTGCAGGTCTGGCAGCAGAAGCGCGACGTTGCGATCCTGACCCTGCTCTACGGTTGCGGGCTGCGCATCTCCGAGGCGCTGGGCCTCACGCTGGCCGAGGCCCCGCGCGGCGAGGCGCTGGTGGTCACCGGCAAAGGCAACAAGCAGCGCTATGTTCCGGTGCTGCCGGTGGTGAGCGAGGCGGTCGCCGACTATCTCGCCGCCTGCCCCCATCCGCTCGCCAAGGACGGGCCGCTCTTCGTCGGCGCGCGCGGCGGGCCGCTCAACCCGCGGCTGGTGCAGCGCCAGATGCAGACCTTGCGCGGCATGCTCGCCCTGCCCGACACCGCGACCCCCCATGCGTTGCGCCACAGCTTTGCGACGCACCTGCTGAGTGGCGGCGGCGATTTGCGGGCGATCCAAGAGCTGCTCGGTCACGCCAGCCTGTCGACGACTCAGCGCTACACCAAGGTCGAGCCCGAGCACCTGCTGGCGGTCTATGAGGCGGCGCATCCTCGGGCGCAGAAATAGGCAAACAAGCGCCACCGATCCGCCGCTTCCCGGCGGAAGCCGGGGCCCACTTGTCCGTTTTTTTGAGAGATTGAAGGGTGGGCCCCGGCTTTCGCCGAAGAGCGATTGATCGGTGGCGCCTCGGGGCGCTTCCAGCTACCCGAACACCGCCTTGGCGGTGGTGCCGATGGCGGCGGGGGAGTCGGCGACGGTGATGCCGGCGCTTTTAAGCGCCTCGATCTTGTCGCCGGCGCTGCCTTTGCCGCCGGCGATGATGGCGCCGGCATGGCCCATGCGCCGGCCCGGCGGGGCCGCCGCCCCGGCGATAAATCCGACGACCGGCTTTTTGCGCCGCGCTGATTTGATCAGCGCCGCCGCGTCTTCCTCGCCGTGGCCGCCGATCTCGCCGATCATGACGATGCCGTCGGTTTCCTTGTCGGCGAGGAACAGCTCGATCACGTCGGTGAAGTCGAGCCCGTGCACCGGATCGCCGCCGATGCCGACGCAGCTCGATTGCCCCAGCCCGGCCGCGGTCGTTTGCGCCACCGCCTCATAGGTCAACGTGCCCGAGCGCGAGACGATGCCGACCCGGCCGCGGCGATGGATATGGCCCGGCATGATGCCGATCTTGCATTCGTCGGGAGTGATGACGCCGGGGCAGTTCGGCCCGATCAGCATCGTGCGCGAGCCGCTAAGCGCACGCTTGACCCGCACCATGTCCTGCATCGGGATGCCGTCGGTGATGCACACGACCAGCGCGATCTCGGCGTCGATCGCTTCGAGGATCGCGTCGGCGGCCGAAGGCGGCGGCACATAGATGACGCTGGCGGAGCAGCCCGTCGCCGCCTTGGCCTCGTGCACCGTGTCCCACACCGGCAGGTCGAGATGGCGGCTGCCGCCTTTGCCCGGCGTCACGCCGCCGACCATCCTGGTGCCGTAGGCGATCGCCTGCTCGGAATGGAACGTTCCCTGAGCGCCGGTAAAGCCCTGGCAGATGACGGTGGTCGCGGCGTCGACGATGATCGACATCAGCCCCCGGCTCCCATCGGCTCGGCGATCGAGGCGACAGCTTTTTGCGCCGCGTCGGCGAAATCCTCCGCGGCGATAATCGGCAGGCCTGACTGGCTGAGGATTTTCCGGCCCAGATCGACATTGGTGCCTTCTAGCCGGACAACCAGCGGCACGTGCAGGTTGACCTCGCGCGCCGCGGCGACGACCCCCTCGGCGATCACGTCGCAGCGCATGATCCCCCCGAAGATGTTGACGAGGATCGCCTCGACGTTAGGGTCGGAGAGGATCAGCTTGAACGCCGCGGTCACCCGCTCGCGGGTGGCGCCGCCGCCGACATCGAGGAAATTGGCCGGGCTGCCGCCATAGTGCTTGATGATGTCCATCGTCGCCATCGCCAGCCCGGCGCCGTTGACCATGCAGCCGATATTGCCGTCGAGCTTGACGTAGCTGAGCGCGTGCTTCTGCGCCTCGCGCTCGATCGGGTCTTCCTCGTCCTCGTCGCGCAACGCCTCGATATCGGGATGACGGAAAAGGGCGTTGTCGTCGAACCCCATCTTGGCGTCGAGCGCGACCAGCCCGACCGTGGCCGTGACGACTAGCGGGTTGACCTCGACCAGCGCCGCGTCAAGCTCGGTGAACGCACGGTAGAGCCCGTTGACAAAAGCGGTCATCGCCTTGACCTCGCCGCCGCCGAGCCCGAGCTCGAACGCCAGGCGGCGGGGGTGGAACGGCTCGATGCCGGTGGCCGGGTCGATCGCCAGCTGCAGGATTTTCTCGGGCGCGCGGGCGGCCAGCTCCTCGATCTCGACCCCGCCTTCGGCCGCTACGATCAGGGTGATGCGCCCGCTGGCGCGGTCGACCGACAACGCCAGATATAGCTCGCGGGCGATATCCGAAGCAGCCTCGACATAGACCCGCTTGACGTCGCGGCCCTGGGGCCCGGTCTGATGGGTGACGAGCCGCTTGCCGAGCATGCCGGCGGCGGCTGTACCCGCCTCCTCCGGCGATTTGACCAGCTTGACCCCGCCGGCCTTGCCGCGCCCGCCGGCATGGATTTGCGCTTTGACCGCCCACAGAGCGCCACCGAGCTTGCGCGCCGCCGCCTCGGCCTCGGCCGCGGTGTAGGCCACCGCGCCGGGCTGCACCGCCACGCCGTATTTGGCCAGCAGCTCCTTCGCCTGGTACTCGTGGATGTTCATGCCGACAGACCGACAGCTGCGACCATGAGCCCCTCTCCCCGCTTGCGGGGAGAGGGAGGGGCCCACGCGGAGCGTGGGAGGGTGAGGGGCTGGGCTCCCCGCATTCGGCCGGGGCGCCCCCCG
>JBBRPG010000193.1:0-7188 GCA_038228485.1 Alphaproteobacteria bacterium
ATCAGCGCCTCGGATTTCTGGCGCTCGATACGGCGTTGCTGGTCGCTGATGTCGCTTGCTTCGGTCAGCCGGCGCAGGTTCATCACATCGGCGATGCCGTAGGCCATCCAGGCGTCGGCCGGCAGCCCATCGCGCCCGGCCCGGCCGGTCTCCTGGTAATATGCTTCGAGATTCTTCGGCGCATCGAGGTGCGCGACGAAGCGGACATTGGG
Source organism: Alphaproteobacteria bacterium (assembly GCA_038228485.1). Taxonomy (GTDB): domain Bacteria; phylum Pseudomonadota; class Alphaproteobacteria; order ATCC43930; family CGMCC-115725; genus DATARH01. The sequence goes on from JBBRPG010000193.1 coordinate 213, forward strand.
CTTGTCGATGCCCATGCCGAAGGCGACAGTGGCGACGACGATGACCCCTTCCTCGCGCAGAAAGCGCTCCTGGTGGCGGGTGCGCGTCTCGGCTGGCAGGCCGGCATGATAGGGCAGCGCCTCGCGCCCGTGCTGGCTCAGCCAGGCGGCGGTGTCTTCGACCGCCCGCCGGGTCAGGCAATAGACGATGCCGGCATCGCCCGGGTGCTCGTCGTCGAGAAAGCGCAGCAGGTCGTCGCGCGCCTTGTGCTTCGCCACCACCCGGTAGAACAGGTTCGGCCGGTCATAGCCGGCGGCGAACAGCCGCGCCGTCTGGAGATGCAGCCGCTCGGCGATGTCGCGGCGGGTCGGCTCGTCCGCGGTCGCGGTCAGGGCCATCAGCGGCGTGTCGGGAAAGCTCTCCTTGAGGATGCCGAGCGCCTGGTAGTCGCGGCGAAAATCGTGGCCCCATTGCGAGATGCAATGCGCCTCGTCGATCGCGAACAGCGCGATCCGGCACCGTCGCAGGAACTCGAGGCAATGCGGCATCATCAGCCGTTCGGGGGAGATGTAGAGGAGGTCGAGCGCGTCCTCGCGGGCGGCGCGCTCGACCGCGCCCGCTTCGCCCAGCGGCAGTCCCGAGTTGAGCGCGCCGGCGCGCACCCCGGCTTGTCGCAGCGCGTCGACCTGGTCCTTCATCAACGCGATCAGCGGCGATACCACGACCCCCATTCCAGGGCGCAGCAAGGCCGGCAGCTGGTAGCACAGCGATTTCCCGCCGCCGGTCGGCATCAGCACGATCGCATCGCCGCCAGCGACGACGTGCTCGACGATCTCCTGCTGCTCGCCGCGAAAGCTCGGATAGCCGAAGACGCGGCGCAGCACGGCAAGCGGGGTTTGCAGATCCCCGTCGGTCATTTGGTCAGCGCTTGTTGGCGGCATCCCGTTCCTCGCGCGCGATCTCCAGTGTCAGCCATTGCTCCTCGGCGATTGCCAGCTCTTCCTGCGCGGCGGCGAGTGCATGGGTCGTTTTGCCGAACCATACCGGGTCGCGCTCGTACAATCCGGGGTCGGCGAGCGCGTCGTTCAGCCTGGCGATCGAGCGGTGCAGCGCCTCGATTCGCGCCGGCAGCCTCTCCAGCGCATGCCGGTCCTTAAAGCTCATCCGCCCCGAGCCCGCAGCCGGTCGCGGCGGGGTCTGCGCCGGCCGGCGCGACGGCTTCGCCGCCGGCGAATTGGTCGGGCCGGAGCCGGCGCGCTGGGCCAGCATGTCGGTATAGCCACCGGCGTATTCGATCCAGCGTCCGTTGCCTTCGGCGGCGATGACCGACGTTACCGCGCGATCGAGGAAATCGCGATCATGGCTGACCAGAAGCACGGTGCCGGGGTAGTCCGCCAGAAGCTCCTGCAAGAGGTCGAGCGTCTCCAAATCCAGATCGTTGGTCGGCTCGTCCAGCACCAAGAGGTTGGAGGGCAGGGCAAAGGCGCGCGCCAGGGTCAGCCGGGCGCGCTCGCCCCCGGACAACACGCCGACTGGAGTCCGCGCCTGCTCGGGACGGAACAGAAAATCCTTCATGTAGCCGACGACATGCCGGCTCTGGCCGCCGACAAGCACCGTATCGCCGCTGCCGCCGGTCAGCGCATCGCTCAGGCTCTCTTCCGGGTCGAGGGTTTCGCGCCGCTGGTCGAGGGTCACCTGGGCCAGATTGGTGCCGAGCCGCACCTCGCCGGTGTCGGGCGCCAGCGTGCCGGTCAGCAGGTTGAGAAGCGTGGTCTTGCCGGCCCCGTTGGGGCCGACGATACCGACCCGGTCGCCGCGCAGGATGCGGGTGGAAAAGCCGCGCACGATCGGGCGGCCGCCATAAGATTTGCCGATCTCCTCCGCGACTGCGACCAACCGGCCGGACAAATCGGCCTGCGTCGCATTCAACCGGATGGCGCCCTGGGTGCTGCTGCGTTGCTCCTTTCGTTTCCGGCGCAAGGCGTGCAGATCGGCCAGCCGTCTCTCGTTGCGGGTGCGGCGCGCGGTGACGCCATAGCGCAGCCAATGCTCCTCCATCGCGATCTTGCGGCTGAGCTTGTGGTGCTCGCTCTCCTCCTGCTCCAGCACCGTGTCGCGCCAGGCTTCAAACGCTTGGAAACCTTTGTCGAGCGTGCGGGTGACGCCGCGGTCGAGCCAGACTGTGGTCCGAGAGACGCGCTCCAGCAGCCGGCGGTCATGGCTGATCAGGACGATGCCCGAGCGCATTCCGGCCAACTCGCGCTCCAGCCATTCGATGCCGGGCAGGTCGAGATGATTGGTCGGCTCGTCGAGCAGCAGGATGTCGGGTTCGGGCGCCAGCGCGCGGGCGAGCGCGGCGCGGCGCGCCTCGCCGCCCGACAGCGATGCGGGAGTTTCCTCGCCGGTCAGGCCGAGTTCTTTGAGCAGGTACAGCGCGCGGTGCCTCCCGTCGGCGACACGGCCGTCCGCGTCATCCGCATCGAACCCCGCCTCGACATAGGCCAGGGCAGTGTCAAAGCCGGACAAATCCGGCTCTTGCGGCAGATAGTGGATTGCCCCCCCCGGCTGGGCAAAGCGGCGGCCCGCATCAGGCTGAATCAAGCCTGCGGCGATCCGCAGCAGGGTGGATTTGCCCGAGCCGTTGCGCCCGACCAGGCAGACCCGGTCGCCGGCGGCGACGGCCAGCCCCGCGCCGACCAATAGCGGCGCAACCCCAAAGGTGAGGCTAATATCCTGCAGCAGAAGCAACGGCGCCGGCATCAGGCCCCAATACCACGGGACGGCCGCCGGCGCGATTTCCGTCCGGCGGCTTTGCCATCGGCTATAGTCTCGAGCAGGAGATGCCGCGCTGTCGGCACGACAATGGCGTTTGTCAGAAAGGTGGCCCGATGGACGACTACATCGATCCGAGCATCCTTGAGCCCGAGGAGCGTTTCGCCATCGGGCAGCCGGTTCCCCGCACCGAAGACCCGGTGTTGCTGCGCGGCGCCGGCCATTACGCCGACGATGTCAGCCTGCCTGGCCAGGCCTACGCCGTGATGGTGCGCAGCCATCATGCCCACGGGCTGATCCGCCATATCGACACCGTGGAAGCGCGCGCGATGCCGGGCGTCCTGGCGGTCTACACGGCGGCCGACCTGGCGGCTGGTGGGATCGGGCCGCTGCCAGCGCGGCAGATAATGAAGAATCGTGACGGAACGCCGATGCTGATGCCGATCCGCACCGCGCTCGCCACCGACAAGGTGCGCTATGTTGGCGACGCCATCGCGGCCGTAATCGCCGAGAGCGTCGCTGCGGCCAAGGACGCGGCCGAGGCGGTGAGCGTCGATATCGAGTCGCTCCCGGCAGCGACCGAGCCGGGACACGCTGCGGCGCCTGAGGCTTCCCTACTCTATGACGACGTGCCCGGTAACGTCGGGCTGGATTTCCATTACGGGGACACCGACAAGGTCGCCGCCGCCTTTGCCGGCGCGGCCCATGTCACGCGCCTCGATCTGCGCAGCAATCGCATCGTCGTCAATGCGATGGAGCCGCGCTCGGCGATCGCGCAATACGACCGCGAGCAGCAGCATTGGACGCTCCATGTCGGCTGCCAGGGGGTGTTCGGGTTCCGCAACTACATCGCCGACGTCCTCGGCGTCGGCCGCGATAAGGTACGAATCCTCACCGATCGGGTCGGCGGCTCGTTCGGCATGAAGCAGGCGACCTATGCGGAATATTACTGCATCCTGCACGCGGCGCGCGAACTGGGCCGCCCGGTCAAGTGGACCGACGAGCGCTCGGGCAGCTTTGTCTCGGACAGCCACGGCCGCGATCACGAAATGACCGCCGAATTGGCGCTCGACCGCGCCGGCAAGTTCCTCGCGGTGCGATTGACCGGATACGGCAATCTCGGCGCGGCTTACGGCGCGCCCGGCCCGGCGACCAACAACGCGGTGCGGAACACGCTCGGCGTCTACAAGACCCCGCTGATCGAAGTCACCGCAAAATGCGTGTTCTCCAACACGACGCCGGTCGGCGCCTATCGCGGCGCCGGCCGGCCGGAGGCCAATTACTACATGGAGCGGCTGGTCGATGCCGCCGCGGCCGAGACCGGCATCGACCGCATCGAATTGCGCCGCCGCAACCACATTTCCCCTGAGGCGATGCCGTACAAGAGCCCGAACGGCCACACCTACGACAGCGGGGAGTTCACTGCGCTCCTCGACAAGGCGCTGGTCCTGGCCGATTGGGACGGCTTTGCCGCGCGCAAGGCCGAAAGCCGGGCGCGTGGCCGGGTGCGCGGCCGCGGCGTCGGCGACTACCTTGAGCTGACGGGCGCGGCCGGGCGCGAGATGGGCGGCATCCGCTTCGAGCCAAATGGCGATGTAACGATCACCACCGGCACGCTCGACTATGGTCAGGGACACGCCTCGCCCTTCGCCCAGGTTCTTGCCGCGCGGCTTGGCGTCCCGTTCCGGCGCATCCGTCTCATCCAAGGCGACAGCGATGCGTTGATCGCCGGCGGCGGCACCGGCGGCTCCAAATCGATGATCACCAGCGGCACCGCGATCGTTGAGGCCAGCGAGTTGGTGATCGAGGCCGGCAAGCAGATCGCCGCGCACGTGCTGGAAGCGGCGGCGGCGGATATCGAGTTCCGCGCCGGCCGTTTTGTGATCGCCGGCACGGACCGCTCCGTCGGGATCATGGAATTGGCCGAGAAGATCCATGCCGGGCTAGCGCTGCCGGCGGGCCTGCCAGAGAGCCTCGATGTCGCGCATATCAGCAACGGCCCGCCCTCGGCTTTCCCCAACGGCTGTCACATCGCGGAGGTCGAGGTCGACCCGGAAACCGGCGTGGTCGAGGTCGTGCGTTACAGCTTCGTCAACGATTTCGGGGTGGTGATCAACCCGCTGCTGGTCGACGGCCAGGCGCATGGCGGCATTGTCCAGGGGATCGGCCAGGCGTTGCGCGAGTCCACCATCTACGACGATCACGGACAGCTGCTGACCGGTTCCTACATGGATTACGCGATGCCGCGGGCCGAGGACGCGCCGGCCTTCGTCAATGCCAGCCATCCGGTGCCGGCCACGACCAATCCGCTCGGGGCGAAAGGCTGCGGCGAAGCGGGCTGCGCCGGCGCCTTGCCGTCGGTAATGAACGCGCTTGTCGATGCCCTGTCGCAGTTCGGCATCCGCCACATTGACATGCCGGCGACGCCGGAGCGCGTGTGGCAGGCGATCCGGGCAGCAAAGCGATGAACAACGAGAAACAACAGCTGGCAGCCAGCGCCTTCGGGCGCAAGCCGGTCGCTCCCGATCTGATAGTGTTCCGTCGCGCCTATGCAATTTTGGGCGAAATGCCTCGCCATGCAGCGGCTTGAACTATGGTTATCTTCAAGCCCCCGTGATCCGCGGAACACACCCGAGCACGTTTTCAGCCCGGGCTGTTTCCGCCGTCCGTGCGATATTCAAAGGTAACTGGAATTGGTGCCGGGTAGTACGCGGTGGGAGCTATGGTTAGCATGCGAGCGGCGATCTTTAGCCTCGCGGTTGCGCTCGGTTGCGGGATGTCGGTCCCCGCCGCCTTCGCTTACACCGCGACCGGCGACCGCCAATTTCCGGCGGCGGTGCTGCTGCCGCAGATCACGCCCGGCGACGATTTTACCTTACCTACAACACCGTGCTGCTGATTAGCAGCGGGCTTGGAACGCCCGATCGCTCGTCCAATTTCACCACGACGTTCATGAAGATGATCACCGACAATTTGGGGATCGTGCTCGAGGAAACCTATTCTCAAGTCGGCTTGCGTGGCGCGGGCAGGCTTTCCGGTTGGCAGAATTTCGATGCCGAAGTCAAATATGTCGCCCTCAACCTTCCGGAACACGAATTCCTCATGACCCTCGGCCTCGACCGCGAGACCGGCGGCACCGGCGCGACGCGGGTCGGCGCCTCGCCGTCCGGGGCGACGACGCCGCGGATTTATTTCGGCAAGGGTTTGGGCGATCTCGATATCGGCTAAATGCGTCCGCTGGCAATTCGCGGGTTGATCGGAACGCAGTTTGCCGACGCCGCGCCGCGTCCAAACCTCATCACCAACGGTCTCATCGTCGAATATTCGATCCCTTACCTCCAGGCCAAGGTGCAGAGCTTCGATCTTCCCGACGTGCTCCGCGGCCTAACGCCGGTGACCGAGTTCACCATGACCACACCTGCCGGAAAAAGCTTTGGCGCGCGCACGACGGCGCTGATCGCGCCGGGCTTCGCCTATGCCGGCGATGGCTGGGAGTTCGCTCTTGAAGCGCTGCTGCCGGCAACCCGGGCGACGGGAACCGGGGTCGGCGTTACTGCGCAACTTCATTTCGCGTTGGATTTCCTGTTCCCGAACTCCATCGGCAAGCCATTATTTTCGAGTCAGTAGCCCCATGATGATGCGACGACAAATCTTGTATCTGGCCGCTGCGCTGACGTTGTTGCCGCTGCTGCGTGACCCTGCCCTGGCCGATGCCGCCGCCGGCAGCGTTGTCGCGGTGCACGGCCAATGTATGGCGGAAAAGCAGGGGAGGTCGGCGACGCTGAAGATGGGGGACGCCGTCGCCGTCGCCGATACCATCACGGTCCCCGCCGACGGCAAGCTCAAGCTGCGGATGAGCGACGGGTCGGTGATCTCGTTGGCCCCGGGGACGCGCATGACGGTCGCTTCCTATCAAACCGACGCCAGCGGTCAGCGGCAAGACGTCGAGCTGTCATTGGCCCAGGGGCTGTTGCGCGCCGTCGTCGCCCCGGTCGATCATCCGGCGAAGTTCGAGGTCTCGACCGCGGTTGGAACCGCGGCGGTGCGCTCGACCGACTGGTTCATCGAGATACAGCCGAATGCAACACAGGTCGGCGTGCTGACCGGCACCGTCAGCCTGACCAGCCGGGCCACGGGACGCGCCGTGACCATTCCAACCCGCTGGGGCGCCCGGCTCGAGGCGGGCCGTGATCCGGTCTTGGGACGCGAGTGGGCGCCGGCCGA
>JBBRPG010000194.1:0-7179 GCA_038228485.1 Alphaproteobacteria bacterium
AGGGTTGGGGTGAGGGGCCAATCGCAGCAAATCATTCTGCCGCCGCGGGCAACTCGGACAGCGCCGACTTTGCGGTCTCGACCACGTTGGCGAACGCGTCCGGCTCGCGGATCGCGAGGTCCGACAGCACCTTGCGGTCGAGTTCGAGGCCCGAAAGCTTCAGCCCGTGGATGAATTGCGAATAGGTCATGCCGTGCTCGCGCACCCCGGCGTTGATCCGCTGGATCCACAACCCGCGAAAATCGCGCTTCTTGTTGCGCCGGTCGCGATAGGCGTAGCGCAGCGCCTTCTCGACCTTTTCCAGGGCGATCCGATAGGCCTTGCTGCCACGCCCGCGATAGCCCTTGGCGAGATCGAGAACCTTTTTGTGGCGGGCGTGTGTGGTCGTCCCGCGTTTGACCCGGGCCATGGCTCAGCCTCGCAAATACGGCATATAGGTGAGAACCAGCTTGGCGTCGCCCGGCTGCAGGGTCACCGTGCCGCGCGCCTTGCGCTTCATCGATTTGGGCTTGCTGATCAGGCGATGGCGCTTGTGGGCGACATTCATCTTGATCTTGCCGGACGCGGTGCGGCTAAAGCGCTTTTTGGCGCCGCTCTTGGTCTTCAGCTTGGGCATTTCGGTTCCTATGAGCTATGGCGGCTAGGCATGCCCTATGGGCGCTTTACAGCGCGGCCCGCTGCCGATTGAGCGGCGGGTTATACCGGCGCGACCGGGCGAAAGCAAGCAACGGTCAAGCCCGTTCCAGCAGATGGAAGACCGAGCGGGTGTGGGCGGTGAATTCCCGCCGCACGATCCGCCAGCCACACTCGGCAAGGCGGGTTTCCCAGCGCTTTAGCGGATAGCCCTTATAGCCGATCTCCCACTGATGGCCGCCCGGCGGCTCACGGGCGAACTCGCGGCGCGACAGCAGCTTCTTCATCGAGAAGTAATGCCGCAGCGCCCCGGCATTCAGGTAGAGGTCGAAGGTGATCTGAAACGCCATGTACGGCACCGAGACGACAAGGTGTTTGGCGCCGCTGTCGTGGAAGGCGGTCAGCACCGCGGGCACCGCCTCCCAGTCGAGATGCTCCAGGGTCTCGCAGCACAGGATGGCGTCGTAGCCGGCGATGTCGCGGGCGGTGAGCGCGGTGATGTCGGCTTCGACATGGCGGACGGCCGGGCTGGCGAATTGGCGCTTCAACTGGTCGAGGGTCTCGACCTCGTACCCGGCATTGGCCAGCATCGCGGTCACTAGCCCATAGGCGGGACCGATCTCCAGCACCCGACGGGCCTCGGTGCGGGTCAGCAGATCGAGCTGCGTCCATTGGTGAACGACGCGCTTTTCGCTGTAATAGGCGCGCCATTCCGCGGGCGAGAACGAGTTCGGCATCGCCGGCAGTAAAGCACGCTTCCATCGTCGCTTGTCATGCCCGCATGATGCCGGCGCGACCCTTTCTGGAGCTTCCGTGGCGATACTTCTATGCACCACCCCAAAGGCGCGCGATCGGTGGGGTCCGCTGTTGACCGCGGCGCTGCCGGGCCGCGAAATCCGCGGCTGGCCTGCGGCTGGCGACAAGGCGGCGATCGACTATGCGCTGGTCTGGCATCCTGAGCCGGGGCTGCTCGCGAGCCTCCCCAATCTGCGGCTGATCGTGTCCCTGGGCGCCGGGGTCGATCATGTGCTGCGTGATCCGGCGCTGCCGGCCGGCGTCCCGATCCTGCGCCTCGTCGATCCGTACATGACCCAGGCGATGAGCGAATACGTCGCGCTCAACGCGCTGCGTCTGCACCGCCAAGATTTTGACTACCGGATGCAGCAGGCCGCCAGCGAATGGCGCGAGCGCGAGCAGAAGAACGCCGCCGAGCGTACCGTCGGCATCCTCGGCTTCGGTACGCTGGGGCAAGAATGCGGACGGAAATTGCAGGCGTTCGGGTTCGATGTCGCCGGCTGGAGCCGGTCGGAAAAGACGGTGCCGGGTTTCGCGGCCTATGCCGGCAAGGTCGGGCTCAATGCAATTCTGGCCCGCAGCGAGATCCTGGTGTCGCTGCTGCCGATGACCCCGGAGACCGAAAACATCCTCGATGCCGATCTGTTCGCCCGGCTGCCGCGCGGCGCCGGCCTCATCAATGCCGGGCGCGGGCGGCATCTCGTTGAGGCCGATCTGCTGGCGGCATTGGAATCGGGGCAATTGTCGGCCGCGATCCTCGACGTGTTCCGCGAGGAGCCGCTGCCGCCCGCGCACCCGTTCTGGCGACATCCGCGCATCGTCGTGACGCCGCACGTCGCGGCCGACACCCACCCGCCGACCGCGGTGGCGATCATCGCCGCCGCGATCCGCGATTTCGAGGCCGGCCGGCCCCTCGCCAATCTGATCGACCGCGAACGCGGCTATTAGGCCCTCAAGCTGGCAAGCAGGCTGCTCAGCGCCGCCTTGTCGGCCTCTCCGGCAACTGGGACGGCAAATTCGAGATGGGTCACGAGGCCGGCAAAGCGCTCGTTGAGCTTTGCCGCGATCTCGTCATAGGTGCCGATCACCGCATAACAATCGAGCATCGCGTCGTCGATGAACGCCGGCATCTCTTCCCAGCGCTGGGCCCGCGAATAGCTTTGCAGGGTGCGGGCGACCTCGCCGTAGCCCTGGCTCTCGAATGCGATCAGATAGGTCGGGGTCGAGGCGTAGAACGCGATCCGCGCCCGCACGTCGCGCACTCGCACTTCAAGCCCGGCGCGGTCCGGGGCGGTAGCGATCAGCGGCATCGCCGCCATCTCAAATCTGGCGAAATTGCGCCCGGTCTTGGCCGCGCCTTTGCGCGCCGCCGGCAGCATGACCTCCTCGATATAGCGCGGGGTACAGACCGGGTGGGCGCGGATGCCGTCGGCGACCTCGCCGGCGATCTGGCACATGAACGGGTTGACCGCAGCGAGCTGGATGGGAATCTCGGGGTGTTCGATCGGCGGCGGCGCGAACAGCGGCACCATCAGGCTGAGATTGTAGTGCTCGCTGTGGTAATCGAGCTTGGTGCCGCCGTTCTGCCAGCATTCCCAGATCGCCCGCAGCGCGCCGACATAGTCGCGCATCCACGGGCCGGGCGGCGTCCATTTCACGCCGTAACGGCGCTCGATATGCCCTTTGACCTGGGTGCCGAGGCCCAGCGTAAAGCGGCCCTGCGACAGCCGCTGCAACGTCCAAGCGGCGAGCGCGGTCACCGCCGGCGCGCGCGGAAAGGCGATCGCGACCCCAGTGGCGAGGCCGATCCGTTCCGTCGCCTGCGCCGCCAGCGCCATCACGATAAACGGGTCGTCCTTGGTCTCCTCGGTGACGATGCCGTCATAGCCGAGCGCCTCGGCGAGCCGCGCCTCGTCGTCCACCCGGGCGAGGTCGAGCCGCGTCGCCGCCGCCCGCAATCCCGGATCGAGTGCACCCAGCGGGAGTTGGGTCTCGATTTTCACGGCGAACTCTCCAACTTGAACGTTGTTGGGACATTAGCTAAGTTCTCGGACTTAGTCAGGAGCGCGCGATGATGGGCGAACCGATTTCAATACACGCCGCCAAGACCCACTTGTCGCGCCTTATTGCACGCGCCGAGGCCGGCGAGGAAATTGTCATCGCCCGCGGCCGCAAGCCGGTGGTGAAGCTGGTATCGCTCGAGCCGAAACCGAAGCGCGTTCCTGGTCGCTGGAAAGGCAAGATTTCGATCGGACCTGAATTCTTCGAGCCCCTTCCGCCGGACGAGCTCGATGCGTGGGACCAATAATCAGTGCGTCTATTGCTAGATACGCATGCGCTGATCTGGTGGATGTCGGACAATTCGGCACTATCTGCAACGGCTTATGATGCGATAACGGACGTAGACAATCGGGTTTACGTCAGCGCTGCGTCGGCGTGGGAGATCGCAACCAAGCATCGGCTCGGAAAACTCCCGCTCACAGGCGCGCTTGCTGCTGACCTTTCCGAAGCTATTGCAGTCGAAGGATTTGCCGAATTGCCCATCTCCGTTCGAGAGGGCCAAGCGGCGGGTAAATTGCCGGGGCCACACCGAGACCCGTTCGACCGGATGCTGATCGCCCAGGCTTTGGCCGAGTCGCTCACCCTCGTCTCCAACGAACGGCTGTTCGACCGCTACGGTGTCAATCGCCTCTGGTGAGCCTCACGCAAATCTCTCGGCAAGATGTGCGTAAACCGCGCGCAGGGTCTGCGCCTCGGCGCCTTCCGGGCGGCCGGGGCGGGAGCGCTGGTTCCACGCCATGACGTCGAGATGCGCCCACGGCACCTTCGGGTCGACGAATTCCTGCAGGTAGAGCGCGGCGGTGATCGCCCCGGCATGCGGCCCTTCGGAGACGTTGTTGAGGTCGGCGATCTTGCTGTCGATCTGCCGGCGATAGGGGCGGTAGAGCGGCATCCGCCACATCGGGTCGTCCTCGGCCCCGCCGGCCGCAAGCAACGCGTTCGCCAGACCGTCGTCGTTACAGAACAACGCCGGCAGTTCGGGACCGAGAGCCACCCGCGCCGCGCCGGTCAGGGTGGCGGCGTCGACGATCATCTCCGGCTTCTCGTCCGACGCGTCGGCCAGCGCATCGCATAGGATGAGCCGGCCTTCGGCATCGGTATTGCCGATCTCGACGGTGAGGCCCTTGCGGGTGCGGATGATGTCGCGCGGCCGCATCGCGTTGCCCGAAAGCGAGTTCTCGACGCAGGGCAGCAGCACCCGCAACCGCAGCTTCAGCCCGCCCGCCATGATCGCTTGGCCCAGTCCCAGCATAATCGCCGCGCCGGCCATATCCTTTTTCATGTTGAGCATGCTCGAAGCAGGCTTGAGGTCGAGCCCGCCCGTGTCGAAGCACACGCCCTTGCCGACCAGCGTGACCTTGGGCGCGTCCTCCTCGCCCCAAATGATGTCCACCAGCCGCGGTTCTCTGGTGCTGGCGCGGCCGACGGCATGGATCGTCGGGTAATTCTCGGCCAGCAAGGCGTCGCCGACGACGACCCGGCAGCGCGCGCCGGCTTCCCGCGCGACCCGTTGCGCCTCGTCCGCCAGCTCGGCCGGCCCCAGATCGGAAGCCGGGGTCGTCGCCAGGTCGCGGGCGAGGAACACCGCGCCGGCCAGCCGCTCGACCAGGCCGCGGTCGGCGCCCTCGGGCCATACCAGCCGCGCTGCGGACGCGGCCTTGGCCTTGTAGCGGGTGAAGGCGTAGGTGCCGAGCGCCCAGCCGAGCGCCACCCGGCTGGGGTCGCCGCGCGCCGCGTCGCCCTGGGGCAGCGGGTCGACCCGATAGCTGCCTTCCGGCAGGCTCTCCGACAGCCCGGCGACGGCCCACATCGCCGCCTCGCTCTCGCCGACCCCGGCCAGCACCCGGGCGAGCTTGCCGCTCTTGTCCGGCATCAGCGCGCTCTTGCCGGCATCGCCGGTAAAGCCGACCGCGGCGGCCCAGTCGCGCTCGCGCGCCGGCGCCGCTTCGCGCCATTGCGCCAGCTGCGCCTTCGTCAGCGGGGTGATCGGCACCGCGCCGGCATCGTCGTCGATCAGGGAGAAGCCCATCGCCGCATCCTCATGTCTCGCTGCCGCCAGCATGCCCGCTGCATTGCAGCCTTGCCAGAGGGTCGATGCTTCTCGCGCCGATTGCCCTGGGGTAGCGTTAGCGCCACTGTAGGATACCGCCGTGACCGACCGGGGAGGGAAGCTCATGGCCGATCTGACGATCTATCTCGGCAATAAGAATTATGCGTCGTGGTCGCTGCGCGCCTGGCTGGCGCTGAAGGCGACCGGCGAGGCGTTCGAGGAGGAGTTGATCCCGCTCTATCAGCCGGCCAGCAGGGAGACCTTGCTCAAATACTCGCCGTCCGGGCGGGTGCCGGCGCTGCATCACGGCGAAACCGTGGTGTGGGATAGCCTGGCGATTTGCGAGTATCTGGCGGAAACCTTCCCGGCCGCCGGGCTGTGGCCGGACGACGGCGCGGCGCGGGCGATGGCGCGGTCGGCCAGCGCCGAAATGCACTCCGGCTTCCAGGCGCTGCGCTCGCAGCACCCGATGAACGTGCGGTCGAGCTTTCCCGGCCGCGATATCACCCCCGAGGCGCAGGCCGACATCAACCGGGTGATGTCGATCTGGCGCGCCGCCCGCGCCCGCTACGGCGAGGGCAACGGCGATTTCCTGTTCGGCCGCTTCACCATCGCCGATGCGATGTATGCACCCGTGGTTAGCCGCTTCCGCACCTATAAATTCGATCTCGAACGCGAGGCCGACGAGTATTGCGAGGCGATGATGAGCTGGCCGGCGATGCTGGAATGGACTACCGCCGCCCGCAACGAGCCGATGATCGTCGACGCGTTCGAGTTTTAAGCGACGAGCGCGTCGACTACCCCCGCCAGCCGCGCAAGGTCTTCGTCGCGCGACAGGCGGTGGTCGCCGCCCTTGACCAGGGTTACCGTCACGTCCGTGCTGGCCAGCTGCTCGGCGAGGCGCAAGCTCTGCCGCCACGGCACCGAATCGTCGGCCATGCCGTGCAGCAGCCGCACCGGGCAGGTCAGCGCAATCTCGCCGCGCAGGACCAGGTTGCGGTTGCCGTCGTCGATCAGCGCCTTGGTGTAGAGGTAGCCGGCGGGGTCATAATCGGACGGCCGGGTAGTGCGCCCTCTCTCCTCGATCTCGCGCAATTGCGCTTCGGAGAGCCGGCGCGGCAGCAGATCGGCGGTGAAATCCGGCGCCGCGGCAATGCCGATCAAGGCCTGCACGCGCTCGGGCCGGGCCAGCGCCGCCAGCACCATAATCCAGCCGCCCATGCTGGAGCCGATGAGGATTTGTTTCCCCTCGGTTAGCGAATCGATTACGGCGACGGCGTCGTCGCGCCAGCGGGAGATCGTGCCGTCGGCGAAATCGCCGCTCGATTCGCCGTGCCCGAAATAGTCGAAACGCACAAAGCCGCGGCTGTTCCGCCGGCAATAATCGTCTAGAAACAGCGCCTTGGCGCCGGTCATGTCGGAACGAAAGCCGCCGAGGAAGACGATCCCCGGCGCCGCCCCGTCGCGGCGATGGTAGGCGATTGTCGCCCCGTCGGAGCGTGCTAGACTCTTGACGTCGGCGTTGAGCACCGTTGCGGTGTCGGGCGTTGGCATGGGGAAAGCGCCGAAGCGGACCAATGGCAGGCGACAATATCATCACCCTCGGCGGCCGGGAAACCCGCCCACCGGCGGTTCTTCAG
>JBBRPG010000195.1:0-6895 GCA_038228485.1 Alphaproteobacteria bacterium
GCTCAAATTCAAGCACCGACCAGTAATCGGCGCTCTGTGGCACGAAGGGTTCAAAGGTCAATTCAGGCTCGCAAGTCGGATGGAATGCTCTAAGCAGGCTGCGCGAGGGCGAGCTGGCGGGATGGACATTTCGCGCTTAAGTCGGAGTAATCATCAATTTGTTTTCGTCCAATTGCCGCACTGCTAATCTACCAGGAGGCGCGTTCCCACCTCATGCGCGCCGCTTCCCAAACGGGAGGCGAGTCCGGTCCCGCCCCCGGTGCGCCGGCCTCAAACGAACTGCTCGGCCGCTGTCCCCAGCGCGCCGGGCTTCTTTTTGCCCATGTCCTGGTCGACGTTCAGTCCGCCGACCGCCAGTGATCGGGTTTCTTCTTATCGTTGAGGTGCCGAACGCGAGCGACAAGCGGGGCGTGGCCCTGGGCTTTCGACCAATCGATGGCCTCGCGCTGGGTTTTAAAGGTGCCGAGCACATTGGCATGGTCCTCGACGACATAATCGTCGATCTCAGTGCCTTCGGGCCGGCCTTTGGGCGCGGTTCGATGTAGACGTTGCCATCGCCTGATCTCCCTCTGGGCTACCTCATTCGTGCGCTCGGCTCCGGCCCAGCGAAGATTTACCCCGCATAGCCGCCATGGCGTTTGCTACCCGAAGCGCTACCCAGGACCGCGATTCCGACTTTGCTGTCCTCAATACTAGCTCGTAAGTCATTGAAATATTTGGGGCGAGTGACGGGTCTCGAACCCGCGACCTCCAGATCCACAATCTGGCGCTCTAACCACCTGAGCTACACCCGCCGCCGTCGCTGGAGGTAGCGAATCGAACCGGCAAGGTCAAGCACGGGGCCGCATTTCATCGCGGCGTCGCTGCGCTCGACGCCTAGCAATTGGCGGATGCGGCGCGACGGTCTTTTCGCTGACATGTTTCGTCTCCATTTTTAGCGGTATGAGCCGTTCATCTTCCGGTTGGGCATCCTCAGGTTGGGCCGACCACGCCCTGCTGACGCCGCAACAGATGGGGGAGGCCGACCGGCTGACCATCGCCGGCGGGGTCGCCGGCACGGTGCTGGTGGAGCGTGCCGGGAAGGCGGTCGCCGATGCGGTGTCGCGGCGCTGGCCGCCGCGTCCGGTGACGGTGCTGTGCGGGCCTGGGAATAATGGCGGCGATGGGTTTGTCGCGGCGCGCATCCTCGCCGAGCGCGGCTGGAAGGTGCGGCTGGCCTTGCTCGGAGCGCGAGAGGCGCTGAAAGGCGACGCCGCTTGGGCCGCTTCATCGTGGCCAGGCCCGGTCGAGGCGCTGAGCGAGGCTTCCGTTGACGGTGCCGGTCTGATCATCGATGCCCTGTTTGGCGCTGGGCTGGGGCGGCCGATCGATGGGATCGCCGCTGCGGTCGTCGCCGCGCTCAACCGGCTCGGCCGGCCCGTCGTCGCGGTCGATGTCCCGAGCGGGGTCGATGGCGGGTCGGGCGAGGTGCGCGGCATCGCGCCGCAGGCGGTGCTGACCGTCACCTTCTTCCGGCGCAAGCCGGGGCATCTGCTGCTGCCGGGCCGGCTGCATTGCGGCGAGACGTTGGTCGCCCAGATCGGCATCGGCACCGCCGTGCTCGATTCCATCGCCCCTAACACCGCGGTCAACGATCCGGCCTGGTGGCTCGACCGGTTCCCGTTTCCCGGCGCCGCCGGCCACAAATACAGCCGTGGTCACGCGCTTGTCGCCGGCGGTTCGGTGATGACCGGGGCGGCGCGGCTGGCGGCGCGGGGCGCCGCTCGCGCCGGCGCCGGGCTCGTCACCGTCGCGGCCCCGGAACCGGCATTTCCGATCTATGCCGGGGCGCTGACCGGCGGGGTCATCGTGCTGCCGGTCGTCGGGATCGGCGATCTGCAGGCGCTGCTTGCCGACCCGCGGCGCAATGCGGTGCTGGTCGGGCCCGGCGCCGGAATTGGCCCCGAAACCCGCGACAAAGCCCTGGCGGTGCTCGCCGCCGGCAAGCAGGCGGTGATCGACGCCGATGCCCTGACCGCATTCGCTACCAGACCCGCGGATTTGTTCACCGCCATCCGCACCCCCTGCGTGTTGACCCCGCATGAGGGGGAGTTCGCGCGGCTTTTCGACGGCTCCGGCACCAAGGTCGAACGCGCCCGCCGCGCGGCAAAGGCGAGCGGCGCCGTGATCGTGCTCAAAGGCGCCGACACGGTGGTCGCAGACCCGGACGGACGCGTCGCGATCAACGAGAACGCGCCGCCCGAGCTGGCCACGGCGGGATCGGGCGATGTCCTCGCCGGCATCGTGCTCGGATTGCTGGCCCAGGGGATGCCGGCTTTCGAGGCCGCCGCGGCGGCGGTGTGGCTGCACGGCGCCGCCGCCCGCCAATTCGGCACGGGCCTCGTCGCAGAGGATTTGATCGATACGTTGCCTGTTATCCTGGCGCGGCTGAAGCACGCGCGCAGACCGAACTAGGGCATACTGAACCAGGAATGAACCCGGCATGACCGACCGCGCCCCGATCACCTTTCTCGATACGGTCGTCGATCGCACGTGGGCGAATCTGCGCAATGTCTGGCGCGAGATCGCCAGCTCGACGCGCGGCGTGCTGTCGGGCGCGCCGCGGCCCGACCTCCCAGAGGACGACGCCCAGAAGTTGCGCCAGCAGATGCAGCGCTGCCTCGACGGCAGCGGTGGCGAGGTCAGCGCCCGTGCCCGCGCCGCGGAGCTCGGCCGCACCTATCTCGCCCTCAATGCCGCCGGGCAAGAACGCTTTCTGCGGGTGCTGGCCACGGAATTCGATGTCGACCGCGGCGCCATCGACAAATGCTGCGCCGCGCTTGCCGCCGCCGATACCCCGGCCGAGCGCGCCGCCGCCGAGCGTGCGCTGCGCGCCGCGCTGTCGCCGCCGCGAGTGCGGTTGCTGCGTCAGTTCAACGCGCTGCCGGAGGGGGTCAAGTTTCTCGTCGATCGCCGCGCGGAGCTGATCGCGGCCGCCGACGGCGATCCGTCGATGCGCGGGCTGGCCGGCGACCTGCGCGATTTGCTCGCCGACTGGTTCGATATCGGCTTTCTCGAATTGAAGCGGATCAGCTGGGATGATTCGCCGGCGGCGCTCCTCGAAAAGCTGATCGCCTATGAGGCGGTGCACGAAATCCGGGGGTGGAATGACCTCAAAAACCGGCTTGAGGCCGACCGCCGTTGTTTCGCGTTTTTCCACCCGCGCATGCCGGACGAGCCGCTGATCTTTGTCGAGGTCGCGCTGGTGCGCGGCATGGCGGGGAATGTCGCGGCGTTGCTCGACGAGACCGCACCACTCGGCGATCCCGCTACCGCGGACACGGCGATCTTCTATTCGATCTCGAACTGCCAGAGCGGGCTAAACGGGATCAGCTTCGGCGACTTTCTGATCAAGCGGGTGGTCGATGCGCTGACCGCCGAGCTGCCGCGGCTCAAGGTGTTCGCCACCTTGTCGCCGATCCCCGGTTTCCGTCCCTGGCTCAGCAAGGTCGCGGCCCGGCCCGATCTGCTGTTGCCGTCGGAAACACAAGCCCTTGCCGCCGTTTCCGGAGACATGACGCTCGCCCAATTGCTCGACCGCCCGGAATGGCCGACCGATCCCGTCCTTGCGCCGGCGCTGCGCGAGCCGCTGCTGCGGCTTTGCGCGCATTACCTGTTGCGCGAGAAGGGGCGGGGCAACCGCGCCGCCGACCCGGTCGCGCATTTCCACCTGACCAACGGCGCGCTGGTGGAGCGGCTCAACTGGCAGGGCGACCTGTCGGAGAAAGGGCTCCAGCAATCCGCCGGGATCATGGTCAACTACCTCTATCGGCTCGGCGACATCGAGGCCAACCACGAGACTTATCGCGGCGAGGGCAAGGTCGCGGCGTCGTCCGCGGTCCGCCATCTCGCCGCGCGGCACTGACCGTCGGCGCGCCGCGCTTCTATTCTTAGGTCCGGCGAGTATGTTAGAAGGCGGCGCGGCCGGTGCAGCGCGGTGTCGGCGCACGCGGCGGACGTGGCGGAATTGGTAGACGCACTGGATTTAGGTTCCAGCGATGAAAATCGTGGGGGTTCGAGTCCCTTCGTCCGCACCAGCGCAGCGCCGCCGGGTCGATCCCCCAGCAACGAGTGGCTTTGGATAAGATGCAAGTAACCGAAACCAGCGCCGACGGGCTCAAGCGAGAACTCACCATCGTCATTCCCGCCGCCGAGCTGGAAGAAAAGGTCACCAGCCGCCTTCAACAGCTCGGGCGTTCGATCCGCCTGCCGGGCTTCCGTCCCGGCAAGGTGCCGCAACAATTGCTGCGGCAGCGCTACGGCAACGCCGTACGCGGCGAGGTGCTGGAAGGCACGTTGCAGGACAGCTCGGCCGAGGCGATCCGCGAGCGCAACCTTCGCCCGGCGCTGCAGCCCCGGGTCGAGATCGTTTCGGCCGCGGAAGGCGCCGACCTCGAATACAAGATGTCGGTCGAGCTGCTGCCCGACATGCCGCAGCCGGATTTTGCCGCGCTGGGGCTCGAGCGTTTGGTGGTCGAAATCCCCGACGCCGATGTCGACACCGCGGTGGAGCGGATCGCCGAGCAGTACCGCAAGTCGGAGCCGGTCAAGCGCGGCGCCAAGAGCGGCGATCTGCTGACGGCCGATGTCGTCGGCAAGGTCGGGGACCAGGAGATTCCCGGCACCAAGGCCGAGGGGCGGACGATCGAGCTCGGCGCCGAGGGGCTGCTGCCCGGCTTCACCGACCAGCTCACCGGGGTCAAGGCCGAGCAGCAGCGCGCGGTCAAGGTCACCCTGCCCGAGAATTACGGCAACCCGGAGTTCGCCGGCAAGGAAGCGGTGTTCGAGGTTGCGGTCAAGGAAGTGCGCGAGCGCCAGAAGGCGGTGATCGACGACGCGCTCGCCAAGGAGATCGGTCTCGAAAATCTGGCCGAGCTGCGCCAGGAGGTGCGGGACCGCATCGGCCGCGACTACAGCATGGTGACGCGGCAGCGGTTGAAGCGTGGGCTGCTCGACGCGCTCGCCGAGAAATACGAGTTCCCGGTGCCGCCGGGCATGGTCGAGATCGAATTCAACAGCATCTGGCAGCAGCATGAGGCGGAAAAGGCCTATGCCGCCGGCCAGGCTCCGGGCGCACCGCCGGCCGAAGAGGCCGCCGGGGAGACCCCGGGCCCGGCGCCGGCCAAAGCCGCCGAAGCTCCTCCTGCCGCCCCGGCCGAAGACGACGAGAAGCTCAAAACCGAATACCAGGGTCTCGCCGAACGGCGGGTTCGGCTCGGTCTGCTGCTTGCCGAAGTCGGCCGCAATGCCAATATCAACGTCACTCAGGACGAGTTGAACCAAGCTCTGATCCGGGAAGCCCAGCGCTTTCCCGGCTCTGAGCGCCAAGTGCTCGACTACTACCGCAACAATCCCGAGGCAGCCGGCAATTTGCGGGCGCCGATCTTCGAGGAGAAGGTGGTCGATTACATCGTCGAATTGGCCAAACCCGAGGAGCGCAAGGTGAGCCCGCAGCAGCTCCTGGCGATGACCGAGGCCGACGACGCCGATACGCCGGCAGAAGAGAAGCCGGCCGAGAAGAAGCCACGGAGACAAACCGGGGCGCGCCGCACTAGCCCGCGGCGGTCCAAAGGAGAGAGTGAATGAACGATCCTCACGAATACTATATGAACAAATTGGTGCCGATGGTGGTCGAGCAGACTAACCGCGGCGAACGCGCCTACGACATCTACTCACGGCTGCTGAAAGAACGGATCATCTTTCTGGTCGGGCCGATCCACGACGCTGTTTCGAGCGTGATCTGTGCCCAGCTTTTGTTTCTCGAAGCCGAGAACCCGAGCAAGGATATCGCGTTCTACATAAACTCGCCGGGTGGCGTGGTGACTTCCAGTCTCGCGATGTACGACACGATGCAATACATCCGTTCGCCGGTTTCGACCGTGTGCATCGGCCAGGCGGCCTCGGCCGGCTCGCTGCTGCTGTGCGCCGGCGCGCCGGGCAAGCGGTTCTCGCTGCCGAACTCGCGGATTATGATCCACCAGCCCTCGGGCGGCGCCCAGGGCCAGGCGACCGACATCGAGATCCAGGCGCGTGAGATCTTGGCGCTGCGGGCGCGGCTTAACGACATCTATGTCAAGCACACCGGCCAGCCGCTTGAGGCGATCCAAAATGCGCTGGAGCGTGACAAGTTCCTGTCGCCGCTCGAAGCACAGACGTTCGGCCTGATCGATGAAGTGGTCGAGGCGCGGCCGGGCGGCGTAGAGGAAAAGGCCCGGGCGTGAGTCGTTTCGCCACGGGGCGGTTAGGATTTAACTAGTTGTTGATCCATCGGGAGCACATATACTCGGATAGCCAGAACCGGGCGTCCCGCGACGCGCGGTTCCTGCGCCGAGCTACGGAGCGGCGATGACAAAGTCCAGCGGCAACGATTCCAAGAACACGCTGTACTGCTCCTTTTGCGGCAAGAGCCAGCACGAGGTCAGGAAGCTGATCGCGGGTCCGACCGTCTTTATCTGCGACGAGTGCGTCGAGCTCTGCATGGACATTATCCGTGAAGAGCATAAGACCACGCTGGTCAAGTCGCGCGACGGGGTGCCCGGCCCGCGCGACATCTGCCGTGTGCTCGACGATTACGTGATCGGCCAGAGCCACGCGAAGCGCGTGCTGTCGGTCGCGGTCCACAACCACTACAAGCGGCTCGCGCACGGCGCCAAAAACAACGACGTCGAGCTCGCCAAGTCCAACATCCTTTTGGTCGGGCCGACCGGCTCGGGCAAGACGCTCTTGGCGCAGACCTTGGCGCGCATCATCGACGTGCCGTTCACGATGGCCGACGCCACGACCCTGACCGAGGCCGGCTATGTCGGCGAGGATGTCGAGAACATCATCCTCAAGCTGCTCCAGGCCGCTGACTACA
>JBBRPG010000196.1:0-6730 GCA_038228485.1 Alphaproteobacteria bacterium
GACGAGGCGCAGGACACCAACCCCGAGCAATGGCAGATCGTCGCCATCCTCGCCGAGGAATTCTTTGCCGGCGACGATCCGCTGGGGCGGCTGCGCACGGTGTTCGCGGTCGGCGATGCGAAGCAGTCGATCTACAGCTTTCAGCGCGCCGACCCGCGCGCCTTCACGAGCATGCGCCAACATTTTCAGGAGCGGGTTACCGAGGCTGAGCGCCACTGGAAGATCGTCCCGCTCGCCACCTCGTTTCGCTCTGCCGACCCGCTGCTGCGCGCGGTCGATGCGGTATTCGGGCTGGGCGAAGCGGCGGATGGGGTCGCGCTCGACGCCGAGGCGATCCGCCACGTCGCCGCCCGGGTCGGCCATGCCGGCACGGTCGAGCTCTGGCCTGGAGCGCCGCCCGCGCCCGAGGAAACCGACCCGGCGGTCGAGACCATGCGTCGCGTCGTCCCTTCACGGACACGCCTCGCCCGCGCCATCGCGGCGACGATCGCGGGGTGGATCAGCCGCGGTGAGCGGCTGCATTCGCGCGACCGGCCGATCCGGCCCGGCGATATCATGGTGCTGGTGCGGCGGCGCAACGAGTTCGTCGACGACCTGTTGCGCGCACTAAAGCAGCGCGGCGTGCCGGTCGCCGGCGCCGACCGGCTGAAGCTGGCCGAGCAGCTGGCGGTCCAGGATCTCGTCGCGCTCGGCCAGTTCCTGCTGCTGCCGGAAGACGATTTGACCCTGGCGGTGGTGCTCAAGGGTTCGCTTCTCGGCATCTCCGAGGAGCAGCTTTACACGCTTGCCTACGACCGCGGCGATCAGTCGCTGTGGACGCGCCTGCGCCGCCGGTCCGGCAGCGATCCCGCGCTGAGCCGCGCCGACGAATTGCTGACGGCCCTCCTCGCCCGCGCCGATTTCGCGCCGCCTTACGAGCTCTACGCCGACATCCTCGGCGCGCGCGGCGGGCGGCGGGCGATGCTGGAACGCCTCGGCCCCGAGGCCGAGGACCCGATCGAGGAATTCCTCGCCCTCGCCCTGACCTATGAGCGAGAGCATGTGCCCTCGCTGCAGGGCTTCCTGCATTGGCTCGTCGCCGGCGACATCGAGGTGAAGCGCGACTTTGCCGAGCAGCAACGCGACGAAGTGCGGATTATGACGGTGCACGGCGCCAAGGGGCTGGAGGCGCCGATCGTGTTCCTGCCCGACACCATGCAGTTGCCCGACCATCGTTCCCAGGTGCTGTGGACCGAGGCGGCCGGCTTGCCGCTGTGGCGGCCGCACGCCGATTACACCACGCCGCCTTTCACCATCGAACGCCAAGCGGCCCGCCAGCGCGACCTGCAGGAATACCGGCGCCTGCTTTACGTCGCGCTGACCCGGGCGCAAGACCGTCTTTACATCTGCGGCTGGCAGCCGAGCCGCGGAACGAACGAGGCGGCGACGTGGCACACGCTGTGCCAAGCCGGCCTCACCGGGATCGCGGAGTCGTTCGAATTTGACGCGGCCGCGTTGATCGGCGCGGCCGACGGCTGGTCGGGCGGCGGGTGGCGCCTCGTCTCGGACCAGAGCGTGGCGCCGACGCGCGACGCGCCGGCTGCCGCCCGGCTCAGCCCCGGTCCGCCGCCGGCTTGGCTCGATACCCCCGCCCCCGACGAGCCCGACCCGCCCAAGCCGCTGGTGCCGTCGCAGCCGAGCGGCAACGAGCCGGGAACCTTGTCGCCGCTCGCCGAAAGCGGCCGCGACCGGTTCAAACGCGGGCTCCTGGTCCACCGGCTATTGCAGACGCTGCCCGAATTCGCGCCGGCGGAACGCGAAGCCGCGGCACGGCGCTTTCTTGCCTTGCCGGTGCATGCGCTGCCGGCGGAGGAACAGAACGATATTTGCCGCGAGACCATCGCCGTGCTGCAAGACCCCGAATTCGCCCCGCTGTGGGGCGCCGACGCCCAGGCCGAAGTTCCCGTGGTCGGCCTAATCGGCGGCCGAGCGCTGTCGGGCCAGATCGACCGGCTGGTCGTCACTGGGGAGCGCGTGCTGATCGTCGATTACAAGACCGTGCGTCCGCCGCCCCAGAGCGAGGACGACGTGGCGGAGGTTTATATTCGCCAACTCGCCAGCTATAGCGCTGCGCTGGCGCGGATTTACCCCGACCGCAAGATCGCCTGCGCTATCTTGTGGACCGAAGCGCCGCGCCTGATGCCGATCAGCCCTGAACGGCTCGCACGGCACCTGCCTTGACGTTGGATTTTCCGCTCCCCTAATGTCCTGCCATCGGAGCCAGAGGATTTCGCATGAAACCGACCGCAGTCAGTGACGGCACCTTCGACAAGGACGTTCTCGGCGCCAGCGAGCCTGTGCTCGTCGATTTCTGGGCCGAATGGTGCGGCCCCTGCAAGATGGTCGCGCCGTTCCTCGACGACCTCGCGACCGACATGGCCGGCCGCGTCACCGTCGCCAAGGTCAATATCGACGAGAACCCGCAAACCCCGCGCAAATACGGCGTTCGCGGCATCCCGACGATGATCCTATTCAAGGATGGACAGGTCGCCGCGACCAAGATCGGCGCGCTGCCCAAGAGCAAGCTGTACGAATGGGTCGAGTCGGTCCTTTAGGACCGGTACCCGACCCTCGTCTTATAGCCTCTTGCTGCCGCTATTTGATCTCTAGCCCGTCGTCGCGGGTGCCCGGAGGCTTGATGATTCGCAATCGGCTGTGGTCATCCCGCGGCGTCAAGTTGATGCCGGGGTCGACCGACGCCGGGGGCGTGATCACTTCTCGTTGATCGAGCAGGTCTTCCGTCGACGCCATCGGGCCGATGGCGGAGCGGGCGTGCTGATACCACGCCTCGACATTGTCGACCCGGGCAGCGCCGGCTTCGCCACAAGCGATGGTAAGAGCGATTGCCGTAAGTGCGATGATACGCATGGTCTTCACTCCTCTTCCCGGTAAACACCGGGCGAGGAGGTCGGTTCATCCGTTTTCGCGCAGCACCATTCCGGCAAAATGCAGCGAGCCGCAGATCAGCACGCGGCCGTTTTCGTCGCGTGCCGCGATGTCGCGCAGCGCCATCTCGACCGAAACGGCTTCCGTGGCGGCGATCCCCGCCGAGCGCGCAGCCTCGGCTATCGTGGACGCCGGCAGCGGGTTGGCCTCGCCGGGGATCGTGACCGCGCGTAGGCCTCGCGCGAACGGCGCGAGCGGGGTGAAAAACCCCGCCGCATCCTTGGTGTTGAGCATGCCCGTGACGAGGTAAAGCGGCCGGTCGCGCCATCCCGCGGCCATCGCCGCCAGCGCCTCGCCGGCGGCTGGGTTGTGCCCGCCGTCAAGCCAGAGCTCCCAACCCGGCATCATTTCCACCAGCGGCCCGCGGGTCAGGCGTTGGAGCCGCGCCGGCCAGTCGACATGGCGCAGGCCCTCGGCGATCGCCGTCTCGGGCAGCACCGCGCCGGACAAGCGCTCGAGACAGGCGATCGCGATCCCGGCATTGGCGATCTGGTGGACGCCGAGCAATAGCGGCAGCGGCAAGTCGAGCTTCCACCGCTCGCCTTCGTAGCGCATGCCGCCGCCCGCTGCGTCGCAGCGCCACTCACGGCGCCAGCGGAACAGCGGCGCCCCAATCGCGGCGGCACGCGCCTCGATGACGGCTTCGGCCTCGGCGCTTTGCGGACCGATCACCCCCGGTGCGCCGGGCTTGAGAATGCCGGCCTTTTCGCCGGCGATCGCAGTCACGGTCGGCCCCAGAAATGCCTGATGATCGAGCGAGACCGGGGTGATCGCGGCGACCGCGGGCCGCTCGATCACGTTGGTCGCGTCGAGCCGCCCGCCGAGCCCGACCTCAAGCACGAGGAAATCCGCCGGCATCCGCGAAAAAGCCAAGAATGCCGCCGCATTAGTGATCTCGAAAAAGGTGATCTCGTTGCCGGCATTGGCTTGCTCGCATTCTTCGAGAATACCGGCCAACGCCGCATCGTCGATCAGCACGCCGGCGAGGCGGATGCGCTCGTTGAAACGCACCAGATGCGGCGAGGTATAGACATGCACCCGGTATCCTGCCGCCTCCAGACAGGCGCGCGCGGTTGCGACGGTCGAGCCCTTGCCGTTGGTGCCGGCGACGTGGATCACCGGCGGCAGCGCCTTATGAGGGTTGCCGAGCGCCGCCAGCAGCCGCTCGATGCGGCCCAGCGACAAATCGATCTTCTTGGGGTGCAGCCGGCCGAGCCGGGTCAGCACCCGCTCGGCGGCGTTCACCAGATCGCTCATGCCGGGCGGGCCGGCACTACCGCCGGCAGGGGATGGGGCTCGCGCAGCAGCTTGAGCACGCGCGCCAAAGTGGAGGCCAAGTCGGCGCGCTTCACGACCATGTCGACCATGCCGTGCTCGTGCAGGTACTCGGCGCGCTGGAAGCCTTCCGGCAGCTTTTCGCGGATCGTCTCCTCGATCACCCGTGCGCCGGCAAACCCGATCACTGCGCCTGGCTCGGCGACGATGATGTCGCCGATCGCGGCGAACGACGCTGCGACTCCGCCCGTCGTCGGATCGGTCAGCACGACGATGTAGGGAAGCCGCGCTTCCTTGACCAGATCGGCGGCGATGATCGTGCGGGGCATCTGCATCAGCGAGAGAATGCCCTCCTGCATGCGCGCGCCGCCCGAGGAGGGGATCACGATCAGCGCCGCTTGCCGCTCGACCGCAAGCCGCGCCGCCGCGACGATGCCCTCGCCGACCGCAACTCCCATCGACCCGCCCATGAACGCGAAATCGAACGCGGCGACGACCGCCGCCACCCCGCCGATGCGGCCGCGGGCGACCGACACCGCATCGCTATTGGCGCCGAGCGCCGCCTGACCCTCGCGCAGCCGCTCAGTGTAGCGCTTGCGGTCGCGAAAGCGCAGCGGATCGACCGCGGTCTTCGGCAGCTCGACCTTCTCGAAAGCGCCGCCGTCGAACAGCAACGCGAAGCGCTCGCCGCTGCCGATGCGGAAATGATGCCCGCAATGCCGGCACACCATCAGATCGGCGGCGAGGTCGCGGCCGAACAAGGTTTGCTCGCACCCCGGGCACTGCCGCCACAGATTGTCCGGCACCTCGCGGCGCCCGACCGCCGCGCGGATTTTCGGCAGAACGAAATTGGTCAGCCAGTTCATTGCTGGGAGCGCGCGCTCCTGATACCCGCCGCGAGGGCGCTGATGTCGGCGAGCACGGCCTCGACGAGGCCCGGCTTGGCTCTGCCATCCGGGTCGAGGTTTTGGGCCAGGCGGTCAACTAGCGCGGTGCCCACCGCGGCCGCATCGGCTGCCATGGCGACCTCCGCGGCCTGCTCGGGGGTCTTGATGCCGAACCCGACCGCGACCGGGAGGCCGGTGACCTTGCGGATACGGGCCACCGCCTCGCGCACCGCGCCGGAGTCGGCTGAGCGGGTGCCGGTGATGCCGGCGATGGCGACGTAATAGATAAAGCCGCTGGCGCGCTCGACGATGGTCGGTAGGCGCACGGCGTCGCTTGTCGGAGTCGCCAGCCGCACCAAATCGAGACCCGCTTGGCGCGCCGGCTCGGCCAACTCGGGGTCTTCCTCGGGCGGCAGGTCGACGATGATCAGGCCGTCGACCCCGGCGGCGGCGGCATCCTTGGCGAACGCCTCCGCGCCGTAGCGGTAGATCGGGTTGTAGTAGCCCATCAGCACATAGGGCGTGTCGGGGTCGCGGGCGCGCAGATGCCGCACCATCGCGAGCGTCTTGCGCAGGGTCATGCCGGCTTTGAGCGCCCGCAGGCCGGCGGCCTGGATCGAGGGCCCGTCGGCCATCGGGTCGGAAAACGGCATGCCGATCTCGATCAAATCGGCGCCGGCCGCGGCGACCCCTTCGAAGAGGCGCGTCGAGGTCTCGATATCGGGATCGCCGGCGACGAGATAGGCGACCAGCCCTGCCCGTCCCTCCGCCTTGAGCGCGGCGAAGCGCTTTTCGATGCGGCTCACAGTTTCACAGTTTCCGTGAGATTCGTCACAGTTTCACAGGGCGTCACAGCTTTACGCCGAAATGCTCGGCGACGGCGAAAATGTCCTTGTCGCCGCGGCCGCACATGTTCATCACCAAGAGATGGTCGCGCGGCAATGTCGGCGCAATCTTGGCGACATGCGCTAGCGCGTGCGCCGGCTCCAGCGCCGGGATGATGCCCTCCAGCCGGCTACACAGCTGGAACGCGTCCAGCGCCTCGCGGTCGGTGATCGAGACGTACTCGACGCGGCCGAGATCATGCAGCCAGGAATGCTCCGGCCCGATGCCGGGATAATCGAGCCCGGCCGAGATCGAATGTGCGTCCTTGATCTGGCCGTCGTCGTCCTGCAGCAGATAGGTGCGGTTGCCGTGCATCACCCCCGGCAGCCCGCCGTTGAGCGAGGCGGCGTGCAGCCCGGTCTCGATGCCGCTGCCGCCGGCCTCGACCCCGATCATCCTGACGGACGGGTCGTCGAGGAACGGGTGGAAGAGGCCCATCGCATTCGAGCCGCCGCCGATACAGGCGACGAGGCTGTCGGGCAAGCGCCCCTCGGCCTCGTTGAGCTGCACCCGCGTCTCGTCGCCGATGACGCATTGGAAATCGCGCACCATCGCCGGGTAGGGGTGCGGGCCGGCCACGGTGCCGATGATGTAGAAGGTGTCTTCGATGTTGGTGACCCAGTCGCGCATGGCCTCATTGAGCGCGTCCTTGAGCGTTTTCGAGCCCGACTCCACCGGCACCACGGTGGCGCCCAACA
>JBBRPG010000197.1:0-6636 GCA_038228485.1 Alphaproteobacteria bacterium
CTGGCTGGCAGGATTGCTACGGTGCCAGGCCAGCAGTTCGGTCTCGATCTTGCGGATTTGTAGCGTCAGGGCCTCGATGGCATTAACGGAGAGTTCGTCGGACTTTTATTAGACGACGGCACTAACGTGCGGCTTGCTTCGGGCCTTGGGGAGCAAAACCTAAACTGTCTGGTGCCAGGCCGCGAAATCGCGGCGAGCGGGATAGGCGTAGCAGGTGCGCTGGGTAAGGCAATCGAGACAAGATCGATCTCGCTGATCACTGCCGTCCCCGGCGGCGCTGCCGTTCCGCAGCGCTGCATCGTGTACCCAGGCGGACAAGCCGCCACCGGTTGTCGGTGCTAAAATGACCTACTCCACCGTCACGCTTTTCGCCAGGTTGCGGGGCTGGTCGACGTCGGTGCCTTTGATGACGGCGGTGTGGTAGGCGAGGAGCTGCACCGGGATCGCGTAGAGCAGCGGCGCGACGAACGGCGAGCAATGCGGGATGGCAATGCCGAACGCTAGGCGATCTTCGAGCCGCGCCACCCCGGCCGCGTCCGAGATCATCACCACCCGGCCGCCGCGCGCTATCACCTCCTCGACATTCGACAGCGTTTTTTCGAAGAGGTCGTCGGGCGGCGCCAGCACGATCACCGGCACGCTGTCGTCGATGAGGGCGATCGGCCCGTGCTTCATCTCGCCGGCGGCGTAGCCCTCGGCATGGATGTAGCTGATCTCCTTCAGCTTAAGCGCGCCTTCGAGCGCCAGCGGATAGGCGCTGCCGCGGCCGAGGTACAGCACGTCGCGGGCAAGCGCGATCTCGGCGGCGATCTCCTGAATGCGCTCGTCGTGGTTTAGCACCTCGGCGGCGCGCGACGGGATCTCGGACAATTGGTGGGCGAGCGCGGCCTCCTGCTCGGCGTCGATGGCGCCGCGCGCCCGCGCCAGCGCCACGGTCAGCGCCGCCAGCACCGCCAGCTGGGTGGTGAACGCCTTGGTCGAGGCAACGCCGATCTCCGGCCCGGCGAGGGTCGGCAAGACGACATCGGCTTCGCGGGCGATCGAGCTTTCCGGCTGGTTGACCACGGCGATGATCTTCTGCCGCTGCTCGCGGCAATAGCGCAGCGCCGCCAGCGTGTCGGCGGTCTCGCCCGATTGCGAGATGAAGATCGCGGCCCCGCCCTTCGGCATGTCGGCGGCGCGGTAGCGGAACTCCGAGGCAATGTCGACCTCGACCGGGATGCGGGCGATGCGCTCGAACCAGTATTTGGCGACCAGCCCGGCGTTGTAGGACGTGCCGCAGGCGATGATCGTCGCTTTGGGCAGGTCGCCGAGCGCGAACGGCAGGTCGGGCAGGTGCACCGTGCTGTTCGTCGGTTCGATCAACGCGTGCAGCGTGTCGCCGATCACCGCCGGCTGCTCGAAGATCTCCTTCTGCATGAAGTGGCGAAAATTGCCTTTGCCGATCAGCGCACCTGAATGTGCGGTCTCGCGCACCGCGCGCTTCACCGGGCGCCCTTGATGGTCGTGAACCGCCACCTTCCGCGAAGTGACGACCGCCAAATCGCCTTCTTCGAGATAACTGATCGAGCGGGTCAGCGGCGCCAAGGCGAGCGCGTCGGAGCCGACGAACATCTCGCCGTCGCCATAGCCGATCGCCAGCGGGCTGCCGCGGCGGGCGCAGATCAGCAGATCGTGTTCGCCGGCAAACAGGAAGACCAGCGCGAACGCGCCTTCGAGCCGCGACAGGGTCTGGGCCACCGCCTTTGCCGGCGTCATCCCTTCCGCGAGATAGCGGGTGGCCATGATCGCCACCGCCTCGGTGTCGGTCTGGGTGTGGAACTGGTAGCCGAGCCCGGTCAATTCGCGGCGCAGCTCCTGGAAATTCTCGATGATGCCGTTGTGGACCACGGCGACCTTGTCGGTGGCGATCGGGTGGGCGTTGGTCTCGGTCGGCTGACCGTGGGTCGCCCAGCGCGTGTGGGCGATGCCGATGGTGCCCTGGATCGGCTCGCGCTCGATCCGGCTGGCGAGGTTCGCCAGCTTGCCCTCGGCGCGCCGCCGGTCGATATGGCCGTTGACCAAGGTGGCGATGCCGGCCGAATCGTAGCCGCGGTATTCGAGCCGCCGCAGCCCCTCGACCAGCTCAGCGGCGACCGGTTTGTTCGAGATAATTCCAACGATGCCGCACATTACTTCTTCTTCCCGCGAAGCCGATGCCGCAGTTCCGCCGCGCGCCCCGGCTTGTTGACCTGGGTGCCGCGCGCGATCGCCAGCGCGTCCGCCGGTACGTCGCCGGTGACGGTGCTGCCGGCGGCGACGATCGCGCCGTCGCCGACCGAAACCGGTGCCACCAGCGCCGTGTTCGAGCCGATGAACGCGCGCTCGCCGATAATCGTGCGGAACTTGTTAAAGCCGTCGTAATTGCAGGTGATCGTGCCGGCGCCGATATTAGTCCCGGCGCCGATATCGCTGTCGCCGAGATAGGAGAGGTGGTTGGCCTTGGCGCCTGCGCCGAGCCGGGTCGCCTTGACCTCGACGAAATTGCCGACATGCACGTCGCGCTCCAGGACCGCGCCGGGGCGCAGCCGTGCATAAGGGCCGACGATCGCGCCCTCGGCGACGGTCGCGCCGTCGAGATGCGAGAACGAGCGGATGCGGACGCTGTCGGCGATGCTGACCCCGGGGCCGAAGACGACATTCGGCTCGACGATCACATCGCGGCCGAGCACCGTGTCAGCCGAGAGGAACACCGTCTCCGGCGCGATCAGGGTCGCGCCCGCCGCCATCGCGCGGCGGCGCAGGCGGTTCTGCATCAGCGCCTCGGCCTCGGCCAGCTCGGCGCGGGTGTTGACCCCCAGCACCTCTTCCGCCGGCAGCTCGACATGCGTGACGGCGAGGCCGCGGCCGCGGGCGATCTCGACGATGTCGGTGAGGTAAAACTCGCGCTTGGCGTTATTGTCGCCGATGCGGTCGACAAGGTCGAACACATGTTCGGCGGCGATCGCCATGATGCCGCCGTTGCACAGCCTGATCGCCCTCTCTTCAGGGCTCGCGTCCCGTGCCTCGACGATACGCTCGACCCCGCCATCGGCGCCGAGCACGAGACGGCCATAGGGACCGGGATCGTCCGGCCGCATCCCGGCGACGACGACCGCGGCGTCCGCGCGGCGGCGCGCATCGAGCAGATGGGCGATGGCGTCGGACTGCAGCAGCGGCGCGTCGCCGAACAGCACCAGCACGTCGCCGATCCCGGCGAGGGTCGCCTCCAACGCCGGTCGCGCGGCGCGCACCGCGTCGCCGGTGCCGCGCGGCGGGTGCTGGATGACGGTCGTGGCCGGCGCGACCGCCTTCGCCACCTCGTCCTGGCCCTGACCGAGCACGACCACCGTCTGTGCCGGCGACAGCGGCGCCAACGCGGCCAGGACATGCCCGATCATCGGCCGGCCGGCGATCTCGTGCAGTACCTTCGGCACGGCCGACTTCATCCGGGTGCCCTCGCCGGCGGCGAGGACGATGGCGGCAAAGGATCGGTTCATCAGCGGCTCGCTACCCCAACAAGCGCAACCACCCGGCAGGGTTGCACCAACCCCGCCGGCTGCCAACACACAGATTGTTGCGGAATATGAACGCGCCGGCGCAATCTGGACGGGATGGCGAATTTCCTTCTGCTCTTCGAACTCGACGGCACGCTGGTCGACACGCTGCCAGATTTGACCAACGCTCTTAACGAAGTCTTGCGCGAGTGCGGGCACGAGCCGCTGTCGCCGAGCCAGGTGAAGCCGATGATCGGCGACGGCATGCCGACTCTGCTCGCCCGCGGCTTCGCGGCGCGCGGCGCGGGCGAGGCGGAAGCGGACGCGATGCAGCCGCGCTTTATCGAGATATACGAAGGCAGCGCCACCGATTTGAGCCGCCCCTATCCGGGGGTGCCGGAAACGCTCGCCGCTCTGCGCGACGCCGGCTACCGCACCGCCGTCTGCACCAACAAGCCGCAACACGCGACGCAAGCGGTGCTGAGCGGCACGGGGCTGGGGGCGCTGTTTGACGGGTACGCCGGCGGCGACCGCTATCCGGTGCGCAAGCCCGACCCGGGTCACCTCCTCAACCTGATCGCCGAGCTCTGCGGCGACCCCCGGCGCGCGGCGATGATCGGCGACAGCGAGAACGACGCCGCTTCGGCCCACGCCGCGAGGCTGCCGCTCATCCTGATGCGATACGGCTATGCGCGAATCGACCCGGCCGAGCTCTCGCCGCAACTTGTGCTCGACCGCTTCGACGAGCTGCCGCCGGCGCTGGCGGCGCTGGGGCTCACTCCATAAGCCGCAGGCTGACGCCACGCCCGCGCAGTTGCGACAGGTAGATCGAGACCGCGCCGATCTCGGTCTCCATCTCCATCCGCACCGGGGTCGCCAGGTCGCCCGGCATCAGCTGCGCGTACCAGATGGTGCCGGCGCGTGCCCCCTCGACATGGCTCTTGTCGACGAAGAAGCCGCCGATCTCGTCGCGCACCATGCGGCAGGCGTGCGCCGTCCCGGCAAATTTCTGCCCGGCGGCCGCCGACAATATCTGGTTGCCGGCATCGCTGAAGCGGAGATTGTAGCGGCGGCGGCCGTCGAACACCGGCACGTTCAGCGCGCAGCCGCCGCCGCGCGCCACCTGCCGTTCGACCAGCAGGAAGGCGGTCAGGCTGTCGACCGTCCCGGTCAGCTGTTTAGCATCGACCGCCGTTACCGGCTCCGCCGCCGCCGGCGTCGAGCTGCCGTTCGCCGGACCGTCCGGCCGGTAATCCACGCGGTCGCGCTGCACCACGCCGCTGCGCGTGGTCTCGCTGGCGAAGCTCTCGGGCTGCGGACGCCCCCCCGCCTTTCGTCCGCGCGCCTCAGAGTGGTTTGCCCGGCTGGCGAACACCGCCCCCAACCCGGCTGTCTCGTAGGCGCCGCGAATGAGGTAGGTGACGGGGGTCTCCTCGATGACCGTCTGCGTCGATACGACGTGGAGGCCGGCGACGTAACCTTCGAACCGCATCTCGACGACATCCCCGGCCGCTGCCGCGGGAATTGCCGCCACAAGCATCAGGACCCCGGCAAGCGCCGGCGGCAAAAGGGAGGATAGCATCGTCATCGCGCCCTGTTCTCGCACCAAAATCCATACCCCGTTATCGCGGCGTCATGTCTTATCTGTGGCCGGCCGCTGCCTTGACAGCCTCCCGACCCCTCGCCTAAATGCCGGAGCCGGCCAATTCAACGATTTCGGGTCGACTGGTCTCGGGCGCGTAGCTCAGCGGGAGAGCACACCCTTCACACGGGTGGGGTCGTAGGTTCAATCCCTACCGCGCCCACCACCGGCCGGTTCCCCGTGACCCGAGGGACTGAAACCGGCTAATCTCCCCGCGACCGAATGAAGGGGAGAACTTCATGCGCCGAGCCGTCATCGTCTCCACCGCGCGCACGCCGATCGGGCGGGCCTATCGCGGCGCCTTCAACGACACCCAGGCGCAGGCGCTGGCCGGGCACGCGATCGCCGAGGCGGTGAAGCGCGCCGGGGTCGCCCCGGCCGAGATCGAGGACGTCATCATCGGCGCCGCCTTGCAGCAAGGCAGTCAGGGCTCGAATGTCGCCCGCCAGGCGGCCTTGCGCGCCGGACTGCCGGAGACGGTCGCGGCGATGTCGCTCGACCGGCAGTGCTCGTCGGGGATGATGGCGATCGCCACCGCCGCCAAAGAGATCGTGCATGACGGCATGCAGATCGCCATCGGCGGCGGGGTCGAGTCGATCTCGCTGGTGCAGAACGATCACCTCAACCGCTACCGCGCGCAGGACCCCGAGCTGGTCACCCACACCCCGGCGCTCTACATGACGATGCTGGAGACCGCCGAAATCGTCTCCGAGCGCTATGGCGTGTCGCGCGAGGCGCAGGACGAGTACGCCTTGCGCTCGCAGCAGCGCACCGCCGCGGCGCAGCAGGCCGGCCGCTTTGACGACGAGATTGCGCCAATGAGTTCGACCATGCTGGTGACCGACCGCAATAGCGGTGAGACCGCGCCGCGGGCGGTGACGCTGGACAAGGACGAGGGCAACCGCCCCGACACCAACCTGGAAGGCTTGGCGTCGCTGAAGCCGGTATTCAAGGACGGCCAGCGCGTCAAGGAAGGCAAATTCATCACCGCCGGCAACGCCTCGCAGCTGTCGGACGGGGCTTCGGCCGCGGTGCTGATGGAGGAAGCGGAGGCCGAACGCCGCGGCCTCTCGCCGCTCGGCATCTATCGCGGCATCGCGGTCGCCGGCTGCGGCCCGGACGAGATGGGGATCGGCCCGGTCTTCGCCGTACCCAAGCTGCTAAAGCAGCACGGGCTCAAGATCGACGACATCGATTTGTGGGAGCTGAACGAGGCGTTCGCCTGCCAGGTGCTCTATTGCCGCGACAAGCTGGGCATCCCGCACGACAAGCTCAACGTCAATGGCGGGGCGATCTCGATCGGCCACCCGTACGGGATGTCGGGCGCGCGGATGGTCGGCCACGCCCTCATCGAGGGCAAGCGCCGCGGCGGCAAGCTGGTCGTCGTGACCATGTGCGTCGGCGGCGGCATGGGCGCGGCCGGGCTGTTCGAAGTCGCCTAAGTAGAGCCGCTGGATGTTCGCCAGGATCGCCTGCACC
>JBBRPG010000198.1:0-6527 GCA_038228485.1 Alphaproteobacteria bacterium
CAAGCCGACCAGGCCATTGGCCGCTACCTCGACGGCTTCTACAATCCCGTCCGGCGCCATTCGGCCCTCGACTTCACCAGCCCGGCACAGTTCGAAAAACGGCCGCAGAATGATCCAATGCCTCTCCAATAAAACGGGGCAAGTCCACTATACCCCCCGCAGGCGGGAGAGGGTGGATCGCGGCGGCATCGCCGACGCGAGACGGGTGAGGGTATCGCCCGCCTACCCCACCGCCGCCGCCAGCTTCGACAAATGATAGCCGGTGTCGCCGAAGCTGTGCTCGATCACCATGCAGCGGCGGAAATAGTGGCCGACCGCGTATTCCTCGGTCATGCCGATGCCGCCGTGGAGCTGCACCGCGTTCTGCGACACGAAACGCGCCGCTTGGCCGACCCCGACCTTGGCGGTGGAGATGTCGCGGGCGCGCTGCTCGGCGTCCTTGTCGTCGACCATGATCGCCGCCAGCATCGCCAGGCTGCGGCCTTGCTCCAGCGACATCATCATCTCGGTGGCGCGGTGCTGCAGCGCCTGGTTCTCGCCGATCGGCTTGCCGAACTGCACGCGGGTCTTCATGTACTCGATGGTCATCGCCAGCATGGTTTCCATCGCGCCGACCGCCTCGGCGCTGGTCGCCATGATGCCGGCCTGGTGCACGCGCTCGATGGTCGCCAAGCCGCTTGCGGGCTCGCCCAGCGCATCGGCGGCGGCGACATCGACCCCCGACAGCGCAATATCGGCGGCGGCCGTGCCGTCGCGCATCTTGTAGCTGCGCCGCGCCACGCCGTTCGCCTTGGCGTCGACCAGGAACAGACCGATGCCGTCCGGATCGTGGCGGTCGCCCGAAACGCGGGCGCTGACGATCAGCTTGTCGGCGCTGTCGCCATGCACGACGACGCTCTTCGCGCCGTCGAGCCGCCAACCGCCGGCGGTCTTGGCCGCGGTGGTCATCACGTCGTTGAGGTCGTAGCGGGCCTGGCGCTCGCCGTGGGCAAACGCGAGCCGCAGATTGCCCTCGGCGATCTGCGGCACCAGCGCCTCCTGCTGCGCCGCGCTGCCGGCGAGCCGCAGCGCGGTGCCGGAGAGCACCACCGTCGCCAAATACGGCTCCAGCGCGATCACCCGGCCGTGCGCCTCCATCACCACCATGGTCTCGACGCCGCCGCCGCCAAACCCGCCATGTTCCTCGGCGAACGGCAGGCCCAGGAGGCCAAGCTCGGCGTATTGCCCCCACATCGCCGCGCCGAAACCGTCAGGCTCGGCGAGATAGGCCCTGCGCTTGTCGAAGCCGTAGCTGTCGCCGAGCAGCCGGTCGAGGCTCTCGCGCAACAGCCGCTGCTCTTCGGTGTATTCGAAATCCATCAGTGCTCACCGAATGGAAGGAAGGAGATACGGCTAACTGGCCCCTCACCCCAACCCTCTCCCCGCAAGCGGGGAGAGGGAGCGCGTCAAAGCCCCAACACGGCTTTCGAGACGATGTTCTTCATGATCTCGTTGGTGCCGCCGTAGATCGAGGCGGCGCGCAGCATCAGATAGTTGCGCGTGGTTTCGGTCGCCCAGGCGGGACCCAGCTCGGGCTCATTGGACAGCGCCGCTAGCTCGGCGGCCCAGTCCGGCATCGACAGCGGGCCGCCGACATCCATCACCATCTCGGTGGTCGATTGCAGCAATTCGGTGCCCTTGATCTTGAGCACCGAGGTGAGCGGGTCGGGCTTGCCGTCGCGGGCTTTGTCGTGCGCCGAGACGACGCGCAGCTGGGTGATGTCGAGCGCCTTGATGTCGACCTCGAACTGCGCGACGCGCTGACGGAACGCGGCGTCCTCGATCAGCGGACGACCGTTCTGCATCACCTCGCGGGCCTTTTCGGTCGCGGTCTTGACCCGCTCTTTCGAGCGGCCGACCCGGGCGATGCCGGTGCGCTCGTTGCCGAGCAGGAATTTCGCGACGTCCCAGCCCTTGTTTTCGGGGCCGACGCGCATGTTCACCGGCACCCGCACGTCGTCGAAGAACACCTCGTTCAGATGATGCGTGCCGTCGATCGAGACGATCGGGCGCACCGTGATCCCCGGCGTCTTCATGTCAATTAAGAGGAACGAGATGCCCTCCTGCCGCTTCGGCGCGTTGGGGTCGGTGCGCACCAGGCAAAAGCACCAATCGGCCATATGCGCGGTCGAGGTCCAGATCTTCTGGCCGTTGACGACATACTCGTCGCCGTCGCGCTTCGCGGCGGTCTTGAGCGCGGCGAGGTCCGACCCGGCGCCCGGTTCGGAAAAGCCCTGGCACCACCAGTCGTCGAGGTTGGCGGCGCGCGGCAGGAAGCGGTTTTTCTGCTCGTCGGTGCCGAACTGGATCAGCACCGGGCCGATCATGGTGATGTTGAACACCTGCATGTCGGGCGCGTTGGAGAGCTGGTTCTCCTCGAGGAACATCATCCGCTGCACCGGCGTCCAGCCCGGCCCGCCCCATTGCTTGGGCCAGCTGTAGGCGGCCCAGTTCTTCTTGTTGAGGATGCGCTGCCAACGGCGCGTGTCCTCCTTCTCGGCGCCGTAGCCGAGCCGCATCTTGTCGCGGATATCGGCCGGCAGGTTGTCGCGGATGAACACGCGCAGCTCGTCGCGAAACGCGATCTCGTCCGCGCTGAAGCGAAGATCCATGTGCTGTCTCCCTGCCGCCCAGGCCAAAACATCCGGCGACCGCGCGCCGAGCGTGCTGTCTACATCGGAATGCCCCCTCGAACCAAGGGGTTAAGAGGTTGAGTTGTCGGGAAGCAGAAAGGTCGAGGCTCGCGCTCGCCGGCGGACGCGAGTCGTCAGGCGGCGGCGGACGCACCGGGCGTGTCGGCCCGGATCGGCGGCGCCGCCACCGACTCCACCGGCGCGGTGAAGATGTAGCCGCCGCCGCGCAGGGTCTTGATCAGCTTGGGCTCCTGCGCGTCGTCATTGAGCTTGCGGCGCAGGCGGCCGACTTGGACATCGACGGTGCGGTCGAACGGCCCGGCTTCCCGTCCGCGTGCCAAATCCAACAGCCGGTCGCGGCTCAGCAGCTGATTGGAATAGGTGACGAAAGCAGCGAGAAGGTCGAATTCGCCGGTGGTCAGCCGGACATATTCGCCGGCCGGCGAATACAGCTCACGCGCGGCGAGATCGAGGTGCCAGCCGGCGAAGCGGACGTGTCGGCGGCTCGCCCCCGGCGCATCGGCAACCGCCTGCACCGCGCGGCGCCGGACGCTCTTTATCCGCGCGAGCAGCTCGCGCAGGTGAAACGGCTTGGCCAGGTAGTCGTCGGCCCCCAGCTCCAGCCCGACGATGCGGTCGATCGTGTCGGCGCGCCCGGTCAGCATGATGATGCCGAGCTCTCGGTGTTCGGCGCGCAGCCAGCGCGCCAGCGCGAACCCGTCCTCCTGGGGAAGGACGACATCGAGCAGGACGACGTCCACCGCCGATTTTTCGAAGATACGGCGCATGCCGTCGCCGTCATGCGCGACCGAGACCCGATACCCCTCGCTGGCCAGGTAGTCGCGCACCAGTTCGCAGATCGCCGGCTCGTCGTCGACGATAAGTACATGCGCCGTTTCGCTCATTTAGGACCCCTCGGGCCGAGGCCGGATCGCCTTCGGCCGTCACGCAGGCAACAGGATACGCTGTTCTTTGTTTTACACCAATTGCTCTGCTTCGTCCCCACTCAACGTCAAAAATTATTGTATCTCTTGGTGTTTCGGCGTGAATTTACTCTGAATATTTGTAGCAATATCTGTATTTGACAGCCTTTGCGTAACCGTCGCGGTAACCGAAAAAACTGTAAAATGAGTAATTGACAAACTCGTCTCCTAATAGGATATAGAGGGTGTTGTCACATAGGGAGTAAGGACCGTGGCTGACCTCAGCAGGCCGGAACGCTTGCAGATTATGCTTAGCGCCGGCGAAATCAGCGTGTTGGATGATTGGCGGTTCGCCCAACGGATGCCGAGCCGAGCCGCAGCGATCCGCGAGCTTCTGAGGCGCGGCCTGGCGGTCGAGGCATCGACCTCGATACCGCCGGCAAGCAATCGGCGAGCTTTGGCGTCCTCCACGACGGCGACGGCCGACACGAAGGGGACAGGCAAACCGCATAAGCCGGCTTCCGCGGCGACGGGCAAACCGCCAAGGGGGTAAACCCGAGGGCCGATGGATTGCCGCTGGTTAGGCTGGTAGCCTCCCGGCGGTAAAGACCGATCGGCCGAATGACCGTTCCTGAAACGGGCGAGAAAAAACCCCGGGCAACGAGCATGCCGGTGCGCGGCACTGCCGCCCGGTTGCTCATGATCGTCGCGATCCTGTTGGCCGTCGCGGTCGCGGCAGTCGCGTTCGCGACGGTCTACCCCCTCCCCTTCGACGACCCGCTCGGGCTGAGCGGCGCGGTGGCCTTGTTCTTCCCGCTGCATTTTCTCGTCGTGACCGCCGCCGCCGCCGGTCTCGCGGCTTTCGCCTGCGGGCGGCAAGCCCGGCTCGCGACCAGCCTCTTCATGATTGCGGCTTCGCTAAGCGCAGTCATCGCCCTTTGGCCCAGCCTCGCCGTGTGGCGGTTCGCGCATCGCGAGGATGTCAGCCTGTCGCTCGGCGACTATCTGGCCGATGCGGCGCATTTGAACCTGGGAGCGCCTCAGCCCAGCCGCACCGTCAGCTACGGCGTCGCGGCGGATGGCGCCAAGCTGGTGCTCGATGTCTGGCCGGCCGCCGGGACAGCCGGCGCTGCGCCGAGACCCGCCCTGGTCCGCATCCACGGCGGCGCCTTTATCCATGGCAATCGCAGCGACATGCCGGATTGGGACCGCTGGTTCAACGCGCTTGGCTACACCGTGTTCGATGTGGGATACCGGCTCCCGCCGCCGGTGCGCTGGCAGGACGAAATCGGCGACGTGAAATGCGCGCTGGGCTGGGTCGCCGCGCATGCCGGCGAGTACGACATCGATCCGGCGAGGATCGGCGTCACCGGGTTCTCGGCCGGCGCCACCTTAGCGATGCTCGCCGCGTATAGCGTCGGCGACCCGCGGCTGCCGCCCTCCTGCGACCTGCCGCCGGTCGCGGTGCGCTCGGTGGTCAGCCTTTACGGCATCCCCGACATGCCGCGTCTGTACGACACCAGCCCCAGCCGCGGCCTGGTGCATGATTCGAGCGCGCGGTACATCGGCGGCAGCCCCTCGCAGTATCCTGATCGCCACGCCGCCGTGTCGCCGATGACCTATATCGGCAAGTCGTCTATCGGCAAGTCGGCGCCGCCGACGATCGCATTCCTCGGCGCACGCGACCGGATCGTACCCAGCGAGCAGCTTCAGGAGCTCGGCACCGCCCTGAAACAGGCGGGTGCGACCGGCGAAACCTATCTGCTGCCGGCCACCGATCACGGCTTCGACGTCAACTGGGGCGGCTTCGCCAGCCAGTTCGCGCGCGCCAAGATCGCCCGGTTCCTCCAGCGCTACAATTGACCGCCTCGGTGGATCGCCGCCGGCAAGAATGATAGCCTCGTTGCCGGTCGGGAGCGGCGCGGAGGGCGATATGGCCAGGAAATACACACTGATGTCGAGCGACGGGCATCTCGAGGTCCCGCCCGAGCGCTGGATCCACCGCGTCCCGGAAAAGCACCGCGACCGCGCCCCGCACACGGTCCGCCTGCCCGACGGCGGCGACGCCCTGATGATCGAGGGCCAGCCGCTGCTGGAGGCCAATTTCCTCGACCTGCGCGCGGGCCGCGCGGCCGGCACCTGGCAGCCCTTCGGCCTCAAGGTCGCCGACGCCGCCGGCACCGGCGGTCCCGAGCAGCGGGTGCGCGAGCAGGACCAGGACGGCATGGACGCCGAGGTGCTGTTCGCCGCGATGGTCGCCGGCCCCGTCTTCTGGCGCAACATCGCCCATGACGAGGTCTACAAGGCGGTGATCCGGGGCTACAACGACTGGCTCGGCGAGGAATATTGCGCGGTCGCGCCCGACCGCCTCATCGGCATGGGCGTCATTCCGATCACCAATGTCGACGACGCCATTGCGGAGATGAAGCACTGCAAGAAGCTCGGGCTAACAGGCATCCTGCTCGGCGGGCTGCCGAGCGGTAAAGGCTACCCGACCCCCGAGGACGACAGGTTCTGGGCCGCTGCGCTCGATCTCGACATGCCGGTGACGGTGCATGTCCAGCTCTACCGCACCGGCGCGCGCGCCAACCAGCCGACGATGAAGTATCCCAAGGAAGACCCGGTGGTGATGGCGCGGCTGCGCCGGCCGTTCCTCGAATGGCTGACCAATTTCGGCCTCCCGCCGTCGATCGGCATGGCCCAGCTGGTGCTGTCCGCCGTGTTCGAGCGCTTCCCCAAGCTGAAAATCTTCTTCGCCGAGACGCGGCTCGGCTGGGTTCCGTTCTGGCTCGAGCACATGGACCTCTGGTACCAGCGCCATCTCGGCTGGGCCGAGGAATATTTGGGGTTCAAGCCGCTGAAGGAGCTGCCCGGCCACTACGTTCGGCAGAACATCTATTTCAGCGTGCAGTACGAGCGCATGGCGGTCGAG
>JBBRPG010000199.1:0-6420 GCA_038228485.1 Alphaproteobacteria bacterium
ATCGTGTTCTTTGCCGACCGCGACAAGGAGGCCGGGTACGGCGAGGCGATGCGGTCGCATCTCGACCGCTCGGCGCTCGATCTGCTGGCGCCGTATTTCGCCGCGGCGGACGGGCTCGTCGCCGGGGCCAACTGGGCCGACCTTCATACCTATCTGCCCGACGATCTGATGGTGAAGGTCGATGTCGCCAGCATGGCGCACGGGCTGGAGACGCGCTCGCCGCTGCTCGACCACGTCCTGCTCGAATGGGCGCTCAGCATCCCTGCCGACGTGCGGATGGCGGGGGGCCGCACCAAGGCGCTGCTCAAGTCGGCAATGGCGCCGTACCTGCCGCGCGAACTGATCCATCGCAAGAAGATGGGATTCGGCTGCCCGATCGACGAATGGCTGCGCAACGAGCTGAAACCGCTCGCCTACGACACGCTGCTGGGCCAGTCCGCGCGCGAGCGGGGGCTGCTGCGTCCCGACTATGTTCGCCGCCTGCTCGACGAGCATTGCTCGGGCGCGCGCAACCATCACACGCGGCTGTGGGCGCTGTTGATGCTGGAGCTGTGGTTCAAGATGTGGATCGACGGCTCGGGCGAGCAGGAGACGCTGCGACCCGCGGCCTGACCCCACTGCTGTTGCCGCGATGCAACATTTCGTGATCGAGGCGGCGTACGCCTGCCATAAGGCTTTGTTCCGGCGCCCGGACTCTATAGCCTATCGGTTGTCCTTATCGCGGGGGAAGGGATGACGGTTCGCCAGCGGCGTCCGGGGGTTGGGGTGCGGCTCATGAAACGGCTCGTGTTTGCCGGCGCTGTGGCGCTGGCCGCGCTCATGCCGGTTCGCTCTTACGCTCAGAACATCACCTATTCGGAATTCAAATTCGGCATCTGGGATCACGACACGCACGCCTTCGGCGGCAAGGAGCGTGGCGCCGACATCAACCCCGAAGTAATCCTGGCGTCCCCGATCGCCGACGAGATGTTGGCCAACGCGCCGCCCTGGCTGCGCTGGGCGCTGCAACCCAGGCCGACCATCGGCGCCGCGATCAACACCGCCGGCGACACCGACCAATTCTATCTCGGCGCAAATTGGGCGTGGATGCTGGCGAGAAACATCATTGGTCCGGAAGACGGCATCTTCCTGGGGTATTTCTTCGGGCCGGGCTTCAACGACGGCAAGATCGTCACCAGAGACCCGAACCGCAAATCACTCGGTTCGCATATCCTGTTCCGCGAGGCGCTGGATTTCGGCTACCAGATCAACCCGCTCTACTCGGTGTCGCTCTACATCGACCACATCTCGAACGGCGGTCTGGCCAAGCAGAATCAGAGCATCAATGACCTTGGGGTCCGCTTCGGGGTGCGGTTCTAGGGGCCATTTTTTGGGGCTATTTTACTCCCCTGGCCGGGCTTGACCCGGCCATCCACGTCTTTTTGTCAGGATGTCCGAGAATTAAGACGTGGACCCGCGGGTCAAGCCCGCAGGAGTGTGTGAATTGGTGGGCGCCGCTACTCCGCCGCCAGCACCCGGGCGAGCTGGCTCAGCGCTTCCTGATGCTTCTCGTTGGGGATCTGGGCGAAGTTGCGCGCCAGCTCGAGGCACATCCGCTCGCGCGGGCTGACCGCGCGGGACGTCTCGCCGTCGAGTCCGTCGAAGAAATAGTTTACCGGCACGCTCAGCACATGAGAGATCTCGTAGAGCCGGCCGGCCGAGATGCGGTTGATGCCGCGCTCATATTTGTGCGCCTGCTGGTAGGTGACGCCGATCAGGTCGGCGAGCTGCTGCTGGGTGAAGCCGAGCATGATCCGC
This sequence comes from Alphaproteobacteria bacterium, assembly GCA_038228485.1. Taxonomy (GTDB): domain Bacteria; phylum Pseudomonadota; class Alphaproteobacteria; order ATCC43930; family CGMCC-115725; genus DATARH01. The sequence goes on from JBBRPG010000199.1 coordinate 1,798, forward strand.
CGCTCGCGCACCCTGGCCCCGACGTGATGGTCGATGTCCTGGATGCGGGCGATTGGCCGCCGCGTCGCGGGGCGCACTAGCTCACCGTCGCGGATCGGGTCGTGCTGTGTCATCTCGCTCCACCTCAAGAGGGTTTGCCGATCGCGGCTGAGGGCCGTCGCTTACCGTTATAGGCGGACGAGCCGCTCAACCGTCCGTTCCCCGGATTGAAGGGGGACGCTGTGGCAAATTTGAGGCAAGAAGTGGGCGCTTTAAGCGCGGGTTATGCCGCGGCCGCGCGCCTTTCGGTTTGACCGGGGCCAGGCAGGCTTGCGCCAGCCGAGACCTGCCCTGCACGCGCGGCATGCGCGTTCCCTTTGACAGTCTGCCTCAGGCGATGTACCGACGCGGCTCTGTTTTACCTTGGCAAACCGATGCCCCGAATCTCGATCGGCGACGGCTCCCTCTACTATGAGCGGCATGGCGCGGGCTTCCCGGTGCTGATGGTATCGGGGCTGGGCGGCTTGGCCTCGTTCTGGCACGAGCAGGTCGCGGCCTTCTCCAAGCATTACGAGGTCATCACCCACGACAGCCGCGGCGTCGGCGAGAGCGACCCGATCCGCGGCGGCTATACCGTCGACCGCATGGCCGGCGATGTCATCGCGCTGATGGACCGGCTCGAGATCGAGCGGGCGCACATCGTCGGCCACTCGACCGGCGGGGCGATTGCCCAGGCGCTGGCGGTCGAGCACCCAAAACGGCTGGCGAGCATCGTCCTGTCGGCGACCTGGACCAAGCCCGACGCGTATTTCCGGCGCATGTATGCACTGCGCAAGGAGGTGCTGCAGCGCCTCGGCCCCAGTTCGTATGTGCAGGCGACGACGTTGTTCCTCTACCCGAGCTGGTGGATCGCCAAGAACAACGAAAAGCTGCGGCACATGGAGGCGCAGAGCCTCGCGCATTTCCCGCCTCAGGAAATCGCGATGAGCCGGATCGACGCGATCCTCGCCTTCGACCGCACCGCAAGCCTGGCGAAGATCAAGACCCCGACCCTCGTCGTCGGCGCTGAGGACGACATCGTTACCCCGGCCTATTTCTCCGAGGAGCTGGCGCGGCTCATCCCCGGCGCCGAAGTGAAGCTGTTCGAGCGCGGCGGTCATTGGTTCCCCCATGTGCGGGTGCGCGAGTTCAACCAGGCCGTGCTGCCGTTCCTCGCGTCGCACACGCCCGCCTGACGCGGCATCCGCCGATTGCGGGACGCTTCAGTGTTCCTCAACGTTTAAGTATTTAACTTCACGGAGTGCCGGCGACGTGGCGGCGCGCCTTTCAATCGGGCCGTGCGAATGCCATTAAGCGATGCGCCACCGATCGACCGCCCGGCCGCGGCGAGCGGCGCGCGCGCCGACCCGAGAATTCAGCACAGCCGGATCGAGCACCTCGCCAGTTACGACGAGCTGACCGGCCACTTCAATCGCAGCCGCCTGCGCGAGGCGGTCGACCGGGCTCTCGCCGCCGGGCAGCGGGCGCCGAGCCCGGCTGCGTTTCTTGCGATCGGCATCGACGGCATGAGCGCGATCAACGATTCCGTCGGCCGCGAGGCGGCCGATACCGTGCTGATCGAGATCGGCCGCCGGCTCGACACTTGCGTCCGAATCAGCGACTTGATCGGCCGGCTGGGCGGCGACCGGTTTGGCGTCCTGCTGGCGCATTGCCCGCCCGACCGCACCGCCGTCGCCGCCGAGAAGATTCTCACTGCCGTGCGCTCGCTGCCGCTGACGACCGGGCGCGGGCCGGTCGCAGCGACCGTTTCGGTTGGCGGCGTGTCTTGTGACGATCCCGGCCTCACCTCGTATGAGGTCATCACTCACGCCGAGGCGGCGCTGGCCGAAGCCAAACGCGACGGCCGCGATCGCTACGCGGCCTATCGGACCAGCGACGAGCAGCGCGAGCGCAAGCGGCGCTTTCTCGCGATCGGCGACGCGGTCCAGGTGGCGCTGCGCCAGGACCGCATGGCGTTCGCATTCCAGCCGGTCGTCTCGGCAGCGACCGGCGCGGTCGACTATTACGAATGCCTGCTGCGCCTGCGCGACGCTGACGGCGAGCCGATCGCTGCCGGCGAATTCGTCCGCGAGATCGAGCAACTGGGGCTCATCCGTCTGATCGACCGCTACATCCTCGACAAGGCCCTCGCGGTCGCGGTGGCGCATCCGGGCGTCGCCCTCGGCTTCAACGTCTCGGCGTTGACCGCGGCCGACCGGCCGTGGCTACGCTCGCTGACCGCGCATCTGCGTGCCCATCCCGGACTGGCTGGACGCCTGGTCATCGAGATCACCGAGACCGCCGCGCTGTACGATATCGAGGAGGCGGCCCGCTTTGTCGCCGCCTTGCGCGCCCTCGGCTGCCGGGTTGCGCTCGACGATTTCGGCGCCGGCCATACCTCATTGCAGCATCTGCAAAGCCTGACGGTCGACACGGTCAAGATCGACGCCGCGTTTGTGCGCGATATCGCCACCAATGCCGAGAACCAGGCGTTCCTGCGTCATCTGCTGGGGCTTGCCCAGGGTTTTGGGTTCCGTACGATCGCCGAAGGGGTCGAGACCGCCGAAGATGCCGCGGTGCTGCGCGATGCGGGGGTCGACTTCCTGCAGGGGCATTATTTCGGCCGGGCGAGCCTTGAGCCGCCCTGGCTGCGCCCAGCATAAGCGCCCGGTCTTTTACGACTTCTTGCCCAGCGCCTCGATCTGGCGGCGCATCGCCTCGAGCTGGCTTTCGAGCCGCTGCAGACGCGGGTCTTCGGGATCGGCTGGCGCGGCTGGCGTCGGTGAGGGTGCGGCGGCTTTCTCCGCACCGGCCGCGCCGTAGGGCGACAGCATCTTCAGCGCCTGCTCGAACAGCGCCATGTTCTGCTTGCCCATTTCCTCGATCTGGCCGAACGGAAAGATACCGAACGTCGTGCGCAGCGTGTTGCGCATCTGCTCCTGGTTGCGCGAGAACGACATCATCGCCTGTTCGAGATAGCCGGGCACCAGGAACTGCATGCTGTCGCCATAGAACCCGATCAACTGGCGCAAAAAGCTGATCGGCAGCAGGCTTTGCCCTTTTTGCTCCTGCTCGACGATGATCTGGGTGAGCACCGAGCGGGTGATGTCCTCGCCGGTCTTGGCGTCGGTGACGACGAAGTCGCCGCCGTCCTGGATCATCTTGGCGAGGTCTTCGAGCGTCACGTAGCTGCTCGTCGCCGTATTGTAGAGCCGCCGATTGGCGTATTTCTTGACGACGACGGGTTTGGCGCCGCCTGCCTGTTCGCTGCTTGGAGCTGCCATGCGCCCGATATCCCGCGCTAGCGACGATGCTGCTCTGCAACAATACAGCGAATCCGAGTGCTGGCGGTATAATCTCGCCGATGAGCGATGCCGACGAGGTCACGCAGCGTTACCTGGCGCTGTGGACGCAGTATCTGACAGCCCTCCTTGCCGACCCGCAGGCGATGGAGACACTGAGCCGCTGGGCGTCCTTTACCGAGCAGTTCGCCTCTCCTGCGGCAGGGGCAGCGAAGCAGGGCTCCGGCGCCGCGCCATCCCCCGCGTTGCCGCCGTTTTTCGGCCCCTTTGGTTTCGGTCCGTTCGGGCTGTCCCCTGGACCTGGAGCAACCGATAATGGATCGGCAGCCGAGCCGGCGGCCTTGTCCGCGCTTGCCCGGCGCGTCGATGAGCTTGAGCGCCGGCTTGCCAAACTCGAGCGCCGGCCGGCAGCACGCCGCTCGCGTCGCAGCCCCGGCACCAAGGCCCGCTGATCTAACGCTCGGCCGAGCGTTGACGCCCGCGGAGCGCGATCGGTAAGCGGGGCCGTCTGGACTTCATTCCGTCACCGCTTTTAGATACCGATAGCCCTGCCCACATAGGCGTTACCGCCAAGGAGACTTCACCATGACCGACATCGTCATCGCCAGCGCGACCCGCACCGCGGTCGGGGCGTTCAACGGCGGGCTTGCCGGCCTGCCGGCGCACAAATTGGGCGAGGCCGCGATCGCCGAGGCGCTGCGCCGCGCCGCGGTCGACCCCAAGGAGGTGTCCGAGGTCATCATGGGTCAAATCCTCTCGGCCGGCGAAGGGCAGAACCCGGCACGGCAGGCGGCGGTCGGCGCCGGCATCCCGTTCGAGGCGACCGCTTATGGGGTCAATCAGCTGTGCGGCTCGGGGCTGCGCACGGTGGCGCTCGGCTATCAGGCCATTCTTGCCGGCGACAGCGAGATCGTCGTCGCCGGCGGTCAGGAAAGCATGAGCCAGGCGCCGCACTGCATGCATTTGCGCAACGGCACCAAGATGGGCGACGCCAAGCTCGTCGACACGATGATCAAGGACGGGCTGTGGGACGCATTCAACGGCTACCACATGGGCAACACGGCCGAGAACGTCGCCCAACGCTGGCAGATCACCCGCGAGCAGCAGGACCGGTTCGCCGCCGCCTCGCAGGCCAAGGCCGAGGCGGCGCAGAAGGCCGGCCGCTTCAAGGACGAAATCGTGCCGGTCAAGATCGAGAGCCGCCGCGGCGAGACCGTCGTCGACACCGACGAACACCCCAAGCACGGCACCACGTTCGAGGTGTTGTCGAGCCTGCGTCCGGCCTTCGACAAGAACGGCACGG
>JBBRPG010000200.1:0-6398 GCA_038228485.1 Alphaproteobacteria bacterium
GCCTGGTTTGCCGAACTCGACCGGTTCCACGATATAGAAATCATGCCGGAAGGCCGGAACCAGCCGCCGATGCCTGAAGCCGAAGACTTATTCGAATGATGCCCCCGCTCGATCCCGTCACCATCGAAATCCTGTGGAGCCGGATTACCTCGATCGTCGACGAGGCGGCCAAAGTCATCATCCGCACCGCATTCTCGACCTTGTCCAACGAGGCCAACGATTTCGCCTGCGTGCTGACCGACGAGAACGGGCATTCGGCGGCGCAGAACAGCGGCAGCATCCCCTCGTTCATCGCCACATTGCCGGCGACGGCGCGGCATTTCCTCGCCGAGTTCGGTGTAGAGGGCATGCGCGACGGCGATGTGTTCATCACCAACGATCCGTGGCTCGGCACCGGGCACCTGCCCGATGTGTGCGTGGTCAAGCCGGTATTCCGCGAGGGGCGCCTTGTCGCGTTTGCCGCGGCTTGCTCGCATGTTCCGGACATCGGCGGTCAAGTGCGCTCGGTCGAGCCGCGCGAGGTGTTCGAGGAAGGCTTCCACATGCCGCTGATGCGCCTCGAGCGCGACGGCGTGGCGGATGCGACCTTGATCAAGCTGTTGCGCACCAATGTTCGCACCCCGGATCAGACCCTGGGCGATATCTGGGCGCTGGTCGGCGCGGTCGAGCTGATGGCGCAGCGGCTGCTCGCGACACTCGCTGAATACGGGCAGGACGATCTGCGCGCGCTCGCCGACGAGATGTTCACCCGCTCCGAGGCGGCAATGCGGGCGGCGATCCGGACGCTGCCCGAGGGCACCTACCGCTACGCGCTCGACACCGACGGGCTGGCCGAGCCGTTCCGCTTCGAGTTGGCGCTGACCATAAAGGACGGCGAGATCACCGCGGACTATACCGGCACCTCACCGCAGCAGCCGCGGGCGATCAACTGCCCGTTCACCTATACCTATGCGATGACCGCCTATACGGTGAAATGCGCCCTCTTGCCGAGCCTGCCCAACAACGAGGGCATGTTCCGCCCGGTCAAGGTGGTCGCGCCCGAGCGCACCATCGTCAACCCGCTGCCGCCGATCGCGGTCGGCGGGCGGGCGGCGACCGGGCATTACATGCCGATCCTGGTGTTCGGCGCGCTGCACCAGATCGTGCCCGAGCGGGTGATGGCGGCGACGGGCTCGCCGCTGTGGATATTGACCTTGGCCGGACGTCGCGGCAGCGCCACCTGGGCGTCGGTGCTGTTCTACAATGGCGGGCTCGGCGCGCGGCCCGGCAAGGACGGGGTCAGCGCGCTGTCATGGCCCTCGAACATCTCCTCCACCCCGGTCGAGATCGCCGAGCGCGCCAACCCGATCTTCTTTCGCTACAAGCGGCTGCGCGAGGGCTCGGGCGGCGGCGGCCAGTACCGCGGCGGGCTCGGTCAGGACATCGCCATCGACATCGAGAGCGAAGACGAGATCGCCGCGCTGTTCGTGGTCGAGCGCACCAAATTCGCCGCGCCAGGCCTCGGCGGCGGCGAGCCGGGCGGGCTCGGCTTCGTGCAGATCAACGGAGAGGATGTCGACAACCGCCGTCCGCATTTCTTGAAAAAGGGCGACCGGATCGTGCTCGGCACCCCCGGAGGCGGCGGCTACGGCAGTGCCAACGCCCGCGACCCGGAAGCGCGCGAGCACGACCGCAAAATGGGGTATGTCGGCGATTAACTAGGCCGCCGGATACCCCGGATAAAGGTCGCCGAGCCCGTCGAACGCCTGAACCAGCCCGTCGCGCCAGCGGCGCAGTGCGCCGTCGGCGAGGAATTCGTCCGGGCTGCCGAGCCGGGCGTACTGGAACACCGAGAACAGGATGTAGTCGGCATAGCCGGGCGCCGCGCCGGTAAAATAGGGCTGCTCCGCCAGGGTACGCTCGAGCGGCGCGGTGACGGCCTGGAACTCGGCGAGCCAGCGCGGCCGGTCGGCGCAGTATTCCTCGAGGGTGCAGCCAAACGCCGCCTCGCGCGAGCTGCGGTAATAATCGCGGTCGCCGGCATCGAGGCAGCGGATGAAATCGGCGGCGATCAGCCGGCGGATCGCAACACCCAGCGTATTGTCCGACCAATGGTTGACCAGCCGCGCGAGACCGCGTCCGCCCTCGCCGCCGAACAGCGAGGGGCGGTCGGGAAAGCGGTCTTCCAGATAGCAGGCGATATTCCAGGAATCGTGGACCACCCGCTCGCCGTCGGTGACGATCGGGACGAAATGCTGCCCGCTCAGCCCGCGGATGGTCTCGACATCGGCAAAGCGGACGTGGCGGAACTCGGGGGTAACGCCCTTGTGCGCCAGCGCGTAGCGAATGCGCCACGAAAACGGGCTCGGCCGGCGGCCATCCGCGCCGATGCGCTCGTACATCACCAGATTTGGCACGCCGGGGCTCATGGCGCTCCCTCGAACGGGTTCTCGACCGCAACGCCGGTCGGCGTGAAATGACGAACGTTCCGAGTGGCAACGGTCAGCCCGTGTTCAAGCGCCGTGGCGGCGATCAACAGATCAATGCCGGCGTGGCCTAGCCGTGCAGTGAGCTGTCCCCATCGGCGAGCTACGACAAGATCGACCGGTAAAATCCGATCTTCATAAGCCTCGATCAGTTCTTCCAACCACGAACCTAAAGTCTCAGCGAAGGTCGGATCGCGCCGGCGCGCGCTTTCGATCCCACGCTCAATCTCACCGATCGTCACCGCCGAGATGAACAGCACCTCGGCAGCTTTTCCGTCCAGCCATCGCAGCACATTGGGATCGCCCTGCCGCTTGCGCATTTCGGACAGCACCACCGTATCGAGAAGGTGAGTCAAAATTTGACGTCGCGTGGCTCGATTTCGATCCGCTCAAAGGTGCCATCGTCCTTCGGCATGGCGAGCAGATGTTCGACAAACGAACGTTTCGGCGGCGTGTGCTTGCGGCTCAGCCGTTCGTATTGCGCCACAGACAGCACGACGACGGCCGGCTTGCCGCGCTTGGTCACGGTTTGCGGTGTGCCCTTGCTGGCGGCGTCAACCACGGCGCTGAAGCTGTTCTTGGCGTCCTGCAGCGACCATTCCGCGCGGTGCATCGGCGATCCAGTTCTGGCTAGGTACCTAGACAGGTAATAATGCCGCCGCCCCCACCCCGTCAATGGCGGCCTCGCGCGAGCGGCGATTGACAACCCCCGTCCGCCGCGGCTCTGATCCAAGCTACGATTTTCCATGCCTTGGGAGGGATACTTGGCCAAATACAGGATTGCGACGCCGGCAGGGGCGAGCTTTACCGTCGCCGGCGGCGGGTATGGCTACGAACTGGAAGCACTGACCCCGATCGACGCCGAGATCTACGAGATCCCGGCCGGATCGGAGGACGAGTTCGTCGCCGCCGCCAAGGACGCCGATGCGCTCTACGCCAAGGGCCGGCCGATCACCAAGAAGATGATCGACGGCCTCGGACGCTGCAAGATCATCTCGCTGGGCAGCGTCGGGGTCGACACAGTCGATGTCGACGCCGCGACCGCCAAGGGCATCCCGGTCACCAATTGCCCCGACACCTTTATCGAAGAAGTCGCCGACCACGCGATGCGGCTGATCCTGGCGACGCACGGCCGGCTGGTCGAGCAGGACCGCATGGTGCGCGAGGGCCGCTGGGCCGAGGGCCGGCCGGCGCTGCTGAAGATCCCGCGGCTGCGCGGGCTGACTCTGGGCCTGATCGCGTTCGGGCATGTCGCCCGCGCCGTCGCTGAACGCGCCAAGCCGTTCGGCCTGCACATCGTCGCCGATGACCCGTTCATCGAGGAAATGGTGATGACCGAGCGGGGGGTCGAGCCGGTCAGCTTGCCGGAACTTCTGGCGCGCGCCGATATCATCTCGATGCACTCGCCGGCAACCGCGAGCGCCCAGCGGATGATCCGCGAAGAGCATTTCAGCCAAATGAAGCCGACCGCGATCTACATCTCGACCGGGCGTGGGCCGACCACCGACGAGGCGGCGCTGATCAAGGCGCTCGACGAGAAGAAGATCGCCGCCGCCGGGCTTGACGTGCTGGAGCAGGAGCCGCCGGGCGGCAACAACCCGCTGCTGCGCATGGACAACGTGATCCTCACCGCCCATGTCGCCTCGGCCACGGCGCGGTTCGACCCGGCGCGGCGCCGTCGCGTGGGCCTCGAATTGTCGCTGGCGCTGACCGGCCGGTGGCCGATGTCGTGCGTCAATCCCAGCGTGCTGGCGAAGGGCGACCTCAAGCGTTGGCAGCCGGTGTCGATGGAACGCGGCCCGAATTCCTGACCGCTCGCCGCACGGCGGTCACAGCGTGCTCATGCCGCCGTCGATGATGAACTCGCTGCCGATGGTGAAGGCACCCTCGTCAGAGGCCAGGAACACGACGGCCTGAACGACCTCGTTGGGCAGACCCCGTCGGCCCGCCGGGATTTGTTTGACGAGGGCGGCAACATCGTCCTCGTTCATTCCGAGCTTGCCGTGGAGCGGCGTGGCGATCGGTCCCGGGCTGACCGCGTTGACCCGAATGCCGCGAGAAATCAGCTCGCCGGACAGGGTTCGGGCGAGCGAGAGCAGCCCGGCCTTGGTCGCCGCGTAAATACTCGAATTCGGCATGCCGATATGCGCGTTGATCGAGGTGTTCAGGACGATCGACGCCGGGTTGGCGAGCAGCGGCAAGAGCGCCTGCAACAGAAAAAACGGGCCTTTGAGATTGACGGCCATCGAGCGATCGAACGCGGCTTCATCCCATTGCCCGAGCGGTCGGAATTCGCCGATGCCGGCATTGACGAAGACCGCGTCGAGGCCGCCGAACGCATCGCGAACCGCGTCGGCCACGATTTTCTGCTCGGCCACGCTGCCCGCATCGGCGCGGATCGCCACGACTTCACTGCCGAGCTCGGCTTGCGCGGCGGCGAGCGTCGCAGGATTGCTGCCGGTGATCGCGACGCGCGCACCTTCGCCGAGAAATTGGCGTGCCGCTTCCAGTCCGATACCGCTGGTGCCGCCCGTGACCAGTGTCCGCTTGCCGTTGAGCCGGTTCATCAGCTGTCCCCATCGATCGCGATCACATATCATCCGATATGTTGAAAATGGTGAAGCACCAGCGATCCGATTAGGGTTGAATTGCGAAAACGGGGGAAAGCGATGCTCGGGAGACGCTCGCTGATGATAGCCGGGGCCGCCGCGGCAGCCGAATTCAGCATGGGAGGTGTCATGTCCAGCGCCGACGCCGCGGAGCCGACCCGCTATCCCGATCGGAGCCTCAAGACGCTCGACCCCCGTTTCCAAAGCCTCATCCTCGGCAATGCCGCGGTCGAGCGGATCGCCACCGGCATGCGTTTTTGTGAGGGGCCGGTGTGGTTCGGCGACGGGCGCTACCTGTTGTGGAGCGACATCCCCAATGACAGGATCATGCGCTGGGACGAAGAAACCGGCGCGGTCAGCGTGTTCCGCAAGCCGTCGAACTATGCCAACGGCAACACCCGCGACCGCCAGGGCCGGCTTGTCACCTGCGAGCACGACACCCAGCACCTGACCCGCACCGAATACGACGGGACGATCACCCTGCTGGCTGACAGCTTCGAGGGCAAACGGCTGACCGGCCCCAACGACGTGGTCGTCAAATCCGACAACTCGATCTGGTTCAGTGACAACGGCGCCGGCTCGCGCGGCAATTATCTCGGCCACACCGTGCCGCAGGAATTGCCGTTCCGCGTCTACCGGCTCGACCCGGAAACCAAGCAGATGACGATCGCGGTCGGCGACATGAAGCGGCCCAACGGGCTCGCGTTCTCGCCGGACGAAAAGCTGCTCTACGTCATCGACACGCCGGGCCCCGGACAGCGCACGATCCAGGTCTACGACGTCGTCGACAACGGCACCAAGGTGACCAACCGGCGCGAGTTCAACAGCGCCGAGCCGGGCGGCAGCGACGGCATGCGCGTCGATGTCCACGGCAATCTGTGGTGCGGGTGGTCGGGCGGCGAGACCGAGGACGGGGTCGCCGTCTTCGCCCCCGACGGCAAGATGATCGGCCGCATCATGCTGCCCGAGCGTTGCGCCAATGTCTGTTTCGGCGGGCGCAAGCGCAACCGCCTGTTCATGGCGGCGAGCCAGTCGGTCTATTCGGTGTTTGTCGAAACCCAGGGCGCGGTTGGGGGCTGAGAGCGAACAGCCCTCCCAACCGGGGATGAATCGCCGCGGCGGTTGTTTGCGTGCGAGCTGTTTCAAGGGGAGCGCGCACATGTCCATTCTCGGCTGGATCGTCCTCGGCCTGATTTCCGGCTTTATCGCCAGCAAGATCGTCAACCGCACCGGCGAAGGCTTTGTCCTCGACATCGTTCTCGGGATCGTCGGCGCGTTCGTCGGCGGCTTTTTGTTCACGACATTCGGGCACACCGGGATCACC
>JBBRPG010000201.1:0-6354 GCA_038228485.1 Alphaproteobacteria bacterium
CGGCCGCCCGCAGCGCCCGCGAGCGGACGCTAGCGGCGCTGCTGGCGCGCGCTGTGGCGCTGCACCCCGCCGGGTTCGCGCTCATCGACCCGCAGCCGATTATCGCCGCCGGCGAGTTGGGCGAGCTGGCGCTCGGCCGGGTCGCCGGCGCGATTGGCGGTGGGGGCGGCGTCGCGGCCTATCCGCTGCGGCGCGCCCGGCTGGCGCGGTTGCGCGCGGGCCTTGCCGCCGCGCCGCAGCGCGCCCGTACCCTCGGCGGCTGCCGATTCGTGCCGTGGCGCGGCCGGGTGCTGGTGCTGCGCGAAACCGCGCGCGCCGAGCCGCCGCTCACCCTCGCGCCCGGCATGTCTGCCCTGTGGGATCGCCGCTTCGCCGCCCGCCTGTCGCCGGCCGCGCCGGCGCCTCTCAACCTCGGCTTTCTCGGCTCCGATGGCGTTGCTGCTCTCGGCCATGATGCGATCGCCGCCGACAATCCGCTGCCGCGCCTCGTCTTTCCGGCGCTGCCGGTCTGGCGCGACGCGGCGGGAAAGATCGTGGCGGCGCCGCATCTCGGTTTGCGCCGCGCAACCGCCGCCGGGGTTTCGGCGTTGGTCTTTCGTCCGGCGGTTCCGCTCTCCGGAGTAGGGTTTACAGTTGTTTAATCGCCAAGGCATCTTATGTTTCGGTGGCGGTAGAAGCGCGCTGCGGCCGGCCTCGATTTTGGCGGTCGTGAGGCGATAGGGGAAAGGTCCCGGCGTGAACAATTTCGGCAAGAATCTCGCCCTGTGGATCGTGATCGGGTTGTTGCTTGTCGCGCTGTTCAATCTCTTTCAGACCTCGTCCACGCGCGGGCCGCAATCGACGCTCGCGTTCTCCGATTTCGCCACCGACATCAACCGCGGCCAGGTGACCGACGTCACCATCCAGGGCAACAACATCACCGGCCATTTCACCGACGGCCGCGCCTTTACCACCTACTCGCCGAGCGATCCCGGGCTGGTCAACCGCCTGATGGACAAGGGCGTGCGCATCACCGCCGCGCCGCTCGACGATAACGTGCCCTCGCTGTTTGGCATCCTGGTGTCGTGGTTCCCGATGCTGCTGTTGATCGGCGTGTGGATTTTCTTCATGCGCCAGATGCAGGGCGGCGGCGGCCGGGCGATGGGCTTCGGCAAGAGCCGCGCCCGCCTGCTGACCGAAAAGGTCGGTCGCATCACCTTTGAGGATGTCGCCGGCATCGACGAAGCCAAGCAGGAGCTCGAGGAGATCGTCGAGTACCTCAAGGACCCGCAGAAATTCCAGCGCCTCGGCGGCAAGATACCCAAAGGCGTGCTGCTGGTCGGCCCGCCCGGCACAGGCAAGACCTTGCTCGCCCGCGCCATCGCCGGCGAAGCCAACGTGCCGTTCTTCACCATCTCCGGCTCGGATTTCGTCGAGATGTTCGTCGGCGTTGGCGCCAGCCGCGTCCGCGACATGTTCGAGCAGGGCAAGAAGAACGCGCCCTGCATCATCTTCATCGACGAGATCGATGCGGTCGGCCGTCATCGCGGCGCCGGCCTCGGCGGCGGCAACGACGAGCGCGAGCAGACCCTCAATCAGCTGCTCGTCGAGATGGACGGGTTCGAGGCCAACGAGGGTGTCATCCTGATCGCCGCGACCAACCGGCCCGACGTGCTCGATCCCGCCTTGCTGCGGCCGGGCCGTTTCGACCGCCAGGTCGTCGTGCCCAACCCGGATGTCCTCGGCCGCGAGAAGATCCTCAAGGTCCATATGCGCAAGGTGCCGCTCGCCTCGGATGTCGATCCCAAGGTGATCGCCCGCGGCACGCCGGGCTTCTCCGGCGCCGATCTCGCCAACCTCGTCAACGAGGCGGCGCTGATGGCGGCACGGCGGGGCAAGCGCTCGGTGGCGATGACCGAGTTCGAGCAGGCCAAGGACAAGGTCATGATGGGTGCCGAGCGGCGCTCGATGGTGATGACCGAGGACGAAAAGAAGCTGACCGCCTTCCACGAGGCCGGCCACGCCCTCTGCATGCTTTACGTCGAAGGGCACGAGCCCTTGCATAAGGTGACGATCATCCCGCGCGGCCGGGCTCTCGGCATCACCATGTTCCTGCCCGAGCGCGACAAGTACAGCCAGTCGAAGCGCGAGATCGAGGCGATGCTGGCGAGCCTCTTCGGCGGCCGTGTCGCCGAAGAGCTGATCTTTGGGCAGGAGCACGTCACCACCGGTGCCGCCGACGATATCCGCCGCGCCACCGGGCTTGCCCGCCGCATGGTCACCGAGTTTGGGTTCAGCGAAAAGCTCGGGCCGCTGCGCTACAGCGACAACGAGGAAGAGGTCTTCCTCGGCCACTCCGTGACCCAGCGCAAGAACGTCTCGGACGCGACCGCCAAGGTCATCGACGACGAAATCCGCCGCATCGTCGAGGAAGGCGAGAAAACCGCCCGCGGCATCCTCACCTCGCATCTCGACGAGCTGAACGCGTTGGCGCAGGGCCTGCTCGAATACGAGACGCTGTCGGCCGATGAAATCCGCCGCATCATCAAGGGTGAGCGGATCGTACGCGAAAGCACCGCGGGGACGGGGCCGGCCGCCGACGAGCCGCGCCCCGGCTCCGGCCGGCGCAGCTCGGTGCCGCCCGCGGGCCGTCCCAGCGGGATCGGCCCCGGCGCCGAGCCCGAGCCGCAGCCGGGCGGCTAACTCCGGCGCCCGCTGCAAATTCCCTGTAAATAACAGCGGAAACAGCGGCGGGGGGTCGGCAGGAATCGTGGTCGGGCAGGCATCGCTGATGAATTGTTGATCCTTTTCGGTTAAAAGGCCGGATCGCGGTTCGGCCGCTGTTCGCGGTCGGCGAGGGGGATCGGGGCGATGACGCGCAGGCTTTTCGGCACCGATGGGATCCGCGGCACCGCCAATGTCGAGCCGATGACGCCGGAAACGGCGCTCAAGGTGGCGATGGCGGTCGGCGAGTGCTTTCACAACGGCAGCCACAAGCACCTCGTCGTGATCGGCAAGGACACGCGGCTCTCCGGCTACATGCTGGAGCCGGCGCTGACCGCCGGGTTCATCACCATGGGCATGGACGTGGTCTTGGTCGGACCGCTGCCGACCCCGGCGATCGCGATGCTGACCCGCAGCCTGCGCGCCGATATCGGCGTCGTCATCTCGGCCTCGCACAACCCCTACGGCGACAACGGCATCAAGCTGTTCGGCCGCGACGGCTACAAGCTGTCCGACGACCTCGAGCAAAAGATCGAGGCGTGCCTCGAAAAAGGCCCGTCGCACCGCGCCGCGCCGTCCGAGCTCGGCCGCGCCAAGCGGCTCGACGACGCCGGCGGCCGCTACATCGAGTTCGTTAAGCAGAGCTTCCCCAAGGGGCTGCGGCTCGACGGGATGCGCGTCGTCGTCGATTGCGCCCACGGCGCCGCCTACCGGGTCGCCCCCACGGTGTTCTGGGAACTCGGCGCCGAAGTGTTCTCGATCGGCGATGCTCCCGACGGCATCAACATAAACCGCGAATGCGGCGCCTTGTCTCCCGAGGCGATGCGGCAAGAGGTGATCGCGCGCCGGGCCGATATCGGCATCGCCCTCGACGGCGACGCCGACCGGCTGGTCGTCGCCGACGAGCGCGGCACGATCCTCGACGGCGATCAGATCATGGCGCTGATCACGACTTCACTGGCGCGCGCCAATCAGCTCAAGGGCGAGGCGCTGGTGGCGACGGTGATGTCCAATCTCGGCCTCGAGCGTTTCCTCGGCGAGCAGGGGATCGGCATGCACCGCACCGCGGTCGGCGACCGCTATGTCGTCGAGAAGATGCGCAGCGCCGGCTGCAATGTCGGTGGCGAACAGTCGGGGCATATCATCCTCAGCGACTATGCGACGACCGGCGACGGCCTCATCGCCGCCTTGCAGGTCATGGGCTCGATCGTCGAGACCGGCAAGAAGGCGAGCGATGTGTGCCGGTTCTTCACCCCGGTGCCGCAGCTGCTGCGCAATGTGCGCTTCGGCGACGGCCGCCCGATGGAGGCCCGCCGGGTCAAGCAGGCCGTCATCGCCGGCGAGGCGCGCCTCGGCACGGCCGGGCGCCTAGTCATTCGTCCCTCCGGCACCGAGCCGGTGATCCGCGTCATGGCTCAGGGCGAGGATGGAGAGTTGCTCGCCAGCGTCGTCGACGACATCTGCGAGGCGATCCTCGCCGCCACCCGCGGTACCGAAGAGTCCGGGGCGGCGATCGCAGCCGCGGAATAGTTTACAGCTGTAGGACGGCTTTGCGTCCTTCGAGGCCTCGCTGCGCGAGGCGCCTCAGGATGAGGTAGAGCGGTGATGGCATTGAGAAAATTCCTCATCCTGAGGAGGCGCGAAGCGCCGTCTCGAAGGACGCACCACCGCTATCCAGCTTTTCGATTTGAACTGAGCGGCCAGTGAGAGGCCGCGTCCTCATCGTCGCCGGCTCCGACTCGGGCGGCGGCGCTGGCATCCAGGCCGACATCAAGACGGTGACGATGCTCGACGCCTTTGCGGCGACGGCCATCACCGCGCTCACCGCGCAAAACACCAACGGCGTCTTTGGCGTGCTGCCGGTCGACCCGGCCTTTATCCGCCAGCAGATGGAGGTCGTGCTCGACGATATCGGCGCCGACGCGATCAAGACCGGGATGCTGCACGATTCCGCGGTGATCGAGACCGTCGCTGCCGTGCTCGATGAACGTGCGCCCCTGGTCCCGCTGGTGCTCGATCCGGTGATGGTGGCAAAGGGCGGCGCGCCGCTGATCCAGACCGACGCAATCGCCACCCTGAAACGCCGCTTACTGCCACGCGCCGCGGTGCTGACCCCGAACCTGCCCGAGGCGGAAATCCTCTCCGGCCGCCGGATCGCCGATGTCGCGGCGATGCGCCAGGCGGCGCGGGCGCTGCTCGGCCTCGGCTGCGGCGCGGTGCTGCTGAAAGGCGGGCATCTCGATGGCGACACGGTGCACGACATTCTCGCCACCTCCGGGGGCCTGCGCGAGTGGCAGAGCCCGCGCATCGACACCCGCCACACCCACGGCACCGGCTGCACGCTGGCGTCGGCGATTGCTGCCGGCCTCGCGCAGGGGCTGAGCACGGAGGCCGCAGTCGAGCGCGCCCGCGACTACGTCCAGCGCGCGATCGCCAGCGCTCCCGGCATCGGCCACGGCCACGGCCCGCTCGACCACGCCCATCCGCTGCATAACTTTTCAGGCTGAATATTCACATCGAATTGCCGCACAGGTAGTAATGCGTGCTATATTGCCCTTGTATATTCGGAGCATCCTATGAGCGCGCTTCGCCGCACCGCGGTCAACCTGGCGACATTGCTGACGAGTACGGCCCTGGTGTGGCCGGCTATGGCGGTGGATCAGAAGGTCGGGATTCACGGCGCGGTCAACCCCGCCGGCACCGCCACCTTCCCCAGCGGGCCAGTCAAACAGCTGGTGCTCGGGCAGGATGTCGTCTTCAAGGAGCGGATCGAGACCGAGCCCGGCGGTCAGACGCAGGTGCTGTTCCTCGATGAGTCGGCGCTGAGCGTCGGGCCGAGCTCTAGCATCGTCATCGACGAGTTCGTCTACAACCCGAATACCAAGGGCGGCCGCCTGGCGATGAGCACGACGCAGGGCGTGTTCCGCTATATCGGCGGCGCGGTCAGCAAGCTGGAAAACGGCGTCAACATCAGGTTGCCATCCGTGTCGCTCGGCATTCGCGGCGGCGCGTTCTTGCTCGATGTGCGAAACAGCAATCGGGTCGAGATCATCTTTCTCTACGGCAAAGAACTGATCATCGGCATTGGCGGCCAGACCCAAACCATTACCCTGTCTCGCCCCGGGTTCGGCGCGTGCATCGGCGGCGGCGGCGCTTGTTCGGCGACGCCGCACAGGGTGTCTCCCGAGCTCATCGCGGAAATCCTCGCCCTGCTCGACGGCCGCTCCAACGGTAACGGCGGGGCTCCTGAGGTCCCGACCGACCGCCGCGTCGTGCTGAGCGGCATCGGCAATGTGGTGTCGGGCGATGTCGCCGAAAGCATCCGGCAGGCGCTCGAAGCGGGCGGGACGCCCTGCGCCCATGGGGCTTCGCTGCAGGCCATCGGCGGCCATCTGCTCCTGCGCTGCCTGCCGCCCTTCGATCCGGGCGACATCCAGACGGCGTTCTACGTCAACAGCATCGATGGGCGTACCTTTACCCTGGCCAATGCCCCCACCCCGACGCCCCCCCCCACGCCGACGCCCACCCCCACCCCGACCCCCACGCCCACACCGACGCCCACACCGACCCCGACCCCCACACCCATGCCGACCCCGACACCCCCCCCGACCCCCCCACCCCCCCCCACCCCAACGCCAACGCCACCACCGC
>JBBRPG010000202.1:0-6295 GCA_038228485.1 Alphaproteobacteria bacterium
AGGCTCTCTTGACTATGCTGTATCGCTCGACGGACCGCCTCTGTCGTTGTGGCGCTTCCATGGAGAACCTGGCCCATAGTGCCTCCTTCCATTCACGGGAAAAGACTGCACCATCAAAGCCCGGGATCAAACATCTAGCCGCCGGCAAGCGGCGGCAACTCGCTCAGCCAGCGCAGCACGCGCTTGCGGTTGGCGCCGAAATCGCCGCGGCCGTAGCGCGCTCGGCTGTAGACGGCGAGGCTCGACCGGTCGGGGCCGAGCGCAACGAACTCCACCGTGACGATGTCGGGAAAATGCAGCAACCGGGTGCGCTGGATCACCGTGAAACGCTGCGCCTGGGGGTCGGAAGCGACCGGAAACACCTCCGGCTCGGCCGCGAGCATCCGCCGCCAGGCATCGGCGAGGCGCTCGACCGGCAGCGCAAAGACCGGGCTCGGCGCCGCGGTCGCCGCGCAGTAATCCGGCGGGCAGGCGAGAAACGAATTGCCCGGCAGCGGGTCGCGCAGCTCGCGGATGACGACGCGCTCGCCCGGGGCCAAGGCGATCTCCGCATCCCGGCTCAGGTAGAGCCGGACCGCCAACCCAAGCCCGGCGACAACCAGCGCAACGACGGCGAGCCCGATCAGCATCCGGCGCAAGCGCGCTCAGCCTTCCGGCGGCGTCAGCCCGAACGCCTCGGCAAGCAGCGTATAGGAATGTCTGCGCGCCGCGAAATCGTGGGTGATGGTCAGCACCACGATTTCGTCGACCCCGTAGCGTTCGGCCAAGGCCTCGATCTGCGGCTTGACCGTCTCCGGCGTGCCGACGATCTGGCGGCGGCGGTGATGGTCGATCAGCCGCTTCTCGGCCTCGGTATACGGGTAGGCGAGCGCATCCTCGGGCGGCGGGAACGGCATCGGCATGCCCCGGCGCTGGCGCAACCGCGACAAATCGCGGCTGGCGGCGAGGTAGTGGGCGCGCTGCTCGGTTTCGGCGCAGATCACGAAGACGCCGATGCTGGCCTGCGGCTTAACTAGCGCCGATGACGGGCGGAACTGCGTCTTGTAGCTGGCCATGATCTCGGGCCCGCCCTCGTCGGTGATGAAATGCGCGAACGAGAAGGCGCGGCCGAAATAGGCGGCGAAGAGCGGGCTCTGCTCGCTCGACCCCAGGATCCAGATTTCCGGCAGCGTCTCGCCGTCGGGCATCAGCCGGATGCGCGAGAACGGGTGCTCGGCCGGGATGGTGTGCTCGAAATAGCCGATTAAATCGGCGATCTGGTTGGGGAAATGCTCGATGCCGAGCGCGCCCGGCCCATGCGCCAAGGCAGCCGCGGTCAGCTGGTCGCTGCCCGGCGCGCGGCCGATGCCGAGGTCGATGCGGCCGGGATGCAGCGTCTCCAGCATACGGAACTGCTCGGCGACCTTGAGCGAGCTGTAATGGCTCAGCATCACCCCGCCCGAGCCGACGCGGATATGGCGGGTCTCGGCGGCGATGCGGGCGATCATGATTTCGGGCGCGCTGCCGGCGAGCGCCGGGGTGGCGTGGTGCTCGGCCAGCCAGAAGCGGCGGTAGCCCAGCGCCTCGACATGGCGCGCCAGCTCGATCGTCTCCAATAGGGCGTCGCGCGGGGTCACCCCCTGCCGCACCGGCGACTGGTCCAGCACGCTCAAGGTCAACATGGCCGCAGACTAGCGGATTGGCACGGGCGTTGCGGAGGTTTCCGCATCACCAACCGGGAGGCTCCCATGAACCGCAGCGACGTGACCGAGAAAATCCTCTCCGCAAAGCGTCTGAAGAAGCTCAGCTGGAAGACCATCTGCGCCGAGATCGGCGGCGGCTCGCCGACCTATCTGACCGCTGGGCTGCTCGGCCAGATGAAACTGCGCCCCGAGCAGGCGGCGCGCGCCGCGACCCTGTTCGGGCTCGGCGAGGAGGAGACGCTGTTGCTGCAGGAGGTGCCGTATCGCGGCTCGCTGCCGGCGCTGCCGCCGAGCGATCCGCTGATTTATCGCTTCTACGAGCTGGTCAGCGTCTACGGCACCACCTGGAAGGAGCTGATCCAGGAGGAATTCGGCGACGGCATCATGAGCGCTATCGACTTCGACATGGCGATCGAACGCCAGCCCGACCAGAAAGGCGACCGCGTCAAAGTGACGATGTCCGGCAAGTTCCTGACGTACAAGGAATACTGATCGCTCGTCATTCCCGCGCGGACGGAGATCCCTGATGCCGTTCGCTCTGGCTCCCCGCTTCCGCGGGGGCGAGGATGGGAGCCGCTATCCCGGCTCGCCCTCGACGATGTACAGGCGGGTGTTGGCGGCGCGCTGCCGGAGCGGGATTGCCGCGCCATATTCCGTGCTGTGATACCAGCGCTCGGCCTCCTCCAGGCTATCGAAGCGGAGCATGACGATCTCGCCGACCGGTGCGGTGCCCTCCTTGCTGCGCGCCTTCGAGCGCGCAAGGAATTGCGCCCTGTGCGGGCCGAGCGTGGGAACGGCCTTGGCGACATAGTCCTGGAAAGCGCCCGCGTCGGTGACCTCGACCTCGGCGATGACATAAGCCGGACGATTCTCAGGCATTGAGCTCCTCCCTAATACGATTTCGGCAGGCCGAGCACCCGCTCGCCGATATGCGACAGGATCAGCTGCGCCATGACCGGCGCGATGCGCGCGATCTGCGCCTCGCGGAAATAGCGCTCGACGTGGAACTCCTTGGCATAGCCCATGCCGCCGTGGGTCAGCATCGCGGTCTCGCAGGCGCGGTGCCCGGCCTCGCCGGCATAGAATTTGGCGGCGTTGGCGAAGGCGCCGGCTTCCTCGCCGGCATCGTAGGCGGCGGCGGCGCGCAGCACCAACAACTCGGCCGCCTCCAGCTCGACCCAGCGCTCGGCCAGCGGATGCTGGATGCCCTGGTTCTGGCCGATCGGCCGGCCGAAGACGACCCGCTCCTTGGCGTAGCGCGCGGCGCGCTCCAGCGCGACGCGGCCCAACCCCACCGCCTCGGCGGCGATTAGGATGCGTTCCGGGTTCATCCCGTGCAGGATGTACTGGAACCCCTTGCCCTCCTCGCCGATGCGGTCCTCGAGCGGCACTTTCAGCCCGTCGATGAACAGCATGTTCGAATCGACCGCGTGCCGCCCCATCTTGGGGATTTCGCGCACCTCGACGGCGCTGCGGTCGAGGTCGGTGTAGAACAGGGTCATGCCCTGCGACGGGCGGGCCGAGTCCTCGAACGCGGTGGTGCGGGTAAGGATCAGCATCTTTTCGGTGACCTGGGCGGTCGAGGTCCAGATCTTGCGGCCGGTGATGACGTAGCCGTTGCCTTCGCGGGTCGCGCGCGTCTTGATCCGCGTCGTGTCGAGCCCGACATCGGGCTCGGTGACGGCAAAGCACGCCTTTTCCCTGCCGGCGATCAACGGCGGCAGAAAACGTTGCTGCTGCTCCTTGGTGCCGAAGACGACGACCGGGTGCAGCCCAAAGATGTTCATGTGAACCGCCGAGGCGCCCGAGAACCCGGCCCCCGATTGCGCCACCGCCTGCATCACCACCGCCGCCTCGGTGATGCCGAGCCCGCTGCCGCCGTATTCCTCGGGCATCGCCACGCCGAGCCAGCCGCCCTCGGCCATCGCCTGGTGAAAGTCGTGCGGGAACCCGCCGTCGGTGTCCTTCTTCAGCCAATAGGCATCGTCAAAGCGGGTGCACAGCCGCGCCACCGCATCGCGGATTTCGAGCTGATCGGGGGTCAAGGCAAAGGTCATCGATCTTTCCTTCTGTGGCCGTCAGCTGAGGATTTCAGCAATGCGGCCGACAAAGCTCGTAGCGCCAGCGATGGCCGTCTCGGCCTCCTCCGTTGAGACAAATGCGTCCGGACCGATCTCGTAATCGGCAGTGGCTTTTAGATCGAAAGCATCCGACAGGAACCGTCGCATTTCGACGCCGATTCCCGGCTCGTCCTTGGCCAGCAGGTTGAATTGGCTATGCACGCCGGCATGCGTCTTGGCGACTCTTCCGGTACGTTCGGAAATCATCGCTTGTGCGGCATGGAACGCGGCAAGGTAGGCGCAGCGGCCAGCTTCGTCGGGGTGCTTGTCCAAAGTATCGTGTGCTTTTGTCAGATGATTGCGGGCCTTGTCCAAATGCTGCTGCGCCTCCGGACTCATAAATCGACGCCTTCGAACCGGATTTCGCGCATTAACGAAGTGCGATCTTCGTACCCGGCGGCCTTGTAAGGCATTGGATGTATGACCGCGCCGGTGTCGTCGATGATCTCGACGACGATGGGCACCATTCGCCTGACCTCGTCTCGGCGATTCGTCAGGTTATGGAGAAACACTGCGACGTCATAGTCGGAATCCTCGCGCGCGTCGCCGCGGGCGCGTGAACCGTAGAGCACGACCCGTTCGATCCGGTCGCCGTACAGGGCATCGAGCGCAGCGCGAAAGCGCTTGAGGATGGGGTCGTCGAGGGCGGCAGCAGGCATAGGGTATTTTACCACAATCCGCGAAGGCTGGTATCCTGTGCCAAGCCTCGCCCGGAGCACGCCCTTGCCGCTCGATGTCGCGTACAGCGTCTGCCCGCACGATTGCCCGAGCGCCTGCGCGCTCGAGGTCGAGCGCATCGACGCCACCCGCATCGGCCGCATTCGCGGCGCCAGCGCGCAGGGCTACACCGACGGCGTCGTCTGCGCCAAGGTCGGGCGCTATGCCGAGCGCCAGCATCACCCCGACCGTCTGTCGGTGCCGCTGCGCCGGGTCGGCGAGAAAGGCGTCGGCCAGGCCGCGTTCGCGCCGATCTCGTGGGACGATGCGCTCGACCTCGTCGCCGAGGGGCTGAGCCGCGCCGCGCAGCGCCATGGCAGCCAGGCGGTGTGGCCGCATTACTATTCCGGCACGATGGGGCTGGTGCAGCGCGACGGCTTGCAGCGTTTGCGTCATGCGATGCGCTATTCGCGCCAGCATTCGACGATCTGCAACGCGCTGACCGACGCCGGCTGGCTGGTCGGGCACGGCATCAAACGCGGCGTCGATGGGCGCGAGATGGCGAAGTCGGACCTGATCGTGGTCTGGGGCGGCAACCCGGTCTCGACCCAGGTCAACGTGATGACCCACATTGCCAAGGCGCGCAAGGACCGCGGCGCCAAGCTGGTGGTGATCGATCCCTACCGCACAGGCACTGCCGAGATCGCGGACATGCATCTGGCGCCGCTGCCCGGCACCGATGGCGCGCTCGCCTGCGCGGTCATGCATGTGCTGTTCAAGGAGGGCTATGCCGACCGCGCCTATCTGGCGCGCTACACCGACGACCCGGCCGGCCTCGAAGCGCATCTGGCCTCGCGCGGACCCGCCTGGGCCGCCGCCATCACCGGGCTTTCGCAGGACGAGATCGTCGCCGTCGCGCGTCTCTACGGGCAGACCAAGCGTTCCTATATCCGCATCGGCTACGGCTTCTCGCGCCAGCGCAACGGCGCGGCGCAGCTCTTCGCGGTGACTTGCCTGCCGGCGGTGACCGGCGCCTGGCAATACGAGGGCGGCGGCGCGCTGCAATCGAACCACGGGCTTATCCGCCTCGACCGCAGGCTGATAGAGGGATCGGACGTGATCGATCATGCGACCCGCATCCTCGACCAGTCGCGCATCGGCCCGATCCTCACCGGCGATACGCGCGACCTCGGCGACGGCCCGCCGGTCGATGCGCTGCTGATCCAGAACACCAACCCGATGGTGGTGTCGCCCGAATCCGGTCTCGTCCACCAAGGCTTCGCCCGCGACGATTTGTTCGTCTGCGTCCACGAGCAGTTCATGACCGAAACCGCGGCGATGGCCGACATCGTGCTGCCGGCGACGACGTTCCTCGAACACGACGACATGTATACGGCCGGCGCGCACACCTTCCTGCAGATGCACCGCGCCGTGGTGCCGCCTCATGCCGAGTGCCGCTCGAACCACGAGGTGCATTGCGGTCTGGCGAAGCGGCTGGGTGCCGAGCATCGCGGCTTCGCGATGACCGCATTCGAGATTATCGCCGCGACGCTCAAGGCCAGCGGCCTGCCCGGCCCGGAAGAATTCGTCGAAGGCACTTGGCTCGATTGCGCGCAGCCCTTCGAGACCGCGCATTTCCTCGACGGGTTCGGCCATCTCGACAAGAAATTCCACTTCCGCGCCAATTGGGCCTCGATGGCCGGACCCATGCGCGGCCGCGACCTCGGCGCGCTCCCCGAGTTTCCCGACCATGTCGCGATCCTCGACGACGGCGATCCGGAGCGGCCGTTCCGCATGGTGCCGGCGCCGTCGCGCTCGTTCCTCAACACCAGCTTC
>JBBRPG010000203.1:0-6244 GCA_038228485.1 Alphaproteobacteria bacterium
CCGTAATCGCGCCCGCCGCCCCCGCCATAGTCGCGGCCACCGCCGCCGCCGCCAAAATCGCCCTCGTCAAAATCGCGCCGCCGCCCGCGGTCACGATGTCCTCTGCCGTTTTCCACCGAAGTCTTCCCGATTCCCAGCCCGGGGCAAAGCCACCCCGCCATCACCATAATGCAGAATTTCGCTCTTCGCATCAGTGTGAATGGCAAATCCCGCAAGCAACCATCGCGGCAGTTGAGCCATACACCCCGGCGCCCTTGCCGACGCGCCGCGGGCATGGAAGGCTAGGCCGAAATTCGCCACTCCCGGCCGGAGGCAGCCATGATCGAGCAGACCGTCGACATCGCCACCAAGGATGGCGCGATGGAGACCTTTATCGTTTATCCCGAGCGCGGCGGCGCTTATCCGGTGGTGATGCTGATGATGGATGCGCCCGGCATCCGCGAGGAATTGCGGATGATGGCGCGGCGCCTGGCGACGGTCGGCTACTACGTGCTGCTGCCCAATCTTTATTACCGGGCCGGGCGCGACACGATCTACGGCCCCGACGTGCTGGAGAAGGGCTCGGCCGAGCAGGCCCGGATGCGCGCGGTGCGCACCAAGATGACGATCCCGCCGGTGATGGAAGACGTCGGCACGATGCTGCAATTCGCCGCCACGCAGAGCGCCGCGAAGAGCGGGCCGGCCGGCATCCACGGCTATTGCATGAGCGGCCCCTATGCGCTCGCCGCCGCGGCGCGCTACCCCGACCGCATCGCCGCCGCGGCGTCGTTCTACGGCACCTGGCTGGTCAACGACGCCGAGGAAAGCCCGCACCTCAACCTCGCCAAGATCACGGGCGAGGTGCACATCGCCTGCGCCGAGCACGACGAGCTGGCGCCGCTGCCGATGGTCGAGGAGCTGAAGACGCTGTTCCAGCGCGCCGGCAGTCCGGGCGAGATCGAGATGTATAGGGGCGTGCACCACGGCTTCGCCTTCCCCGAGCGCTGGTGCTACGACAAGCCCGCCGCGGAGCGCCATTGGGAGCGGCTGATCGCGCTGTACCGCAAAAAACTGGGGTAAATGGAGCGCGGGCGTCTCGCCCGCCAACAACTAGCGTTGAAGAGCGGGCGGGACGCCCGCGCTCCCCATCACCGCGACGGGTAATGCGTGGTCAGCTTGTGCCCGGCCATCTCGACCGGGTCGGCGTCGATCAGCACAAAGGCGAAGACCGCCGGGACCGTGCCGTTGTTGACCCAGGCATGCATGGTGCCGCGCTGGACGCAGATGTCGCCCGGCTTCATGTGCACGGTCTTGCCGTCGTCCAATTCGAGGTCGCATTCGCCGGACAACAGGATCGCGTAGTCGACGGTCTCGGTGCGGTGCATGAAGCCCGGCGCGCCGGGGGCGAACTCGGTGACGCGGACCACCGTGCCCTGGCCGGTGCCGACATAGTTGTAGCGCTTGACGAAGCCGGCGCGCTGGGCCTCGCCCGCGGTCCCTTCGGAATTGTCGACCGGCATCGCATCGGTCGACCACACCTCGACCCGCGAGATGCCGGGCCGGCTCGGGCTCGCCGTGGCGCTGAAGGTCTCGTCGGTGGCGACGACCGCGCGCCCCTTCGGGTCGTGTCCGGTGACGATGCGGCGCACGTTGAGAGCCATTTCTTCCTCCCTGTCTCGGTAAGCGCGCCGCCTTACACGCAATAAACCTCGAACCGGTACCCGGTATACGAGGACAGCAGGTCCATGGCCCGCGTGGAGACGTGCGGGCGCAGGTCCGCGGGAACGTTGTAGATCCTGAAATGATAGGTGTAAGAGCGCGTGCCCTCGACGCCGCAATCGACTTTCAGCCCTGGAATGTTGAATTCGGCGCGCAACACGCCTGCCAGCTGGTCGTCGACACCGACGATATGCGCGTGCTCGGGGTTCGTGAACCATTCCGGGCGGTCGGACATCGCCTTGTCCTAGCTCCGCAGCGCCTGTGCGGTCTGGTTGAACAGGATTGCCCGTTCGGCGTCGGTCGGTGGGGCGGCACGGCGCAGCTCCTTGCCGAGATCGACCCCGCGCTGCACCGCGGGCCGCGATTTCACCGCCTCGCGCCAGCGCGCGACATTGGGAAACTCGTCCAGCTCCTGGCCCAGCGGCTTCGAGATCAGCACCCAGGGAAACGACGCCATGTCGGCGATCGAATAGTCGCCGAGGATGAATTCGCGCCCCTCCAGCCGGCGGTCAAGCACGCCGAGGCAGCGGTTGTATTCGTTGGCGTAGCGGGTGTGCGAGTAAGGGTGCTCGCCCTTGGCGTAATTGACGAAATGGCTGAGCTGCCCGGCCATCGGCCCGAGATTGCCGACCTGCCAGAACAGCCACTCCATCAGCTCCTTGCGGCCTAGCCTGTCGGTGGGGGCGAACCGCCCGGTTTTTTCCGCCAGATGCAGCAGGATCGGACCCGACTCGAAGATCGATAGCGGCCCATCAGGCTCGTCGTGGTCGACGATCGCCGGCATGCGGTTGTTCGGGCTGATGGCGAGGAATTCGGGCTTGAACTGGTCGCCCTTGCCGATATTGACAGGAACCAGCCGGTATTCGAGGCCGCATTCCTCGAGCATGATCGAAATCTTCCAGCCGTTCGGGGTCGGCCAGTAATAAAAGTCGATCACCGCTTGCCTCCGGCAACGACGCCGTCGGCATGAAGCCCGGCGATCTCATCCGGCGAATAGCCGGCCTCGGCGAGGATAGCGTCGGTGTGCTCGCCGAGCGCCGGGGCGCCGCGGCGGATCGCGGTCGGGGTGACCGAGAACCGCGCCGCCGCGCGGGTCTGACGCAGCCGCCCGGCGCCGGGATGGTCGGTCTCGACGACGAGGCCGAGCGCCTCGACCTGCGGCGCGTGCATCACCTGCGTGCGGGTCAGCACCGGGGCGCAGGGCACCCCCGCCTCGGTCAACCGGTCGAGCCAATGCTCGGAGGTGCCGCCGCTCAGCACGGCCTGGGTCAGGGCCAGCCGCGCATCGACATTCTGATGGCGCAGCGCCGGGGTCTTGAAGCGCTCGTCGTCGAGCCATTCCGGCTTGTCGAGCGCGCGGGTCAGCGCGACCCATTGCTGATCGGTCTGCACCGCGACGGTGATCCAGCCGTCCGCGGTCTCGTAGACGAGATCGGTGGCGCTGGCCTTTTCCTGGGTCGGCGGCTCGTCGCCCACGAGGGTCTGGTCGCCGAAATCGGACGCCCACAGGAACGCCAGTACCGCTTCGAGCATCGCCAGCCGCACATGCTGGCCCTGGCCGGTGCGCTCGCGCGCCAGCAACGCCGCGGTGATCGCCTGCGACGCGGTGATCGCAGTCAGCTTGTCAGGGAGGATCGTGCGCAGCATCCGCGGGCGAACGTCGTCGGCCCCGGCCTGCACCGTCGCGAGACCCGAATAGGCCTGGATGATCGGGTCGTAGGTCGGCTTGTGCGCGTACGGCCCGACCTCGCCAAAGCCGCTGATCGAGACATAGACGATGTTCGGCGCGACTGCGCGCACCGCCGCTTCGTCGACGCCAAGCCGCTCGACCACGCCGGGGCGGAAATTCTGCACCACCGCGTCGGCGCCTTGGCACAGCCGCAAAAAGGCGCGGCGGCCGGCGGCGGATTTCAGGTCGAGCGCGATCGAGCGCTTGTTGCGGTTGTTGTTGAGGAACGAGGTGGAAAACCCGCCGCGCTTTTGCGCCGAGGTGCGGGTATGGTCGCCGCCGTCGATCGCCTCGACCTTGATGATGTCGGCACCCTGGTCGCCGAGGATCATCGTCCCCAGCGGCCCGGCTACGTTCGAGGTCAAGTCGACGATGCGAAACCCGTCGAGAGGTCCGGGCATGATGGCGCCTATTCGGCGGCGACGGCTCGGGGCTCCGCCGTCTCGAAGAAGCGGCGCCCGGTGGCGCGCTGGTTCTCGTAGATCGAGCCCTGGTGCGCGGCCGGGGGCAGCGGCATGCGCACCGGCACGTTGCTCAGCCGTGGCGCAAGGCTCGGCTCGCCGACCAGCAGCTGCTCGTCGAACTTGTCGATGCCGTCCTTGAGGCCCAATAGCGGCCAGGCGTGGGCGGCGCGGTACTGGTAGAGCAGGAAGCGCCGCTCCGCGCCGGAGAAATTGGTCGCCGAACCGTGCACCGCGCGGACATGGTGGATGGTGACCGACCCCGCCTTGCCGAGGCACGGCAGCGCCTTCGCATAATCGACTTCGGGGGCGTGCGGGTCCATCGCGCCGCAAAACCGCCCGTCGGATCCGTGATGGTCGTGGATCGGGCCCTTATGGCTGCCCGGGATCACCATCATCGGCCCGTTTTCCATGGTGAAATCGTCGATCATGATGCCGACCGCGGCGAGGTCGTCATTGGTGTGCGGGTAGAACGCCCAATCCTGGTGCCATTCGATCGGGGCGCCGTAGCCGGCCGATTTCATGTTGAGCTTGCCGGTGTCGAAGCGGACGCTGCCCCACAGCTCCTCGAGCAGCTTGACCACGGTCGGGTGGCGGCTGGCGCGCCGGTAGGCGTCGTGATGGGCATGCGGCGCCTTGATCCGGCGCACCCGCGGCTCAGCGGGCGTATGGGTGTCTTCGAGATCGTAAATCTCGTCATTGGCAGCGACCTGCGCCGAGGCGCGGACGAAATCGTCGGTCGCGGCGCGCAATTCGGCGATCTCCACCGGCGAGAACACGTCGGCGACGACGATAAAGCCGTCGTTGCGGTAGGCGGCCAATTGGCGTTCGGTCAGCATCGTCACGATCCCTTCTTCGCGTTCCGTCACAACCCAGCGCGCCGGGCGAGCACTGCATGCACAGCGCCGACATCCTCCTCGGCATAGCCCTGCGTCTCGGCCTCGCCGTAAAGCGGCGCGGCGGCTGACAGCATCGGCGTGTCAACGCCCAGCGCACGGGCAAACTCGGCGATGATGCCGCTGTCCTTTTGCAGCACATGCATCGTCGCGGTCGGCGGTGTGTACACGCCGCGCGCCATCATCGGACCGCGCAGCTCGAAGATGCGCGAGGTGCCGGCACCGCTGCCGATCACCTCAAGGATGCGCTGCGGATCGAGCCCGGCCTTGGTGCCGAGGACGATCGCCTCGGCCGCGGCGACGTTGTGCACCGCGACCAGTAAATTGGCGACAAACTTCATGCGGCTGCCGTTACCGAAGGCGCCGAGATAGTGCGTGGCTCGGGCGAACCCGGCGAAGATCTCGCGACAGTCCCCAAAGGCCGCTTCATCGCCGCTCGCATAGACTGCGAGGTCGCGCGTCACTGCCTGCGCACCGGTACCCGAAAGCGGGCAGTCGAGCAGCGTCATGCCGACGCCGGCGAGCCGCGCACGCGCTGCCTCCTTGCATTCGATCGGGAAGGTGCTGACCTCGACGACGATCAAACCGGGCTGCGGCGCCGCGATGAGGCTCGCAACCGTCGCCTCAAGCGCCGCGGCGCTTGGCAGCGACGTCAGCACGACTGCGGCGCCGCGCGCCGCTTCCGCAGCCGAAGCGCGAATGACGACGCCATCAGTCGCGAGGCGCGCCGTCTTGCCCGCATCGACATCGAAGCCGCTGACCGAAAACCCGGCGGCTATTAGGTTGCGCGCGATTGCCGAGCCCATGATGCCGAGCCCGATGATCGCGACGCGCGACGGTGCCCCCATGCCGGCTCAGTCCTGCATAATGGGTTCGCCGCGCATGTATTTGCCGCGGCAGAACATCAGGGTCGGCCGGTCGGTATAGGCGAACCGCTCGACATGGCCGATGAAGATGATGTGGTCGCCGCCGTAATGGCGGAACTCGTTGCGGCACTCGAAATGCGCCGCCGCGCCGATCATCACCGGCGCGCCGCTCTCGACGATGATGTGGTCGACATCGACGAATTTGTCGTCGCTCTGCTTGGCGAATTTGTTCGACAGCTCGATCTGGTCGAAGGCGAGGATGTTGACGACGAAATGGCTCGATTCCTGGAAGGCCGGGAGACTCTGCGCGTAAAGCGAGCTGCTCCACAGCACCAGCGGCGGGGTCAGCGACACCGAGGTGAAGGAGTTTGCCGTCATCCCATGCAGCTTGCCGTCGCGGCTGCGCGTCGTGATGATCGTGACGCCGGTGGCGAAAGAACCGAGCGCGTTGCGCAGCTCGCGCGAATTGAAGCCCTCGGCCGAGGTGCTGTGCACCGTCGCGCCGTGGCTGCCGGGCAGGTCCGTTGACACCGTGTTTCCTCTACCCTCGATCTAGAGCGTCGCGTCCGGCGGCAGGCCGAGCGCGACGCGGCC
>JBBRPG010000204.1:0-6171 GCA_038228485.1 Alphaproteobacteria bacterium
CGACAAGATCATGCGGATTGAGAACGACTACGACAAAGACGTCTATAACGGCGACATCGGCTACATCGACGATGTCGACCCCGACGCCGGCGAACTGACCGCCAGTTTCGACGGCCGTGCTGTGACCTACGGCTTCGGCGAACTCGACACCTTGGTGCCGGCCTATGCCGCGACAATCCATAAGAGCCAGGGCTCGGAATACCCCGCGGTCGTGATACCCGTGTTGACCCAGCACTACGCGATGCTGCAGCGGAACCTCCTCTACACCGGAGTGACTCGAGGGAAACGCTTGGTCGTGCTGGTCGGCCAGAAGAAGGCCGTCGCCATTGCCGTTCGCAATGTGTCGGGGCGGCGACGATGGTCGAAACTGAATGAATGGCTGACAGTGCCCGCAGAGCGAACCAGCACGCCGCTGGCTAGGGCGCTTTGATGAGGCGCCTTGCGAATCGGCTTGGCCGCGCGGCGCATCAGCAACGGTTGCAGTCGGCCGACGGCGCGGCCGGCGCGGTTCGCAAGGGAAACCTTGGCAGCGCCGGTAAAGTACTGCGTTCTCGCCCGCGATGAATGCGGCAGTTCCAGAAGTAAATAGAGGCG
Organism: Alphaproteobacteria bacterium; assembly: GCA_038228485.1. Taxonomy (GTDB): domain Bacteria; phylum Pseudomonadota; class Alphaproteobacteria; order ATCC43930; family CGMCC-115725; genus DATARH01. The sequence goes on from JBBRPG010000204.1 coordinate 595, forward strand.
AGCGGCGAAGCGGCGCTTTATTTGCCGGTCAAGGCGTTCCTCGAGCGGCAGGGTTACGTTGTGCGTGGCGAGGTGCGTGGTTGTGACCTGGTCGCGCGCCGCGGCGATGAGGAGCTGGCCATCGTAGAGCTCAAATTGCGCTTCACCCTTTCCCTGCTGCTCCAGGGTGTCGACCGTTTGGCGCTGAGCCCGCTGGTCTACCTCGCGGTTCCGCGGCTAACGGCGCGGACACGAGGTGTCCGGCCGGATTCGAAACCAACGCGAAAATTGTGCCGCCGTCTGGGGCTCGGCCTGATCGTGATTTCTGGCCCTGGTGCCGTCGAAGTTATAGAAGATCCCGTTCCCTACCGACCGCGCCGGTCGAAGCGCCGATCGACGCTGCTCCTCGGCGAATTCGAGCGACGGCTGGGTGATTTGAATGTCGGTGGAAGCAACCGAAGACCCATTGTCACTGCTTATCGCCAAGATGCGCTGCGCTGCGTCCGAGCAATTGCTGCGTCTGGACCAATGCGGCTGGACGAACTGCGCGTCGTATCTGGCGTTGCCACGGCGGCGCCGATCCTGCAACGCAATGTTGATGTCGAGGACGCGGTCATCGACATCCTCGGTGCGATAGTTGACCACATGGGCAGCGCCGCCTGCCCGAGCCCGCTCCGCCTTTTCGGTCGAGCTGACCGTGGCGATTACCGTGGCCCCTGCCCAGGCCGCGAGCTGTACGGCGTAATGCCCAACCGCACCCCCACCGCCGGTGACGAGCAGCGTCTTGCCCTGCACCGGCCCGGCGACAAAGACCGCGCGGTGCGCGGTCATCGTCGGCACGCCGAGAGTTGCGCCCTCGGCGAACGACACGTTATCGGCAAGTTCGGTCACCAGATCGACGGAAAGCGCGATGTATTCCGCTGCGGTTCCCATCCACCGGCCGTTGCGCTGCCCGTTGTAGAGCCGCACCCGCTTGGCCAGCCAACGCTTGTCCACGCCGGGTCCCACCTGATCCACGACCCCGGCGCCATCGCTGTTGGTGACGACCCTCGGATATTCCATCGCCGGCGGGCCGCGCCGCCGGTAGGTTCCGACGGGTTGACGCCGGATGCCTCGAGCTGCACCCGCACCTCGCCATGTCCGGCCTCGGGCGTCGGCAGCTCTCCGCAGACAAGAACCTCGTCCGCTGCTCCTTGGGATCGTACCAAACCGCTCGCATCGTCACCTCCCTGAGATTTGCTGAGCTCCTATTGAACCTTCTCGAATTTCTGCAGGCAGCGGATATGCGGGGGGGCGCGGTGTGTCGGGGAAGATTTGCGGCCAGCCGGTCCACGATACCTCGCCGACGTAAACATCGCCGTGGGAGTCGACGGCGAGGCCATGTGGGGCGAGAAACTTGCCGAGCTCGGTTTCCGCCGGGGTGTCGCCAAAACGGCCGATCAGCTTTCCTTGATGATCGACAATGCTTACCCGCGGCCCGAGGTTCGGGATGTCGCGGCTGACCGCGGCGGCGGGGCCGACCTCGCCGACATAGAAGATCGGCTTCTGCCCGTAAGGCATGCAGAGACCGCACGGGCGATGGAGGTTCTGCCACTGCGTCTCGTATTTGCCATTGCCGTCGAACACCTGGACGCGATAGTTCTCGCGGTCTGCGACATAAACCCAGCCATCGGCATCGCAGCAGATGTTGTGGACGATGTTGAACTCGCCTTGACTGGTGCCGGGCGCGCCCCACGAGAACAGCAAATTGCCGTCGGGCGAATACTTGTGGACGCGCGAGTTGCCGTAACCGTCCGAGACGTAGATGTCGCCCCGCGGCGACAGCGCGGTGTGCGTACAGCGGTGGAACGGCTCGCCGCTCATGTACGGTGCGGGCTCGCCCGGGACGCCGAGTTCCAGCAGCACCTTGCCGGCGAGCGTGACCTTGCGGACGAAATGACCGCCATCGTCTGTGAGGAACATGGTGTCGTCCGGCGCCATGTGGACGCCATGGGCGCGGGGGTACTGGCCTTCGCCCCACGAGCGCAGGAACTTGCCTTCGCGGTCGAAGATCCGGGTGCTCACCGCGATTGAAGACGTAGACGTTGTCGCTGCTGTCGACCCCGACCCGGCCGACTTCCTTGAACGACCAGCCCTCCGGCAGTTTCGCCCAGTCGGCGTTAACCCGGTATTTGAACTTGCCGCTTCCGACGATCATCGAAACATTCCTTCTCGTGGCCGCTGCAGTTTCCCGCCAGTATAGAGCGCAAAAACCGGCAAGCCGCTAAGCGAGGAGGAGATCATGCGCCTCGAGGACAAAGTCGCGATCGTTACCGGTGCCGCGCATGGCATGGGCGAGGCCGAGGTGCGCCTGTTTGCTCGGGAAGGCGCGAAAGTGGTGGTAGCCGACGTGTTGGGCGAACAGGCCGAGGCCGTCGCCGCCGACATTCGGGCTGGCGGCGGAGATGCCATCGCAACCGCGATCGACGTCACCAGCGAGCCGGCTTGGATCGCGCTGATCGAAAAGACCGTGGCGCGCTACGGCCGTCTCGACATCCTGGTCAACAATGCCGGGATCTCCGGCAGCGCCGTCGGCGATCCCGACGGGCTGGAAGGCTGGCACCGCATCATTGCCGTGAACCAGACCAGCGTCTTTCTCGGCACTAAGTTCGCCGCCGAGCAGATGGCGAAGACCGGCGGCGGTTCGATCGTCAATATCAGCTCGATCATGGGCTTTGTCGGCGGACCGGGCGGCCATCCCGCTTACAGCGCCTCGAAGGGCGCAGTGCGCATCTACACGAAATCGGCCGCGGTGCGCTATGGGCCGCTCGGCATCCGGGTCAATTCGGTGCATCCCGGCTACATGCCGCCGATGTTGAATGCGACCAACGCCAACGAGCGCGCCGACAAGATCGCGCTGACTCCGCTGCGGCGCCTGGGCGAGCCGATCGAAGTCGCTTATGGCGTGCTCTTTCTCGCCTCGGACGAGGCGTCATTCGTGACCGGAACCGAGCTGGTGATCGACGGCGGATTCATCGCGCAATAACTGCCGGCGTTGCTGAAGGACACAGACCGAGGTGGGCGATGGGTATGCTGGTCAACGGAACTTGGTTCGACGACGACCCGCTTCCGGCGGACCAGGGCGGCGCGTTCCTGCGGCCGGATTCGAGCTTTCGAGATACGGTGAGCCGGGACGGCAGCACCCGGTTCCCGGCCGAACTCGGGCGCTATCAGCTCGTGACCGCCCCCTCCTGCCCGTGGGCGCACCGCACGGTGCTGACGCGCGCGCTAAAGCGGCTCGACAAGGCCATCCCGTTGCTTGAAGCCGATCTCTCGAAAGGCGAGGGCTGGGCCTATTCGCGCGGCTTTGACGACCTCGCTTCCAAGGGCGGCGTGTTCCATGTCCACCAAGTCTATACCGCCGCCCGGGCCGACTACACCGGGCGCGCTACGGTGCCGGTGCTGTGGGACCGCAAGACAAAGACGATCGTCAACAACGAGTCGTCCGAGATCATCCGCATGCTAAACAGCGCGTTCGATGCGTTGGGCGACGCCAGTGTCGATCTTTATCCGCCCGCGCTGCGCCCCGAGATCGACGAGATCAACGACTTCATCTACGACAACATCAACAATGGGGTGTATCGCGCCGGGCTGGCGAAGAGCCAGGACGCGTACGAGAAGGCCTTCCGTAACCTGTTCGCGGCGTTCGACGAAATTGAAGCGCGTCTTTCGCGCCAACGTTGGCTCGTTGGAGGGCGGTTTACCGAAGCCGATTTGCGTTTGTTCCCGACATTGATCCGCTTCGACACGGTTTATTATGTGCTGTTCAAATGCAATCTGCGCCGGCTGGCGGACTACCATCACCTGTCGAACTACACGCGGGAGATCTATCAAATGCCAGGTGTGGCGGCGACCGTGGACTTCGACAAGATCAAGCTCGGCTATTACGGTGGCATGCGGCATCTGAACCCGAAAGGGATTCTGCCGCTGGGTCCCGCGCTTGACTTCGCAGAGCCTCACGACCGGTCTCAGGTCGGCGACCGCTGACCCTGCCAAGGTCGTCCGCATACCTTCTAAGGAGAAGTGCCATGCCGAGCGTGCTGTACGTCGGGCTGCAGGATACTGACAAGATCGCGGTCTTTTCGATTGACGCAACCGGCAAGCTCTCAAAGCAAAGTGAAGCGGCAGCTTCCGGCGGGCCGTCGGTCATGGCGCTCAGTAACGACCGCCACGTGCTTTATGTCGGCCAGCGCGGTGGACCGGCGATTACGACATTTCGGATCGATCCCAAAACCGGCGATCTCACCGTCGCCGGCACGGCTGCGCGGGCACACGCCCCAACTTTTATCGCGCCCGACCGCTCGGGCCGGTTCATGCTGGTGGCGTACTACCAGGGCGGGGGTGCGGCGGTGTTCCGCCTAGCCGCCGACGGCACAGTCGGAGCAGCGACCCAGGATTGGCTGGCGACCGCGACCGGCGCGCACGCGATCGCGACCGATCGCACGAACCGCTTCGCCTACGTGCCGCACATCGCCCGGATCCAGGACAACGTGCTTGAGCCGCCGAAAGATATCCCCGGCTCCAATGTGATCATGCAGTTCCGCTTTGACGCCGAGGCCGGACGCCTCATCGCCAATGCGCCGCCGGAGGTCGCACAGCCCGATCTCGTCGGGCCGCGCCACTACTGCTTTCATCCCAGTCTCGATCTGGTCTATTTCTCGAGTGAACAAGGCTGCAGCGTCGTCGCGTACCGGATAAATCAGGACGGCGGACTGGCGCCGCTGCAAACGATCTCGACGCTGTCGGCCGGTTTCGATGCCCGCAACACGTGCTCGCAGATTCACCTGACCCCGTCGGCCCGGTTTCTCTATGTCGGCAATCGCGGGCACAACAGCATCGCCGGGTTCAGAGTCGCGCCCGACACCGGGTTGCTGAGCCCGGCTGGCCATGTATCCACCGAGCCGGTGCCGAGCGCGTTCTGTCTCGACCCTGATGGCAAGTTCCTCTTCGCTGCGGGCACGGCGTCGGGCCGACTGGCTTCGTATCGGATCGATGGTGAGCGCGGCACACTGACCCCGCTTGCGGTACAGGACGTTGGCCCACGCCCGGCCGCGCTAGCCGCGGTCAGCCTCGGCGGCTGAACACCAAAGGCGCACAATTTTGGAGGGGCTCAATGAAAGTCATTCGCTTTGCGACTACATCCGATGGCGGGTCGCAGTTTGTCGAGGTCGATATCCCGATCGACAATGCGTCGACCGATGTGTTCAACAATACCGTCCATCGCTCCGCTGTGCTGCCGGCACAAAGCGTGATGATCACGGACATGCCCGAAGGCCTTTATCAGGACTGGCACCCGGCCTCCCGGCGCCAGCTCCTCTTCGTGCTGTCGGGTACCGTCGAGATCGAAATTAGCGACGGCACGAAGCACCGCTGCGGCAGCGGCGAGGTGTTTCTCGCCGACGATGTCGGCAGCCGCGGCCACCGCTCGCGCACGACCGGCGGCCCCGCCCGAGTGTTGTTCGTGCACTTGCCGCCGGAAGCGGATATCGGCTCCTGACCGCGACGACCTGCCCGAACTGGCGGCGTTGGCGTTACCCGACAAACGCCGCCATCAGCTCG
>JBBRPG010000205.1:0-6071 GCA_038228485.1 Alphaproteobacteria bacterium
ACAGGATCCTCTGGTTCTATCTGAACACGGTGAATTACGGGAACCTGGCCTATGGAGCGCAGGCGGCGGCGCGAGTGTACTTTCATACCGATGTTTGCCGCCTTGACGCTGCCCAGGCAGCAATGCTCGCCGGATTGCGGCAGAGAGACCCAAGATGACCAGGATCAGCCCGCCCTGCTGGCGGCGGATTGCGGCAATCGCGATCGCCGCGCTGCTCGGCGGATATGCGACCGGCGCGGCCGCCGGCGCGCTTGACCAAATCCGCGAACGCGGCGTCCTCGTTGTCGGCACCAAGGGGGATTACCAGCCCTTCGGCTTTCGCGACAGCGGCGGCGCCATTGTCGGGTTCGAGCCCGATCTCGCGTCCGAGATAGCGCAAAGCCTGGGCGTCAAGGTGAAACTGGTTCCGGTCGTTGCCACCAACCGGCTGTCGCTGCTCGCGTCGGGGGACATCGATCTTGTCATCGCGACGATGAACGATACGCCGGAACGCCGCAAACAAGTCGATTTCGTCGAGCCGAGCTACTACGCCTCGGGGGTCAATGTGCTGGTGCCGAAATCGGCGCATCTGCGCGTGTGGCAGCAATTGCGGGGCAAGCCAGTCTGCACCGCCGATGGCGTCTTCTACATCGCCGAGATCAAGGAACGCTACAATCCCGAATTGCATATTCTCAAGGACGTCACTCAGGCGTATCAGGCGCTCAAGGCTGGCGACTGCCTCGCCGCCGTCTATGATGACGCGGCGATCATCGGTCAGCTTCAGATGGCGGAATGGCGGGACTACGAGATGCCGTTGCGCTCGATCCTGGTGCAGCCTTGGGGCATGGCGGTGAAACAAGGCAACGACGAACTCGCGGCCTATGTCGGCGATCTGGTCAAGAAATGGCACCGCAGCGGCCATATCCAGGAGGTGGAGAAGACCTGGAAGATCCCGCCCTCGGTCTTCGCCGAGGAAATGCACCGCCGCTACGCCGAGGCGGAATAGCGCTTTCCCATCGTCATTCCCGTTTTCGCGGGAGCGACGAGCGTATGTTTATCCAGGTTTTCTCACCAGCGCCTCGATTGTTCGGCCGCGCCCGGCTTCCTGGTTGCGGGCCGAGTTGATCTGCATCTCTTGCAGGCGATCGCCCAAAATCAGGTGCGTACCGAGCGCCGGCAGCGCCTCGCGTTCGAGCCGCTCGCGATTGCGCACTGTCGCCGGCAGGGTCTCGGCGGTGGTGTCGTGGAACGACACGATCTCGAAGTCGGCGGCCAACAGGTCGGTGCGCATCTCGTCGGGGGTCGCGAGGAAGCTGGTCGCCGCGGTCTCCGCCCACGGCACCGGATAAATCCATTCGCCGCTCCCGCCGGCGCAGAGGTTGGACAAGGCCAGCATCCCGCCCGGCTTCAGCGCGCGAAACGCCTCGCGGTAAAAGCCGCGCTTGTCGGCGATGTTCATGATGACGTTTTGCGAATAGGCGCGGTCGAACGCGTTGTCGGGCACGGGCAGGGCGAGGGCGCTGCCGTGCTTGATCGTGACCCGGTCGGCGAGGCCGGTCGCGCGGTTGAGCGCCTCGGCGGCGGCGCAGAACTCCGGGGTCAGGTCGACCCCGGTGACGTGGACGCCGCACTTGGCCGCAAACCACCGCGCCGGCCCGCCGATCCCCGAGCCGATATCGAGGATGCGCTCGCCCGGTTGAGGCTTTAACAGCTCCACCAGCTCCCTGGTCGCGACGATGCCGCGGCCGTGGAAATGGTCGATCGCCGCCAGTGCATCGACGGTGACCGGCGCCTCGGCGCCGTTGGCCGCGCGCAGGGCGGCGACGATGCGCTCGGCGATGCCGGTATTGCCGTAATGGCCGGCGACGTCGCTCTCGATAGCCATGCCCGCTTCCTCGCGCTTTAATGTCCCGATCGCGATGCTATTACCTTATCGGGGAGAGCGAAGATGGCAGTGAAGGTCGAGCGCTACCAGCCCGCGGGCATGGACATCAGGATACAGGACGGCAAAGCGGCCTATTCGCATGTCGTCACCGTGACTGGGACGGGCAAACTGATCTTTATCGCCGGCCAGCTGGCCCGTGATGCCGGCGGCAACATCGTCGGCCCCGGCGACATGCGCGCGCAATTGGAGCAGACCTTCAAGAACCTCGACCTCTGCCTGAAGGCCGCCGGCGCGACCTGGGCCGATGTGGTCAAGACCAACACCTATGTTACTGACTACGAAGCGTTCTCGAAGCACCGCGAGGTGCGCATGCGCCATTTCGGCGTCGCCACCCCGACCAGCACCACAATCCAGATCAGCCGCCTCGCCCAGCCCGAGGCGATGGTCGAGATCGAGATGATCGCGGTAGTGAATTAGGGGAAACGTCATCGCATCGCCCCTTACCCTCGACCCTCTCCCCGCGAGAGCGGGGAGAGGGAGGGGCCGAGCCCGCAGGGCTGGAGGGTGAGGGGCGGTTTGGGCCCTAATCGGTTTTCTTCACCACCTCGAATAGCCGCTCGTCGTAGAAGGCGCCCTCGAGCGGCGTCACCTTGGCGCGGAACTGCTTGGTGTGATCCGTCAGCACATGCGCGGCGCGGGCGGTCCGGTCGCTCCACACCTCGATCAGGTGGAAGTGGTTTGGGTGGCCGTCCCATAGCACCGCGTCGAAGCGCAACACCCCGGCATCCTTGCGGCTGTCCTCAGCCAGCGTTTTGACCAGCGCGGCGGCCTCGTCCTTGCCGGCGGGGAACACGTCGACATGGGTGAGGACGTAGACGGCGCCTGCCTGGTCGCTCACCGCCGGTGCGCCGGTCGATAGCGGGACGAATTGGCGCGCTTCGAACGGGCTCGCGAACAACGGCTGCAGCTTGTCGCCCAGCGCCTTCATCGCCGCGCCGTGCGCGTCGGACGCCGTCTTGTCGCGCCACGCCTCGACCAGGGCGAAGCGGCCTGGCCGGCCGATCTCGCGCAACACGGTCAGCTCGGCGTTGCCGTCCTCCTTGCGGGTGGCGGCGGCGAACTGGCGCAGCAGGCTGGTGGTCTTGCGCGAGCCCGTCGGCGCGACCTCGAAATAAGTCACCGTGTAGAGGCCGGTGCCTGCCGTGGGTGGCGTTTGGGCCGGCTGCGCCTGCGCGTTTGCCGGATGGATCAACCCGGCCGCCACCATCGCCCCGCCGACCAGCAATGCCGAAATCCACCGCATCGCGTCTCTCCCCTGCTGCCTGTCGCCGCGTGCTAACGCGGGACTGTTTGATGGGGGATGCTGGCACAACCGGGAGGCGTGGCGCAAATCGCTTGCGCCGCAACTCAGGCGAATTTCGGCATCACCTCGGCGCAAATCAGCTGCAGCGAACGCATCATCACTTCGGCCGGGATAGCGGCGCCGAAATTGAGCTCGAAGAGGATGCCGTCGATGCCGAGCTCCTCTTCCAATTCCTTGAGCCGAGCGGCCACCCGATCAGGCCCCCCAACCACGACCTTGTCGCGCAGGACTTGCTCGTAGGTGATCGACTTGACCTCTTCGAGCTCGGCGCGGCGCCGCGCGTTGGGCGAGCCTTCGAGCCGGGTAATCAGCGATTTATAGCCCGCCATGATGCTCGGCTCGCCCTCCGCGAGGGCGTGTTTGTCGCTATCGCCGACATGCATCGACAGCCGCAGATAGACCCGGCCATGCCCTGGATGCCCGGCCTCCTCGTAGGCGTCGCGATAGGCCTTGAGGTCGGGCGCCAGCCCCGACAGCGAGCCGCTGCGCACCGAGACGAACAGCGGATAGCCGAGCCGGCCGAGCGTCGGAAAGGTGTCTTCGCTGGCCCCGGCGATGCGGATCTCGGGATGCGGCTGCTGGTAGGGCCGCGGCACCGCGCGCGCCTCGTCGAAGCTGTGGTACTTGCCGTCATACGAGAATGTCGTCTCGGTCCACGCCTTCTTGAGGATTTCGAGCGTCTCGAAAAACCGCTCGCGGCTTTCCGAATACGGCACGCCATAGGCGGCGTAACCGCGCGGGTTGCCGCTGCGCCCCGCGCCGAGAATAAAGCGCCCGCGGCTGACCTGGTCGACCGTCGCGGTCTCTTCGGCCAGCCGCAGCGGATGGGTCAGCGGCAGAACGTGCACCGCGGTGCCGATCTTGATCCGCTTGGTGCGCGCGGCGATCTGGCCGGCGACGTTCATCGGCGCGCTCAGCACCGAGCGGCGCGCCTGCTGGTGGATTTCGGCGAGCCAGAACACGTCGAGACCCCAACGGTCGGCGGCTTCGACCTGCTCGAACCCCTGGTCGAAGGCGTCGGCGTCGGATTGTCCCTCCACCTGCCGGTGAAACTCGTGGTACCAGCCGAACTCCATGGCCTCGTCCTCTTTGCTGCGGGCACAACCCTAGGCCGTGGCCCGCCATCAAACAAATACTGATGTTTGATCCGCCCCATACCGCAAGGGCATGGCTAGGTGTATGCTGTACGGCGTTCAAGAATGGTGCCGTGATGGAGCTGCGCAGCCTGCATTATTTCGTCCGCATCGCCGAATTGGGCAGCATCACCCGCGCCGCAGCGCATCTGCACGTCGCCCAGCCGGCGCTGACCCGCCACGTCCAGCGTCTCGAGGACGAGCTGAATGTCGCGCTGTTCACCCGCGCCAATCGCGGGGTGCGCCTTACCGAAGCGGGGCAGAAGCTGCTCGACGGCGCCACCCGCATCCTGCGCGACCTCGAGCGCACCGGCGACGAGATCCGCGCCCAGGACGCCCATCCCTCGGGCAAGATCATCCTCGGCATCACCCCGACTCTGTGCCCGGTGCTGGTGCCCGACCTTTTCGGCCGCATGCGGCGCGACTATCCGATGATCGAGCTGAAGGTCATGCACGCCGGCATGGTGCGGCTCGAAGAATTCGTCATCGACGGTCGGGTGGACATCGCGCTGCTGTCGGAGCTGTCGCGCAGCCGGCTGATCGTCTCGACCCGCCTCGCCGAGGAGGAGATGGTGCTGGTGACGCAGCCTGGCGCGCGGCCGGTCGGGACGGTCGACGGCCAGGAGCTGCGGCAAACGCCGCTGATCCTCGGCGACGGGCTGCGCGCGGCGATGGATGCGCTACTCGCCGGACTCGGCATCGAGCTCAAGGTCGACACCGAGCTCAACGACCATGAAACGATCCGGCTGATGGTCGCCGAGGGCGCCGGGGCGGCGGTGCTGCCGCTGTCGTCGGTGACGCGCGACTGCGCTCGCGGCCTGGTCGCGGCGCACCGCATCACCGAGACCGGGGTGTTCCGCACCCTGGCGCTGGGGGTGCGCGCCAGCCGCAACGCCTCGCTGGCGCGCGACGCGGTGGCCCGCACCATCCGCACGATGATCGACGAGATGGGGAATGAAGGCCGACTGGCGATGGCCGCGCGGCGACTGGGCGGACGTCGCAGCCGTCAGCGTCATGCCGAGCTTGTATAGCCAAGATAAGCATCCAGTATTTTGAACATCGCAGCCGTGCGCCTTAATCTGCACGCAGACAGGCGAGGAGCTGACCATGCGGTTCGGTTTGTTCGGCAGCGCGGCGGCGCGGCGGCCCAGCAGCGCGGAGGCGGCGGAATTCGACAGCGCCGAGGGGTTCCGCGACTTCATCGACTACAATGTCGAGGCCGAGGGCCTTGGCTTTCACGGCACCTTTGTCGTCGAGCACCATTTCACCGGCTACGGTCAGGTGTCGGCGACGCTCAACCTGCTGACCTGGCTCGGCGCGCGCACCACCACCTTGCGGCTCGGCACCGCGGTCATCGTGCTGCCGTGGCACAACCCGGTGCTGCTGGCCGAACAAGCCGCCACGGTTGACCTGCTGTCAGCCGGACGCCTCGATTTCGGTGTCGGCAAGGGCTACCGCCACAACGAGTTCGCCAGCTTCCGCATTCCGATGGAGGAAGGCGGCGCCCGCTTCGAAGAATCCATCGACATCATCACCAAATCCTGGACCTCGAACGAACGCTTCTCGTTTCACGGCAAGTTCTGGCAAGTCGACGACATCATCGTGGAGCCGCCGACCAACCAGAAGCCGCATCCGCCGTTCTGGCAGGGCGCCGGCCACGCCGAAAGCATCCGCAAGGTCGCGGCACGCGGACACAATCTGCTGCTCGACC
>JBBRPG010000206.1:0-5935 GCA_038228485.1 Alphaproteobacteria bacterium
GACCCGGCTCGCCTCGGACTCGGTGCAGGCGGCGAGGGCCAAGGGAAGCAAGACAAGGGCCAGCAGCGAAAAAAGATAACGCATTCAGGGCTCCGGCGCAGCGGGACGGCGAGGCGAAACTATACCACGCCGGCGGCGGAAGACAGGAGGCCATCGCGATCCGCAACTCCGGGTCGCGAAAGCGTGTTTTGCAAAAAGTACCCGCGCCCGTTTACCTTTTTCGGACCTTCGAGGCCGCGCCCGGCGCGATCGATCGACCTGTGGGCGGTGGGGCGCTGCTTTCGGACCTGTCAAAGGGAGGAAGCCAGATGGCCGCCAGCCTCGACCGCATTCAGCTGAAGCATGTCATGGGCGCCGCCGCGTTGCTCGCGCTCGCCGGCTGCACCCCGCAGCCGCAAATCGCCCAGGCCCCGCCCGGCCCGATCGCCGCCGGCCAAGCGCGCATCTGGTTCTACCGGGATTACGAACCGTCGGTCAGCCGCAATGTCGCCAACATCGATCTCAATGGCGCGCGGGTGGCGACGATAGCGGCCGTCGGCACGCCGGTGTATCGCGATGTCCCGGCCGGCCATTACCTCATCGCCGCAGAGAGCTGGGGCACCGACATCAACCAGACCCGGGATGTCGATCTCGGCCCTGGTCAGGAAGTTTTCGCGAAGGTCCTTGCCGACAACACCAGGGCTTCGACCGGCGACAAGACCTCGTTTCAGCGCGACACTTATTACATCTGGCTGATTCCACCGGATCAGGCGCGGGCCCAGATCGCCGCCAACCCTAGGCGCCGCCTTAGAAATTCTCGAGGCTCAGCACCTCGCTGTCGTAGTCGTAGGCGAAGATTTCGGCGTGACGGCCCCAGTTGATCAGGGTGTCGAGCACGCGCTCGGCCTCTTCTTCGGAGAGGTGGTCTTCGAGCTCACGCAAAAAACGCGTGGCGGGCGCGCGGTGTCCTGGCCGTTCGTCGAGCACCCGGCGGATATGGGCGGCAAGGGGGATGTGCTTGAGCACCGCGTCGGCGAAGACCTGCTTGCGGCTCTGCATGTCGGCGTCGGCATAGGAGCGGCCGGCGGCGGTGATGTCGATGTCGCCGCCGCTGACATGGGCAAAGCCCAACAGCTGCAGCGCCTCGATCAGCGGAAATAGCTCGTCGACCGCCAGATTTTCTTCATCGGCGAGGTGGGGCAGGTCAGCATGGCTGTTGAACGGCGCCTCGCTCAAGCTGTCGATGAGGCCGGTCAGCTGCTGCACCGCGGCGTCGGGCAGGCGATGGCCAAGCCCGATCGGCTCGGGCTTGGCGCCGCGCCGGCCGTCGCGGCCGGGCACCGTGGTCAGCAGCGTGTAGACCTGGTCGACGATCTGGCGAAAGGCCGGGCTTTCGGGGGTGCGCGGATGCGCCAACGACACCGGGATCTCGGCGTTGATCCGGCCGGGGTCGCTGCCGAAGATCAGGATGCGGTCGGCCATCTCGACCGCCTCCTCGATATTGTGCGACACCATCAGGATGCCTTTGGTCGGAATCCGGCTTTCGCTCCACAGATCGAGCAGGTCGTTGCGCAGGGTCTCGGCGGTCAGCACGTCGAGCGCCGAGAACGGCTCGTCGAGCAGCAATATGTCCGGGTTGACGACCAGCGCCCGGGCAAAGCCGACCCGCTGCCGCATCCCGCCCGACAATTCCTTGGGGTAGGCGTTCTCGAACCCGTCGAGCCCGATCACGTCGATGGCGTCGACCGCGCGCCGCCGCCGCTCGGCCGCGGTGACGCCCTGCGCCTCGAGGCCCAGCTCGACATTGCCGAGCACGGTCAGCCACGGGAACAGCGCAAAGCTCTGGAACACCATCGCGACCCCGCGCGCCGGCTCGACCACCGCCTGGCCGCGATACTCGACGACGCCGTCGCTCGCCGGGATCAGCCCGGCGCGGATGCGCAGAAAGGTCGATTTGCCCGACCCCGACTTGCCGAGCACGGCGACGATCTCGCCCTCGCGCAAGGTGAAGTCGAGATGGTCGAGCACCAGCCGGCCGATATGGTCGGGGGTGCGATAGGTTTTGCAGATCGCGGAGGCGCGCAGCAACGGGGCGGCGGAGGCAGCCATTGGCTTATTCCATCAATCCAGCCGCAAACGCTCGGCCGCCAGATCGTACAGCCGGCGCCACAGCAGACGGTTGAAGGCGAGAACATAGACGCACAGCACGCCGATGCCGAGGGTGATGCGTGCGGCGTCGCCCTCGGCGGTGTAGCGGGCGATATAGGCGCCTATCCCGGTGGCGGTCAGCGTGGTGTCGCCCCACTGCACGACCTCGGACACGATGCTGGCGTTCCATGAGCCGCCGGCGGCGGTGACCGCGCCGGTCACGTAGGCGGGGAAGATCGCCGGCAGCATCACCCGCCGCCACCACAACCACCGACGCACGCCGAGATTGCTCGCCGCCAAGCGCAATTCCGCCGGCAGCGCGGTGGCGCCGCCGATCACGTTGAACAGGATGTACCACTGGGTGCCGAGGATCATCAGGGGGCTCAGCCAGATTTCCGGGCTGAGGCTGAACCGCAGCACCAGCACCACCGCCACCGGAAAGAACAAATTGGCCGGAAACGCGGCGAGGAACTGCACCACCGGCTGGGCCCGGTCGGCGATCCGCGGACGCAACCCGATCCACACGCCGATCGGGACCCAGATCAGCGAGGCGATCGCGATCAGCACCAGCACCCTCACCGCGGTGATCGCCCCGAGCACGACGACCCAGCCGATCTCGGGCAGCGCCACGGTCTCGTGGATGAACTTGACGACCCACAGGAAAGCGGCGCCGGTCAAAATCATCAGGATCAGGTCGAACCCGCGCTCGAGCCAGGCCGACGGCGCCCGGGCGGCGGAGCGCTGCGAGGCCCAACGCCGGCCCAGGACGGTCAGCGCGTGGTCGACGCCGCGGTTGAGCGCGAGCACCGCCGATTGCAGCAGGTCGAACACCTGGGCCCGCTGCAGCATCATCAGGAACCACGGCCGCACATTGTCGGCGTCGGCGTCGGGATCGCCCTGGAACTTGCGCGACCATGCCAGCAGCGGACGGAACAGCAGCTGGTCGTACAGCAGGATCACCACCAGCATGACCAGGACGGCATAGCCGATCGCCGCGAGGTCGCGCGCGGCGATCGCGGTGGCGATGTACGAGCCGATGCCGGGAAGCATGATAGACTGGCCCGAAACCGTGATCGCCTCGGAGGCGACGACAAAGAACCAGCCGCCCGATACCGACATCATCATGTTCCACACCAGCGCCGGCACGCCGTGCGGCACCTCCAGCCGCCAGAACCGCTGCCAGGTCGACAGATGGTACATCCGCGCCGCCTCGATCAGCTCGACCGGCACGGTGCGCAGCGACTGGTACAGGCTGAACGTCATATTCCAGGCCTGCGAGGTGAAGATCGCAAAGATCGCGGCGCACTCGACCCCGAGCAGCCGCCCGGGGAACAGCGCGATAAACCCCGTCACCGTGATCGACAGAAAGCCGAGGATCGGCACCGACTGCAGGATGTCGAGCACCGGGATCAGGATCTTCTCGGCGGTCCGGCTCTTCGCCGCCAGCGCCGCATAGGCGAGGCTGAACACCAGCGAGGCGACGAGCGCCGCGGCCATGCGCAGCACCGTGCGCAGCGCGTATTCGGGCAGCCGCCAGGGGTCGAGGCTGATCGGCAGGGCGTCGCCGATCCGGTAATGGGCGCCCATCGCCATGCCGCCCCAGGCGACCAGCGCGATCGTGCCCAGCACCAGCGGCAGGGCCACCAGATCCCAGTAATTCGGGCGCAGCCGCGACGGCCAGGCGATGAGGGGCAGGCCCCAGCGCTGTTCCATAACCTCACTACGGCACGGTTGCAGTCGGCGCGGCTACCTCTACCCCAGAGCAGCGGTGGCGGCGAGCGGCGAATTGCCGACTATCCCGCTGTCGCGTGACGGGATTGCGTCAGCGCAGAAATGAGCAATGATGCGGCGATGGCCCTTGTCGATCTTGCCCGGTTGCGCGACGCTCCGCTCAGCCGCGACCCGTTCGAATTTGTCGTCGTCGAGGATTTTCTCGACCGCGACAGCCTGCCCGCGCTGGTCGACGCCTTTCCGGCCATCGCCGACCACGGCAGCTATCCGCTGCCGGCCCTCGCCTGCAGTCCGCTCTTTGCGCGCCTCGCCGCCGAGCTCGAAGGCGAGGCGATGCGGACGGCGATCGCGGACAAGTTCGCGATCGACCTCGACAACCGGCCGACGATGATCACCTTGCGCGCTCACAGCGATGGCAAGGACGGCGCGATTCATACCGATTCGACGACCAAGCTGATCACCGTGCTGATCTACATGAACCCGGAGTGGCACGATCCGGCCGGGCGGCTGCGGCTGTTGCGCAGGCCCGACGACCTCGAGGACTACGCCGCCGAGGTGCCGCCCCTCGCCGGGACGATGGTGGCATTTCGCCGCAGCGCCACCTCGTTTCACGGCCATCATGCTCATGTCGGCGCGCGCCGCTCGATCCAGCTCAACTGGGTCACCAACGCAGGCGTGGTGCGCCGCGAGCTGGGCCGGCATCGCTGGTCCGCGCGTCTCAAGGCAATCAACCCGCTGCGCCGGCGTTCATATTAATTGGCAAAACCATCGCGGCTGAGTAACCTGCCGGCGATCTTTACGGGCGGTACGTGCGGGATGAGTGAGCGCGCCTCGATGATGTCGATCTTGCGCCGGGTGATGGCCGCGGCGGTTGCCGCGGGCGTAACGGCGTTCATCCCCGGGCTCGCCCTGGCCCAGTCGTCGGGGACGACGTTCGGCTTCCAGCCGCTGCCGTCCAACGCGGCGCCGGGCAAAATCATCGACGAGGTCAAGGCCGGGGTGCTGGCGCACGATGTCACCTTTCTCGGCAAGCACGTCGAAAAGGGCGCCGACGTCAATCTCGAGATGCTGTTCACCTCGCCCGACCTGTTGTCGGTGATTGGATCGCCGCGGCCGCATATCGGCGCCGACATCAATACCTCGGGCAATACCAGCGACGGCTATTTCGGCCTGACCTGGGGGATTTCGCTGATCCAGAACCTGTTCAACCCGGGGGACAGCGTTTTTGTCACCGGCAGCCTGGGCGGGGCGGTGCAGGACGGGTTCGAGTTGACCGCGCCGCCAGGGCGCAAGCGGCTGGGCTCGCCGGTGCTGTTCCGCGAAAGCGCCGAGCTGGGTTATCAGGTGACGCCGACGATCAGCGTCTCGGCGATCCTCGATCACATCTCGAACGCCAATCTGGCGCCGCGCAATGCCGGCATCACCAGCGCCGGGGCCCGGTTCGGACTGAAATTCTAAAGTTCCCGCGTAATGCGAGAGGCGGAAAACAGCGCGCCAAGAACGCATTGAGCGGGTCATCGGTCACCGGTTGCCGCTAAAACCAAGCCGGAATCAATAAGATATTCCACACTGTTGCATCTGCGTCACGCTGCGGTGGAAACACCACTTTTCGCGTAAGCGATGCATGATCGTGCTGGCACGTAATATCTTTAGACAATATCATGAAGCAAGAGGGAGTGAACGCCCTCCGTGTGGGACACGGCAACCTGAGATTGGGGGAGCAATGATCATCAAGCGTAACATCAGCGCCATCGCGCTGCTCGGTGGTAGTACCGCAGCGTTGGCGATGCTGACCGGACTGGCCGGCGCCCGCGCCGACGACCTGAAGGTCAACCAGCAGCTCCTCTCCGAGCGGATCGACCAACTCGCCGCGGTCGGCCTGCAGCCCGGCGCCGGCGCCTATCTCGGCGTCGACCAGAACAAGGCCGCCGGCGCTCCGGTCACCGCCGGCAGCTTCCCGCGCTCGATCCTGATCCCCGGCACCGAGACCTCACTCAAGATCTATGGGGAGATCTCCGAGGTCCTCGACTATTTCATGTCGGGCGGCGGCGTGGCGGTGACACCAGCCCGGTGAGCA
>JBBRPG010000207.1:0-5918 GCA_038228485.1 Alphaproteobacteria bacterium
CGGGGGAGGGGTAGGGAGGGGGCTGGCACTTGCGTTCCCGGCATGACTCAAGCTCCCTTCAACACCAGCGGCAGTCCGGCGGCGACAAAGACGACACGGTCGGCGAGCGCGGCGATGTCCTGGTTGAGCCGGCCCGCCGCGTCGCGGAACTGCCGGCCGAGCGGGGTTTCCGGCACCAGGCCGAGCCCGACCTCGTTGGCGACCAGCATCACCGGCCCGGCGGCGTCGCGCAGCGCGGCGCATAGGGTTTCGCTCTCATGCTCGACGATGCGGCCGGCGCCGAGCAGGTTCGACAGCCACAGGGTCAGGCAATCGACCAGGATCGGCCGATCGGGCGCGGCATGGGCGGCGATCGCGCCGGCGAGGTCGAGCGGCGCCTCCACCGTCTGCCAGAAACCGCCACGCCGGGCACGATGCTCGGCGATGCGCGCCGCCATCTCGGCGTCGCCCGCTTCCGCGGTGGCGATATAGGTGGCGGATGCTGCCGCGCTCATGACCAGCGTCTCGGCGTAGCGGCTCTTGCCCGAGCGCGCACCGCCGAGAACCAGGGTGATTGCGGGCAACGCGCCCGCTCGGGACATCGACAAAGGCTCCTCCTCCACCCGAGGAATCGTGCCGTCACAACGGCGATGCGGAGGTCTCCTGGCTCGGGGTCGTCGCCCGCGGCGCCTTCCCGGGACAAACCCAGTGGCAAATGCCGCTTAACTCGCCCTAACAGTTGCGGGGGCAGCGCCGGTCTCGCACCGGACTTCCCTGTCGCATCGCGGTGGCGACGCTAGCATGCGGGGAGCGGCCCGTCACGCTCTGGCAAAAAATCTGCTATAGGCTGTCTCGGCCAGCAAACAGGAGGGTGCGATGAAGATCGAAGGCGGATGCCTTTGCGGCAAGGTCCACTATTCTGGCGAGGCTGAGCCGATTTTTGCCGGCGTGTGCCATTGTACGACCTGCCAAAAGAGCTCGGGGACCGCGTTCAACACCGTCGTTGCGGTGCCCAAGCCGGCGATCACCCTGACCGGAACCGTGAGCACCTATGAAGGGCGCGGCGACACCGGCAACGCCACATACCACCGGTTCTGCCCGTCATGCGGGTCGCCGGTGGCGATGGAGGCCGCGGTGATGCCCGACGTCGTCATGGTCCCGGTGGGTACTCTCGCGGACCCCAGTTCGGTCAAACCGGTGATGCAGATTTACTGCGACAGCGCGCAGCCTTGGGCGCTGCTGGAAGGCGGCCTCCGGCGTTTCGCCAAGATGCCCGGACCCGGGTGATCCAGGCTGCCGCAAGGATAGTCGCTAATCCTCTTATTGGATTTTTAACCCGCGGCTTCAATGCTCAGGAATGCCCTGGTACGCCATCATGCTGCGTGGTGGGCCCGTCGTGCTTTCGGAGCTCGACGGCGCTGTGATGCAGCGGCGAACTGTCGCGTTCCTCACCACCAGAAAAGCATTCGCCAACACGACCGAACGGGCGATCGCGTTGGCGATCCAGGATGCCGCCCGCGAACTGCGAGAAAAGGGCTGCGTGCCGTCGCCAATGCGCGCAGAAGAGATATGGAGGCTAACGAAGCTCCAGGCTTTGCGGCGGGCCTATCGAGGCTTCGTCTTCTATCCCTGGTCTGACGAAGACGAGTCGGCGTCGACGATACCAGCTACTTCGGCGGGCGGTTGACGGTGATCACCCGCCAGTTATGACCCATGCCCGGCCCGTCGATGTGGTCGATGCGGGTCAGCGAGCAGTTCTCCATCGTGAACGCGAGGCAGTGCTCCGCGCCGAGGTCGAGCGCCATGCCCAGCGCGGCGCGGATCGTGCCGCCATGCGCGACCGCGATGACGTCGCGGCCGCGATGTTTCTCGACCAGCTGGAGGATCGCCCACGACACCCGCGCCATCAGGTCGACAAAACTTTCGCCGCCGGGCACGCGCTGGTGCGCCGGGCCGTGCCAGAAGCGGTGGAATGCCCCACCGCGCGACAGGCGCAGCTCCTCGTAGGTCATTCCCTGCCAGTCGCCGAAATTCTGCTCGGCGAGCTCGGGCAGGGCCTCGCAGTCGGGGCCGGGGATTTGCGCCGGGCCGGGCAGTCCGGCGGCGACGATGGCGCGCGCGGTTTCGTGGGTGCGGCGCAGGTTGCTGGTCACCCACACCGCCTGGTTCGGCAGCTGACGGGCGAGCCCGGCGAACACTGCCGGGTCGGAGCAGTCGCACGGCATGTCCTTCTGGCCGTAAATGCGGCCGTCGTGCTCGACCGGCGCGTGGCGCACCCACCAGAACCGCGTCGTCACCGCATCCTTGCCGGCCTCGCCCGCCCCGACCGCGCCGGGGTTGAACGGCGATATGACGCCGGGTTTCTGGTCGCTCATCTGGCCGCCGCCGCGAGCAGCATGACGATCTCTCCGATTTGTTGGAAGGCGCCGAGAACGTCGCCGGTGTAGCCGCCGATCTGACGCCGCGCAAGCGCCGCCGTCGCCGCCACCGCCATGCCGGCGAGCGCCAGCGCGACGATGCCGCGCACCGGTCCCAGCATGCCCAAGGCGACGAAGGCGCCGATCGCGACGGCGATCAGCGTCACTGCGAGGGTCGGCGTGCCGGCGCCGGCGCCGAGCCCATCGGCCCGCGCCGGCTCGAGCAGCAGCATCGCCGGCGGCAGGAAGGCGCGCGAGGCGGCGTGCGCGGCGATCAAGGCGAGCCCGCCCTCGATCGGTCCGGGGATCGAGGCCAGCGCGACGGCGCGCAGGCCGATGCTGAGGATCAGCGCGATGACGCCGTAGCTGCCCTGGCGGCTGTCGCGCATGATCGCCAGCTTTTCCTCGCGCGTCCGTCCGCCGCCGAGCCCGTCCGCGGTGTCGGCCAGACCGTCCTCGTGCAGGGCGCCGGTGACAAACCCGGCGACGACCAGCGCCAGCAATGCCGACGGCGCCTCGCCGAGCCCGAACATCGACGCCAGCAGCAGGGCCATAGCGGCGATCATGCCGATGCCGGCGCCGACCGCGGGAAAGGCCCAGCCGCATTCGGCGACGGCGCCTTCATCCACCGTCGTGGCCGCGACAGGCAGGCGGGTCAACACCGCGGTCGCGGTCAGGAATTGCGCAAAGAGGCCGGACGGCGTCGTCATCGCCGCGACCATACCGGCTTTTGCTGGTAGATGTATCCGGCTCGGAAGTTGCCCCTCACCCCAACCCTCTCCCCGCTCGCCGGGAGAGGGGGCGCGTCGAAATCCCTCGCCCCGTTTACGGGGAGAGGGTGCCGAGCAGAGCGAGGCGGGTGAGGGGCTAGCGCGCCAGCGCTTGCCTTGGAGATGCCAATGCCGGAAATCCCGGCGAGCTTGGACGAAATCCGCGCGCTGTTCGCGCACCTGCCCGGCCCCGACCTCGAAGCCGGCACCGCGGCGATGCTGCGCGAGCGGCAGCTGACCAAGCCGGCGGGAGCGCTCGGCCGGCTGGAGGAATTGTCGCATTGGCTCGCCACCTGGCAGGGAAGGCATCCGCCGCGGCTCGACCATCCGCGCACCAGCGTCTTTGCCGGCAACCACGGGGTCGCGGCGCGCGGCGTCTCGGCCTATCCGGCCGAGGTGACCGCGCAGATGGTGCAGAACTTTATCGCCGGCGGGGCGGCGGTAAACCAGTTGTGCAAGGCCGTCGATGCCGATCTGCGGGTCTACGAGATGAACCTCGACACGCCGACCGCCGACATCGTCGACGGCCCGGCATTGAGCGAGGCCGACTGCGCGATGGCGATCTCCTACGGGATGATGGCGGTCGAGCCGGGGATCGACGTGCTGGCGCTGGGCGAGATGGGCATCGCCAACACCACCTCGGCGGCGGCCTTGTGCCTGGCGCTGTTCGGCGGCGCCGCCGAGGACTGGACCGGCCCCGGCACCGGCGTCGCCGGGGCCGCGCTCGACCGCAAGCGCGAGGTCGTCGCGGCGGCAGTGGCACGCCATCGGGCCGCGGGCGACCCGCTCGAATTGCTGCGCTGCCTTGGCGGCTACGAGCTGATGGCGATCGCCGGCGCGGTGCTGGCGGCGCGGATGGGGCGGGTGCCGGTGGTGCTCGACGGCTTCACCGCGACCGCGGCGGCTGCGGTGCTGTTCGCGGTCGACCCGCGCGCGCTCGACCATTGCATCGTCGCGCACGTCTCGGCCGAGCCGGGACACCGGCTGCTGCTCGACAAGATCGGCCAGCGGGCGCTGTTCGATTTCGGCATGCGGCTCGGCGAAGGATCGGGCGCGACCCTGGCGATCGGCATCCTCAAGGCCGCGGTCGCCTGCCACACCGGCATGGCGACCTTCGCCGATGCCGGGGTCAGCGGACCGGCTTAACAGCGGCGTTGGGATATGCAAGAATATCCCTGGAACGGGCGGAGGGCGACTCTTGACGCAGGCCACACTGGGAAAATGGGGAAAGAATCTCGCGATCCGGCTGCCGCTTGAGGTCGTGAAGGCCACAGGTCTGCGCACGGGCGAAAAAGTGGAAGTCGAGGCGCGAGGCGGCGACATCATCATCCGCCGCGCCGATGCCGATGCGGCCGCGGATGCTCGCGCTGCGGCCGAAGAGATCATTCGGGAAAGCGAAAACTATACGCTCGACGGCATTACAATCCGTGAACTGATCGACGAAGGCCGGCGCTGATGACCCTTGTCGTCGACACGTCGATGACAATTGCCTGGCTGTTTCGCGACGAACGCACCGAGCAGTCGCAAGACGTTTTGCGGAGTGTCGCCGTCGAAGGCGCACTGGTCCCGTCTATCTGGCACCTCGAAGTGGCAAATGCACTGCGCACGTCGGTCCGGCGAGGCCGGTGCGGCGACAATTATGCAACAGGCTGCCTTCGACGCCTTCGGCGACTGCAGATTACGGTCGACCCGGATACAGAACGTCATGCCTGGTCGGCGACCCGCGAATTGTCCCGAACTCACGATTTGACGCTTTACGACGCCGCATATCTGGAAGTGGCCTTGCGTGCCCGGCTTACACTTGCGTCGCGCGACGCAGCACTCGTCAGGGCGGCGACGGCAGCGGGAATCGAGATCCTGAGCGGCTGATCACTCCCCCATCTGCATCAGCGCGCCGCGGTGGCGGGCGTTGCGGAAGGAGATGAAGAAGATCGTGATCCCGATCGCCAGGAACACGAGGTCGAGCCCCACCGCCGCAAAGAAATAATCCATGCGGAAGACGTGCTCGAACATCACCGTGCGCATGCCTTCGAACACGTAGGTCTGCGGAAATGCCCAGGCGACGGGCTGCAGCCAGCCCGGCAGGGTCGTCACCGGGTAATAGACGCAGCTGATCGGCGACAGCGCGAAGATAATCGTCCAAGCGAGGCTCTCGGCGCCTATCCCGTGGCGGATGATGAGACCGCAAATCGCCAGTCCCAGCGCCCAGCCCATCGCCATCAGCGCGACGACAAACGCGAGCAGCGGCAGCCCCATCGCAAAGATCGAGAAATGGTAGAGCGGGATCGCCAGCAACGCCGCCGGGACGATGCCGATCATCACCCGGATGACGCTCATCGCCAGCAGCGAGATCACCCACTCATAGGCGCGCAGCGGGGTCGCGAACAAATGCCCCAGATTGCGCGACCACATCTCCTCCAGGAACGAGATCGACAGGCCGAGCTGGCTGCGGAACATCAAATCCCACAGCATCACCGCGCCGAGCAGCACCCCGAACGCCCGCGCAACGTAACTGCTGTTCGAGTAGAAGAACTGGCTCATGAAGCCCCAGACCAGAACCTGCAGGGTCGGCCAGTACAGCAGCTCCAACGTGCGCGGCCACGATCTCCTGAGAGTCTGACTCGAAATGGTTCATTTGCGCTCAAGCTTTTGCGAGGCGGCGGGAGAGGAGGCGGAGATTGGCGAGGAGGAGCCAGGCGGTGGCGCTTTGGGTGGTTGCTTCGAAGTCCTTGGCCAGGCGCCGGCTGCGGCC
>JBBRPG010000208.1:0-5898 GCA_038228485.1 Alphaproteobacteria bacterium
CGAGCCGCTGCTCGCCGTCGACCATCTGCGGCCGCCGCGGGTGCGCGAATTGGCCGAAGAGCTGGGCCTCGACCCCGAGGCGGCGGCGCGCCTGATGAAGCGGTTCGAGCGCTTCGGCTGGGTCGCGCCGGTCGCGCCCAACCGCTATTTTCTGCCGCAGACGGTCGCCCGTCTCGCCGAGGTCGCGCGCGAGCTGGCCGAGGCCGGTCCCGAGGGCGCCTTCACCGCGGCCGCGTTCAAGGATCGCTCCGGCGTCGGGCGCAACCTGTCGATCGAGATCCTCGAATACCTCGACCGCATCGGCGTCACCCGCCGGGTCGGCGATGCGCGGGTGGTGCTGCGCGGCGGCGATGCAGCCTTTGGCTGAAACGGCTCGCGGAATCCGGTTAAGCGCCCGGGCGATATCGCGTATGAATCATTCGAGCTAAGCGGGCGGGCTAAAGCAGGCGGGCCAATGGTCGTGAAGGTTGACGCTACGGTAGCCGATCTCCGTCGGACGATCGCCGAGCTCCGCAACGAGCTCGGCGAGCGCGACGAGGAACTGCCCAGGCAGTCATCACCCTGCGCAATCCGCAGGACGGCCTGTACCATTATGGCACCTCGTTCGGCTACAGCCCCGAGTTCAAGGAATTGCTGATGGGCAATCCGGTTGCGCTCGGTCGAGCCTCGCTGCTCGGCCGTACCGCACTCGAAGGACGGGTTGTGCACATCGAGGATGCGGCGGTCGATCCCGACTACAAATGGTCAGAGGCACTGCGTCTTGGCCGCTGGCATACCGGGCTAGGGGTGCCGTTGCTGCGCGACGGCTCCGTCGTCGGCATTCTGGCCTTGACGCGCAGGCGCGTCGAGCGGTTCACGGACCCACAAATTGAGCTTATCAAGACCTTTGCCGACCAAGCGGTCGTTGCAATCGAGAACGCGCGGCTTCTCGGCGAACTGCGCGATAGCAATGAGCGCTATGGGCTGGTTAACCAAGCGGTCGCCGAGGGCATCTATGATTGGGACATCGCCCGCGACACACTGTGGGTGTCGCCGCGGCTGATCGAGTTATTCGGCTGGGAAAAGGATTCGGGGCGCGGAGGCGGCGACCGGCCGAGCCAAGATTGGAACGCCCGCGTGCACCCGGACGAGTTCGAGGGTTATCGCTCGGCGCTGCGCGCGAACTTGAAAGGCGAGACGGCACGGATGCAATGTGAGTACCGCATCCGGCTGATCAACGGCGAGTATCGCTGGGTCGAGGACCATGCCCTGCCGTTGCGCGACGAGCGTGGGCGAGCCGTGCGGCTCGTCGGCGCGGTCAGCGACATCAGCCAGCGCAAGGCAGCGGATCAAGCCTTGCGCGAGGCGCTCGCCCAGCAGACCGCGACCGCCGAGGTCTTGCAGGTCATCAATTCCTCGCCGGGCGACCTCGCGCCGGTGTTCGACGCGATGCTCGAAAAGGCGATGCGGCTCTGCGAGGCGAGCTTCGGCTTTCTGATGATCTATGACGGAGAATACCTCCATCCGGCGGTGGATCGCGGCCATCCCGCCTTCGCCGCCTGGGTACGTGCGCAGGGTGCGATAAAGGCTGAACCCGGCACCACCAATGCGCGCCTCCTGGGTGGCGAGGACGTGATTCACATACCGGATGTGACCAACGACCCAGCTTCCCCCAGAAGCAGTGCCGTCCGGCAAGCCGTGATCGAGATCGGCGGTTTTCGTACCATGCTCAGCATCGCACTGCGCAAGGATAGCGCCGTGCTGGGCGTCATCCACGTGTACCGGCAGGAAGTGAGGCCGTTCACCGACAAGCAAATCGGGCTCCTCCGGAACTTCGCGGCGCAAGCGGTGATCGCGATGGAGAATGCTCGGCTGATCACGGAGACACGCGAAGCCCTCGACCAGCAGACCGCGACCGCCGAGGTCCTCCAGGTTATTAACAGTTCGCCCGGCGACCTGGGGCCTGTCTTCGATGCGATGCTGGAAAAGGGGCTGCGCCTATGCGGTGGCGCGTTCGGCATCCTTAATGTCTATGACGGACAGAGCTTCCACGGCGCGGCGATGCGCGGCGTACCGGCGGCCTTTGCCGAGTACCGCAGTGGAAACCCCGCCGGGCTGGGCCAAGGAACTGCTCCGGCGCGAATTCTTGCCGGTGAGCGTGTGGTTCATAATCTCGACCTGAAGGACGAGGAGGCCTATCGGCGCGGCGACGCGGACCGCCGCGCCATCGTCGATCTGGGAGGCGCCCGCAGCCATCTCGCCGTGGCTTTGCGCAAGGACGACGCCTTGCTCGGCATGTTGACGATCTATCGCCAGGAGGTGCGGGCGTTTTCAGGCAAAGAAATCGCGCTACTGCCGAACTTCGCCGCGCAGGCGGTGATCGCGATCGAGAACGCCAGGCTCATCACCGAGACGCGGGAGGCGCTCGACCAGCAGACCGCGACCTCCGAGGTGCTGCAGGTGATCAACGGCTCCCCCGGCGACCTCACCCCGGTATTTGATGCCGTGCTCGAAAAGGCGCTGCAGCTGTGCGGGGCGGCATTCGGCGACCTGTACACCTATGACGGCGAACGCTTCCGCGTGGTGGCGCTGCGCGGTGCGTCGGCCGAGTACATCGAGCACAGGATAAAGAACCCGCCGAACCCGTCCGTGCCTGGCACCGTCAGCGCCCGCCTCTTGGTGACAAAGCAGCCCTTGCAGGTGCTGGATTTGAAAGCCGAGGAGGTTTACGGATCGGCGCTCGCCAGTCGCCGCGTCCTGGTCGATGTCGGCGGCGCCCGCACCCAGCTTGCCGTCCCGCTTGTCAAGGATGAGACGGTGCTCGGGTACATCACGATCTACCGCCGGGAAGTGCAGGCTTTCTCTGAAAAGCAAACGGCCTTGTTGCATAATTTTGCGGCGCAGGCGGTCATCGCAATGGAGAACGCCAGGCTCATCACCGAGACGCGGGAGGCGCGCGACGATGCCGAGGCCGCGCTCGGTCATCTCAAGGCGGCGCAGGCCAACCTGGTCCAGGCCGAAAAGATGGCCTCGCTTGGTCAGCTCACCGCCGGCATCGCCCACGAGATCAAGAACCCGCTCAATTTCGTCAACAACTTCGCCAGCCTGTCGAACGAGCTGTTGGTCGAGCTGAAGGAGATCGCCGCGCCTGCCTTCGCGACCCTCGACGAGGACACCCGCGCCGAGCTCGACGAGACGATGGACATGCTGACCGGCAATCTCGATAAGATCGCCGAGCACGGCAAGCGCGCGGACAACATCGTCAAGAGCATGCTGGCGCATTCGCGCGGCGGCAGCGGCGAGCGGCAGAGGGTCGATCTCAACGCCCTCCTCGAGGAGGCGCTGAACCTCGCCTATCACGGCGCGCGCGCTCACGATCAAAGCTTCAACATCACCCTGGAGCGCGCTTTCGACGCGGCGCTGAAGCCGATCGAGCTGGTGCCGCAGGACATCACCCGCGTCTTCCTCAACCTGTTCGGCAACGGCTTTTACGCGGCCAACAAGCGGGCGAACGCGGCCAATGGTTCAGGCGGCGATGCGGGCTTCCGCTCGGTGCTCAAGGTGGTGACGCGGGAGGCCGGCGACGCGGTCGAGATCAAGGTGCGCGACAACGGTATTGGCATCCCGGCGGAAATCCGCGACAAGCTGTTCCAGCCGTTCTTCACCACCAAACCGACCGGCGAAGGCACTGGCCTCGGCCTGTCGATCAGCTACGACATCGTCACCCAGCAGCACGGCGGCACGATTTCCGTCGATAGCCGGAAGGGCGAGTTCACCGAATTTACCATTCGCCTGCCGCGCGGCGCGGGTTCAGGAGCCGATAGCCGGGCGTCGGCTAAGGCGGCAACACCTGGGGCGGCAACACCTGAGGCAGCAACACCTGGGGCCCCGGCATGAGCGTCAGTATCCTGGTTGTGGACGACGAGCCCGACGTGCCCGACCTGTTTCGTCAGCGGTTCCGCCGGGAGGCGCGCCAGGGCACCTATGTGCTGCATTTCGCTGCCTCGGGCACGGAAGCCCTCGACCGCCTCGCCGGCGAAATCGAGCCGCATCTGATCGTGATCCTTTCCGACATCAACATGCCGGGCATGGACGGGCTCGAATTGCTGCGCGTGGTCAAGCAGCGCCATCCGGACTTGCCGGTGATGATGGTGACCGCCTACGGCGACGAGGAGCGGCGGCGGCGCGCCAGCGAATACGGCGCCTTCGAGTTCGTCACCAAGCCGGTCGATTTCGACATGCTCAAGGAGCAGCTGCGGCAGCTCCAAGACGCGCCGCACTAGGCTGGCTGCGCGGCGATGGCTCCGGCCAAGATCCTTGCCGTCGATGACGAGCCCGATTTCGAGACGCTGATCACGCAGCGCTTTCGCCGGGAGATACGCACCCAGGAATTTCAGTTCCGCTTTGCCCGTCACGGCGAAGAGGCGCTCGCGGCGCTGGCGGCCGAGCCCGATATCGACCTGATCCTGCTCGACATCAACATGCCGGTGATGGACGGGCTGACCTTGCTGGCGCGGCTGCGCGAGCAGCGCAACGAGGTGCGCACGATCATCGTGTCGGCCTATGGCGACATGCAGAACCTGCGTACCGCAATGAACCGCGGCGCCTTCGATTTCGTGACCAAGCCGGTCGACCTCAACGACCTCGAACTCACCATGCGCAAGACGCTCGACGACATCGCCCGGCTGCGCGAGATCGACGGTCAGCGCGCGGCGGCCGAGCGGGCGCGCACCAACCTGGCGCGCTATTTCTCGCCCCATCTCGCGGCCTTGCTGTCCGAGCGCGACGAGCCGTTGGGCGCGGTGCGGCGGCAGACCGTGGCCGTGCTGTTCACCGACATCGTCGGCTTTACCCGGATGGCTGAAAACATGCCGCCCGAGGCGGTGGTGACCCTGCTGCGCCAGTTCCACGACCGCATGACGGCGCAGATTTTCGCCTGCGGCGGCTCGGTCGAGAAATACATCGGCGACGAGATCTTCGCCATCTTCGGCGTACCCGAAGCCGCCAGCGAAGATGCCGCCAATGCGCTCAATTGCGCCCAGCTGATGCTGGTCGCGCTCGATCTCTGGAACCGCGAGCGCGAAGCCGCCGGCGAGGCGCCGCTGGCGATCGGCATCGGCCTCAATCACGGCCCCGCGGTATTTGGCGATATCGGCAGCGAGCAGAGCCTGTCCTTTACGGTAATCGGCGATACCGTCAACACCGCAAGCCGGTTGCAGGGCCTGACCCGGGAGCTCAAGACGCCGCTCGTCGTCGCCGATGCGGTCGTTCGTGCGATGGGCGCGACACCGCACCCGGACGCAGCGGCGGTGCTCGCCCGGTTGCGCGACCGCGGCGAGCAGGCGCTGCGCGGCCGCACCGCGGCGGTGCGGATCTGGACCTGGGCCGACTGAATTCACCCGCTGCGTCCGATCGGCCGACGGTGCAGCCGCTCGGCCTCGCCTGACAGACGGCGGTTCGGCGAGGGCACCGGCGGTTCGGGAAATTGGCGGAGAGGGAGTCCGCGCGATAGACAACAAATTCAAATAGATGGGTTAGAAAATACCGATTTACCCATCTTCACACCCAGCCATAAAGGCCCGAACGAACACGGGCAAATGCGAGCTTGTGCGAACAGGAAACGACCCGGTTCGTGCCAATTTGCGGTCAGGCTTTACCGTTGCCGGGGCACGAGTTGCCAGCGTGTTATCCTTCTGAGGGAACAAAGTCGAGAGGGTTTGCTACGATCTACAGGAGAGGGGGCGGAACGGGGTCAAAATGCAGGTTCGCGAAAAAATCAGGCGCCGGCACCGGGCAATTTATGTGGCCGATGGGCAGAAGGGGCCCGAGGCTGTCTCCCTCCGCCTTAAATAGCATCGTGCGCCGCGAGTGCTTCTGGCGATTGCCCGATCACTTTCGGCGCCGATAAGCCATTACCCC
>JBBRPG010000209.1:0-5793 GCA_038228485.1 Alphaproteobacteria bacterium
ACGGCAAGGGCGCGCTCCCTCCCCCGCAAGCGGGGGAGGGTTGGGGTGGGGGCTTACTCCGCGTCGGGCTGTTTCGCCGGCGCGGCCTCGGCAAAGGCCGGAATCGCCATGACGGTGTCGTAGACCCGTATCACCCGCGGATACGGCGACAGATCGGCGTTGAAGGTGCGCGCCGGGGTTACCTGCGTCACCAAGCCGATATCGGCGAGGGTCGGCGCGTCGCCGTGGGCAAAGCGGCCGCTTTCCGTGTGCTCGGCGAGCAGTTCCTCCATCGCCTGCAGTCCGGCGCCGATCCAGCGCTGGATCCAGGCGTTGAGCTGGTCCTGGCTCAGCTTCAGCTCGTCGAGGATGTAGTGGCGGATGCGCGGCACGATCAGCGGGTGCGAGTCGGCGATGTTGATCAGCGCAAACCCGCGGCACCAGGCCCGCGCCGCCGGGTCTTTGGGCAGCAGCGGCGGCTTGGGGTATTTTTCGTCGAGGTATTCGAGGATCGCCAGCGACTGGAACAATTTGGCGTCGCCGTCGATCAGGGTCGGCACCACCATCTGCGGGTTGACCGCTTTGTACGCCGGGTCGAACTGGTCGCCCTTTTCGAGATGCAGGTAGCTTTGCTCGGCCGTCAGCCCCTTGAGGTTCATCGCGATGCGCACGCGGAAACTCGCCTGCGAGCGATAGTATGTGTAGAGCTTCATTGATGAGGCTTTCCTAGGGTCTCTGCGGTTTTTAAAGCGGCGTATTATCCAACGCCGCGACATTTCTTGTATAGCGCTCGACCGCAAGCAGCCCGAGATTCTTCTCCAGGAGCGCCGCCGGATGACGCTCGGACGGTTTCCTGCGCAAGCGGTCGGCGGCTTGTCATCGCGAGGGCGAAGACGCACTCTTGGCGCCTCCATGTTGCCTAGGGAAACCCATGCCGAACATTCCCGACGACATCTTCACCGAACCCGATTTCTCGCCGGATACGCTGGCCAATCTGGGCCTGCTGCGTCGTCTGGCCGGCGTGTGGCAGTCCGATCAGGGGTTGGACATCAACCCAAAGGCGGCAGGTCCCGAACGGAACGTGTTCCGCGAACATATCCGGATGGACCCGATCGATGCCCAGACCAACGGTCCCCAACTTCTCTATGGGCTGCGCTACCACACCCATATCAACAAGCTAGATAAAGCCATCACCTTCCACGATCAGGTGGGTTATTGGCTGTGGGAACCGGCCACCGGGCTGATCATGCAGACCCTCGCCATTCCGCGCGGGCAGGTGGCGCTGGCGGGCGGAACGGCAAAGCCGGACGACGACCGCATTTCGGTGGAGGCGCGGCGCGGCGATACCCGCTTCGGGATTTGCTCGACCACCTTCCTCGAAGAGGCGTTTCGCACCGACTATTACCGCATCGACATCACCTTCAATGATGATGACACCTGGAGCTACGTGACGCGCCCCGATCTGGCGGTCCGGGGCAGCACGCCGCCGTTCGACCATCGTGACCAACACCTTACGGCGGATCGCGCCACCGACGCCGAACCCGCTCGTCGGTTTGCTGCATCAAAACCAGCGCGGAAAAGAGGGGTGAGCGCTGAAGACCGATGACGCGAACATCGCGTCCGGGCAGGCGCCGAATTGCCTGTTCCAGGTCTTGTTTGCCGGTGCTTGCGGCAGCTGTGTATGGTGACCGCTTATCGCTGTCGGGGACGATGAAACGATGCTGGTGAGACAGGGCGACCGCACCTATCTGGCGGCACGGGCACAAGCGGAACCCGCCGACGATGTGTTGACGAGCGATTACTACACGCAGCGACCGCAAATCCGTCTAACCGGCGACTCAGCCGACCGTCCCAGGCAGCCCGAAACACCGACAGAAATAACCCTCGACGGCAATGACGTCGCCAGGCTGGTCGAATGCGCGATCAGGCATCCGACCCCGAATATGCGGTATGCGGTGTTGGCGGCGATCTGGAACCACCCCGACTCGTTCCGGCAGATTTTCCAATACGGCCTCAACGCACCGCTCGGTCTACCGGAAATACGCAAGATCGTGGCGGAGGAGCTTGCCAAGGGCCCTCCCGTAGCGGAATTTCCCGCTGCGAACCGGGTCAAGCCGGCCAGCGAGGCGCTGCTGCCGCGGATGCCCTTGCCGGCGCATCTGCGAGAGCGCGAGAGGCAATAGTCGAGGCCAAATTCCATGAGCGACAGGCAATGAGCGACTGGAGCACGGTGACCCGGCCGATCCCGGTTCCCAACGAGTGGACCAAGCCGTTTTGGGATGCCGCCAGGCGCGGCGTCCTGGAGCTGCAACGCTGCCAAAGCTGCGGGCATTTCCAGCACCCGCCCTATGCGACCTGCACCCAATGCGTTTCGACCGACCTGAAATTCGAGGCCGTCCGTCATAAGGGTGTCGGGGGCGCGGGAGCGATCTACGCCTACACCATCATGTACCACACCGGCGACAAGCGCTTCGCCGCCGCCGTGCCCTACGCCAGCATCATCGTCGAGCTCGACGATGCGCCCGGCGCGCTGCTCGCCGGCAATTTGCTGGAGGCCGAATACACGGAGGCCAAGGTCGGACGGCGGGTGGAGGTTATCTTCGAGACGCTGAACGACGACATCACCTTGCCGCAGTTCCGTTTGGCGCGAGAATAACCGCCATGCGGGAGAGCGGTGCAAGTGCCGTAGGGCGGGTGTAGCGAAGCGCAACCCGCCGAACCGGGCACGATGTGGCGGGTTGCACCCGCCCTACATTGGTTGAGGAGAGCCGGCATGTGGGAGAACCGCTGCAAGATCGCGGTCAGCGGCGTGGGGTATTCCAAGGTCACGCGCTCGGCCGACATCCCGCTCGCCGCCCATGCGCTCGCCGCAGTCAAGGAGGCGGTCGCGGATTCGGGCCTGCGGATGGCCGACATCGACGGGCTGGCGACCTATCCCGAGCTGCCCGCCACCGGCCACGCCGAGGTCGACGGCATCTCCATCGTCTCGGTCAACTGCATGATGGCGATGCTGAAGCTGCCCAACCTCACCTGGCACATCCAGGTGGGCACGACCAATATCGGCGGCGCGGTGCAGCAGGCGGTCAATGCGCTGCTGGCGGGAGTGTGCACATACGCGGTGGTGTGGCGGGCGATGCACAACCCGCGCGGCACCTACCAGAACCTCCCCAGCGGCATGGCGGGCGGCGCCACCCAGTTTACCGCGCCGTACGGCTTTGGCGGGCCGGGGCAGGGCATGGCGGTCGCCTATACGAGGTGGCTGGAGCGGAACAACCAGAACCGCGAGAAGATGGCGACGCTCGCGGTGACCCAGCGCAAACACACCCAGCACAACCCGCACGCCTATTTCTACGGCACGGAGCTGACCCGCGAGGATTACTTCGCCTCGCGGATGGTGGCGTACCCGTTCTGCCTGTTCGATTGCGACATCCCGGTGCAGGGGGCGGTCGCCATCGTGCTGACCAACGCGGAGCGGGCGCGCGACCTGAAGCCGAAACCGGCCTACCTCGCCGGCTACGGCCAGCGGCTGCATTTCGAGGTGGCCGGCCGCATCGGCAGCCTGTCGAGCTACATGGAGGGGGGCAGCAGCTCGGCAAAGCTGACCTGGAAGCGCTCCGGCTTCACTCCGAAGGACGTGGACGTGGCCCAGATCTACGACGGCTTCTCGGCCTCGGTGATCTACGGTCTCGAAAGCTACGGCTTTTGCAAGGAAGGCGAGGCGCTCGATTTCATCCAGGACGGGCGCATCGAGCTCGACGGCGAGCTGCCGCTCAACACCTTTGGCGGCAGCCTCGGCACCGGCCGCATCCACGGCCTGTGGCATATCATCGAAGGCGCGCTCCAGGCCTCCGGCCGCGCCGGCTCGCGCCAGGTCAAGGACGCCAACGTGTCCTTCGTCGGCGCCAGCGCCCCGATCGTCACCGGCACGACGTTCATCTTCGTCAGCGAACCGTACTGAACGTACCGAGCCAGCTAATTGGTCGCCGCGCAGGAATCGCGGGTGACGATCGCGACCGATTGCTGATGGAAGCGGGTCTTGTAGGCGTCGATCACCGCGGTCAGCCGGCCGGCGAGGTCGGGGCTGCGCTTGGCGGCGACCAGCAGGATTTTAGTGGGCTCATGGCCGATCCGGCCGGTTTGCGGGTTCCGCCACTGGCCGTTGCCGTCGAACACGGTAAACCCATCCGGGAAATTGGCGGTAATCACCTGGGCCGCAATTCGGCCCATTCAGCGTCGGTCAGCGGCAAGCGGCCGTTGATGTTGCGGCCGAAGAACAGCTCGGCCACCAGCATCCGCTCTTCCGAGGGCAGTAGGCATTGGTACGGTTGTGTCGGCGGCGGCGGTAAAGGCTCCGTCGGCGGGGCGCAGCCGGCCAGGGCCGACAGAACCAGCGCCGCCCGGAACAGCGCCGGCAAAATCCGCCGCATCGTCTTGAAACGGGCCGCTTCTACTCCGCCGCCGCTTTGGCCATCACCGGCTCGACCTTGGCGGCGCAGTATTTGAATTCCGGGATCTTGCCGACTGGGTCGAGCTGCGGGTTGGTCAGCACGTTGGCGGCGGCCTCGGCATAGCAGAATGGCACGAACACCATGCCCGGCGCGACATTGCTGTCGCTGCGCGCCTTCAGTTCGATCTGTCCGCGCCGCGTCGTCACTCGCACCGGGTCGCCGGCGGCGATGCCGAGCCGGCGCAGCTCCGCCGGCGCCAGGCTCGCCACCGCCTCGGGTTCGATCTCGTCGAGCACGCTGGCGCGGCGGGTCATCGCGCCGGTGTGCCAGTGTTCGAGCTGGCGGCCGGTGGTCAGCACCAGCGGATAGTCGGCGTCGGGTTCCTCGGCGGGCGGGATGATCGAGGCCGGCACCAGCCTGGCGCGGCCCGAGGCGGTGGGGAACCCGCTGCCGAAGACGATCTCGTTGCCCGGCTGGTCCTCGGCGTCGCAGGGATAGGTGACCGAATCCTCGCGCAGCAGGCGCTCCCAGCTGATGTTGTCGAGCGAGGGCATCGCCAGCTTCATCTCGGCGAACACATCGGCCGGCCTCTCATAGCGCCAGTCGCACCCCATGCGCCGGGCGATTTCCTGGATCGTCATCAGGTCGAGCCGGGCGTTGCCGGGCAGCGGCAGCGCGGTGCGGCCCATCTGCACCTGACGGTTGGTGTTGGAGACCGTGCCGTCCTTCTCCGGCCAGGCCGAGGCCGGCAGGATCACGTCGGCGTATTTCGCCGTCTCGGTCAGGAAGATGTCCTGCACGACCAGATGTTCGAGATGGGCCAGCGCCTCGCGCGCGTGGTCGACATCGGGGTCGGACATCGCCGGGTTCTCGCCCATGATGTACATGCCCTTGATCTCGTCGCGGTGCACCGCGTCCATGATCTCGACCACGGTCAGCCCCGGCTTGTCGTCGAGCGGGGTCTGCCACAGCCTCTCGAATTTGGCTTGGACTTGGGGGTTCGCCACCGACTGGTAGTCGGGATAGACCATCGGGATCAGCCCGGCGTCGGAGGCGCCCTGGACGTTGTTCTGGCCGCGCAGCGGGTGCAGCCCGGTGCCGGGCCGGCCGACCTGTCCGGTCACCATCGCCAGCGCGATCAGGCAGCGCGCATTGTCGGTGCCGTGGGTGTGCTGCGAGATGCCCATGCCCCAGAAGATGATCGCCCGCTCGGCGCGGGCATAGGTGCGCGCGACATGGCGCAAGGTCGCGGCGTCGATGCCGCAGATCGGCGCCATCTTTTCCGGGCTGTAGTCGCGGATATGTTCGCGCAGCTTTTCGTAATCGTCGGTGTGGGCCTGGACGTATTGGCGGTCGGTCAGCCCCT
>JBBRPG010000210.1:0-5780 GCA_038228485.1 Alphaproteobacteria bacterium
AGTGGCTTCCGCCGGTAAAGCCGATGGCGGTCATGCCTGCCGCGACCGCCGCCTCGACCCCCGGCAGGCTGTCTTCGATCACCACGCAGCGCCCCGGCGCAACGCCCATCTGGGCCGCGGCATGGAGAAAGAGGTCGGGGGCGGGCTTGCCGTGCGCCACCATTGTCGCACTGAACACATGCGGATCGAACCGTTCGTAGAGGCCGACCAAACCCAGCGCGTGACGCAGCCGCTCGGGGGTGCTGCTCGAGGCGACGCAGCTGCGCAAGAATAACGGCTCGGAGAACTGATCAAGTACCGCGTCGATCCCGTCGATCGCCTTCAGATCGGTCTCGAAGAGCGCTGACAGCGTCGTATGGTGGCGGGCCTCAAAATCATCGCGCAATTTGCGGCCGAATCGGCGCTCCAGATCGGCCTTCATTCCGGCGATGCCGATGCCGGTATAGCGCTCGAGGATTTCCGCCTCGGTCTGGACGATGCCCTCCTCGGCGAGACAGGCGATGTCGGCGCGGATCGAAAGCGGCTCGCTGTCGATCAGCACCCCATCACAGTCAAAGATGACGAGGTCGAAGTCCATTCCCGGGGCGGCCCGCGAGCCCTGAGCAGGGGTACGTGAGCCGGGGGTTAATGATGGTGGCCGCCGCCGTCTCCATGCGGGTCGCCGCCACCGCCGTGCGGGCCTCCCCCGCCATGCAGAGCGCCGCCGCCGTGCGGGCCGCCGCCGAACCCAGCGGCGCCGAACCCGCCGCGGGCTCCGCCGCCGCCACGGCCCGGCCCCGGCACCACGGTTCCCGGCGCAAACATCGCCGCATGCCGCGGGGCGCCCGCCGGCCGCGAGAATGCGGCATGGCCCGGCCCAACCGGCCCGCGGGAAAACGCTGCATGACCTGAACCGCCTACCGAGCGGGAAAAGGCGGCATGGCCGGCACTCGCGGAGCGGGTAAACGCCGCATGCTCGGGACCGCCCGCCGGGCGGGAAAAGGCCAAGCGGCCGCTTCGGGTAACGGCCGCTACCCGGGCGGCGCCGAACCGCGCGGTCACCGCGGGATCGGCATACGAGACAGCGCGGCGATGCGCCGGGTCGTGAACCCAGACACCGCCAGCGAGAGCCGCAGCGGCGCCACCGGTAACCAGCGCCAAGCGCCCGGGGTCAACCGCGACGCGGCGGTGCGCCCAGTCGATCGAGCCCCAGCCCCAGAGCGGGCCGAACGCCGCGACCTCGATGACGGGCTCGAACCCGATCGCAAAGCCCGGCTCATAAGCGAACCCCACCGGCGCCGGAAACACGACCGGCGGATAAGCCGGCGCGGACCAGGCGCCGTAGACGACCCGCGGGTTATAGACCGGGACGCAGACTTGTTTCGGCTCGGCCGGCAAGATCGAGATGGTCTCGCCGCTGGTCTGGATGACGCAGTGGCACTCCGGCGTGACTTTCAGATTGCCCGCCACCTGCGCCTCGTGACGCAGCCGCTGCACCGTCGCCATCACGTCGGCCTGCTGCGCGAGGAAGGCGTCGCCCAGCTGCTCGGTCCATTCGAGCTTGTCGGCCATCAGCGACAGAAGGCGGGGAAAGGCCACCAGCGCCATGATGCTGGGATCCCAGTTCTTGGGCTTGAGCGCCTCGGTCAGCGCGTCGCCGGTCAGCGCACGGTTGGCCGGCACGCGTGTCCAGCGCGCCGCCTCGACCACTTCCAGCGGATAGGTCGAGGCCATCAACACTTGGCTCAACAGCGGATCGGGATAGAGCGCGACCGGCGCGATGATTTGATCGAGCCGGGCCGCGGTCAATGGTTGCGCGGCCGCGGCGGCTTCGGAAACCGCGACGGAGGCCGGCACCGATGCGGTCTGCTCGACCGCCGCGCTTTTTGGCGCCGTTGCGGGCAAGAGAGCCGTCGACGGCTCCATCGTCGGCAGGAGTGGAGACATATCCTGGGCTCCGGCGAAATTGCCGGCCGTCATCGACAGCGCGCCCGCGACCAATCCTACCCTTAAGCTCAGCATAGCCCACTCCCCTCGCATGCTCGCGAGACCATCGACTCACAACGGTCGGTGGCGCGCAATTGTTCCTGCCGGACGCCGGCCGCGTCCAGTTTTTTTGGGCCGGTTCTCGCCTGCCACCTCCGGCACTCCAGCGCGAACGAGCGCCGCCGCCTGCCGGGCCGCCAGCTGGTCCACGTCGAAATCGTCGATCAGCTCATGGAACAGCCGGTGCCAGTTGATCTCAGCCTTGAGATGCATGAAAACCGAGCCCAGCCCGATCGCCGCGCGGTCCATGAAGACAAAGGCGCGCGGCGGGGCGATCCCGCCCAGCCGCCGGATGTCCTGGTGGACGCTGTCGACCAGCCGCGGGCCTTCCGGCTCCGATTTTGGTCCCTTGGGCTTCTCCTGGATCGGCCGGGTACGGTCGTCGAGCAGCGGCCCATAAACGAACCCCGCCCAGCGGTTCAAGACCGCGATCATCTCCTTCGACAGATTGCCAAAGCCCCAGCTTTCGTAAGCCTGCACCGCGAGTTCCTCGTCGTCGCGCTCGAGCGCATGATAGAGGTCGATGACCCCTTTTACGAAACTCGCCGGGAAGATGCGGACGCAACCGAAATCGAGGAGGTTCACGGTGCGGCCAGTGGAGTTCTCTGGCGCCACCGTGTAATTGCCCAAATGCGGGTCGCCGTGGATGACCCCATAGAAATAGAACGGCACGTACCAGATGCGAAACATCCTAAGCGCGATCTCGTTGCGTTCCTTCAACGGCGCCTTGGCGATGTCGAGGATCGGCCCGCCCTCCAGCCAGCTCATCGTCAACAGCCGGTTGGTCGACAACTCCGGGTAAGGCGTGGGAACCGCGACCCCGGGCTCCTCCTTGAGGATTTCGCCGTAGAGCCGCATGTGCGCTGCCTCGCGCCCGTAATCGAGCTCCTCGCGCAGGCGGGCGGCGATCTCGGCGTGGATTTCAGAGGTCGAAACTGCGCGGTCATAGCGCTCGTAGAGTCCCATCGCCAGGCGGAGCTGACGCAGATCGGCTTCCACCGCCGAGGCCATCTCCGGGTATTGCAGCTTGCACGCGAGCGCGGTGCCGTCGAGGGCGGTGGCGCGGTGCACCTGACCCAAGGAGGCGGCGCGCGCCGCTTCGCGCTCGAAG
The DNA here is from genome assembly GCA_038228485.1 of Alphaproteobacteria bacterium. Lineage (GTDB taxonomy): Bacteria > Pseudomonadota > Alphaproteobacteria > ATCC43930 > CGMCC-115725 > DATARH01. Next base: position 3,137 of record JBBRPG010000210.1, read on the forward strand.
CTCTCGAACCGACCCTGCCAGTCGGGGCCGAGTTCGCCCATCATCCGTCGCCGGACAAACGGCCAGCCCATCGCCGGCGCGTTCGACTGCAGCTGGATCAGCTCGCGGACATATTCTTCGGGCAGCGCGTCGGGAATGGTGGCGAGAAGCTGCGCCACCTTCATCAGCGGCCCCTTGATGCCGCCCAGCGCCGCCTTTAGATCAGCGGCATGGCGGCCGCGGTCGACCTGGATGCCGAGATAGCGTTCGCCGGCGAGCCGCGCCGCCAGCCCGCCCATAGCGTTACCGACCCGCGCGTAGCGCCGCACCCGGCCGGCAAAATTGTTCTCGTCGCTCATGCGGTCAGCGCCAGGGATCGATGACAGTTACGCCGCATCCGGCAAAATCGCTGGTATTGCGGGTCGCAACCGCGGCTCCCCGCGATCGCGCGATGGCGGCGATCCGCGCATCGGGTTCCGAAATCGGCCGGCCAGCCTGTCGTCGGGAAGCGGCGATATCGGCATAAGCGCCGGCTGCAGCGCTATCGAACGGCAATACTCGTGCCCCAAAATAGACCATCAAAATCCGGTCGATCTGATCGGCCAACGCAGCATGCCGCCGCCCCGGAGGCAACAAAGCTAGCCCGTACAGCAATTCGCCCTCCGTAATCGTCGTCGTAAACAGCGCTGCGAGAACCTGCGAACGAAGCCAATCGAGAACCATTTGATTCGGTGAAAGTCGAACCAGCTCCGACAAAACGTTCGTATCGACGACGATCACGAGAAATCGGGGATCACGAGAAATCGGGGATCACGAGAAATCGGGTGGATCGCGCAGAGGCCCGCGGGACGGCAGCTCGAGATCAACGCCGCCAACCGCCTCCACGCGCGCGCGAACCTCATCGACCCAGTTTTTTGCCGGAACAGATTCCGAGGCAAGCGCACATCGCAGAATTTCCCGCGCCTCCTCTTCCATCGACCGGTTTCGCTCGGCGGCGCGGAGGCGAAGCCGCCGCTTCACGCCGTCATCGAGATTGCGGATCGTAATGCTGCTCATCGAAGACACCTGCAATCAATGCAGTCAAATTAATCACTGCTGAATTGGCCTTCAAGAAAATCTCTCCCTAAGTCTGCTCCGCTTGCACGCCCCCGCGGCTTGGGCATTTACGCTATCATGTTGCGACAAGGCCGCCGGGGACATCATGGATTATCAGAATTGCCGCAGCCTGCCGGCGATGTTTTTCGACAACGCGATGCGGGGCGGCGACAAGCCGTTCCTGTGGGCCAAGACCGGCGGCAAGTACCAGCCGATCAGCTGGTCGGAGGCGGCGGGCAGCGTAAACCGGCTGGCGCGCGGCCTCGTCGCGCTCGGGGTTCAGCCCGGCGACCGGGTCGGGCTCGCCAGCGAGAACCGGCCGGAATGGGCCATCGCCGACCTCGCGATCATGAGCGCCGGGGCGATCACCGTCCCCGCCTACACCACCAACACGGTCGACGACCACCGCCACATCCTCGGCAATAGCGGTGCGCGCGTGGTCATCGCCTCGAAGCCGCCGCTCAGCGAACGGGTCGCCGCCGCCGCGGCGCAAGTGCCGAGCGTCCAGGCGGTGGTGGCGATGGAGACGCCGGCCAGCGAAGCGGTGCTCGGCTGGGACGCGGTGCTGGCGCTCGGCAATGCCCGGCCCGACGACATCGCGGAGCAGGTCGCCGCGCTGGGGCCCGACGATGTCGCCTGCATCATCTACACCTCGGGCACCGGCGGGCTGCCCAAGGGGGTGCTGGCCACCCACCGCAACATCCTCGCCAATTGCCGCGGCGCCTTCCACCTGCTGGAAATGCTCGGCCTAGGTGACGAGGTGTTTCTGTCGTTTCTGCCGCTGTCGCATTCCTACGAGCACACGGCGGGACTGATGTTCCCGATCTCGATCGGGGCGCAAATCTATTTCGCCGAGGGCGCCGACACGCTCGCCGCCAACCTCACCGAAGTGAAGCCGACACTCATGACCGCGGTGCCCCGGCTTTACGAGACCATGCACCAGCGTATCCGCCGCGGCATCGAGCGCGAGAAAGGGCTGAAGCGCAACCTGTTCGAAAAGGCGGTGACGGTCGGCCGCAAGCGGCTTTCCGGCGATGGTCTCAGCGTGAGTCAGCGCCTCGTCGATCCGCTGCTCGAAAAGCTGGTGCGCGACAAGGTGCGGGCGCGGTTTGGCGGCCGGTTGAAAGCGATGATCTCGGGCGGCGCGCCGCTCAACCCAGAGATCGGCAGCTTCTTTCTCGCGCTGGGGGTGCAGCTGCTGCAAGGCTACGGCCAGACCGAGGCTGCACCGGTTGTATGCTGCAACCCGCCCGGCGCGATCAAGATCGATTCGGTCGGGCCGCCGCTCCGCGGGGTCGAGGTCAAAATCGCCGAGGACGGCGAGATCATGGTCGCCGGCGACAATGTAATGAAAGGCTATTGGAACGACCCCGAAGCGACCGCACGCACTGTCTCCAACGGTTGGCTGGCTACCGGCGACATAGGCTATCTCGATTCCGATGGCTATCTGCGCATCACCGACCGCAAGCGCGACTTCATCAAGAATTCCGGCGGCGACATGATCGCGCCGGCCAAGGTCGAGGCCAGCTTGACGCTGACCCCGGAGATCGCTCAGGCGATGGTGGCCGGC
>JBBRPG010000211.1:0-5755 GCA_038228485.1 Alphaproteobacteria bacterium
CTCGACCGCCTCGCGCACCGCAACGGCGAACGCCTCGAGCCCGCCCGCTTGCGGCGCCGGCGCGATCAACGGGTGCGGCTTGGTGCGGATCGCGTGGTCGGGGGTGGCGACGCCGGCCCGGCCGTAGCGCGCGAGCTCGGCGCCATTGACGAAACGCAGCATCTGTTCGTCATTGCGGAAATCGAGGACAAAGCGGGTGTAGGCGCCGGCCGCCGCCGGGTCGGGCAGTGCGCAGGCGCCGCGCAGGATCGGCGCGATCTCGGCGGGGCCGGCCAACGCTTGCGGCAGGGCGGCTGGGGCGAACACGGTCTTGCGCCCCCGCGCCAGCCGTTCCTCCGCCAGCGTCACCGCCGCGATCATCCGCTCATAGGCTTGCTGTGCGGTGTCGCCAAAGGTGAGGATGCCGTGCTTGAGCAGGATCAGCCCTTCGACGCTTCGATCCTGTTCGAAGATTTCCGCCGCCTGCTTGGCCAAGCCGAACCCCGGCATGACATAGGGCACGAGGCCGAACCGGCCCTCATAAAGCTCGGCGCAGCGCGCCGCCCCGTCGGGCTGGTCGGTGAGGCTCAGCACTGCGGTCGAATGGGTGTGGTCGATAAAGCGGTGCGGCAGGAACGCGTGCAGCAGCGTCTCCACCGACGGGTTCGGCGCGAAGGGGTCGATCAGGTTGGCGCGCTGGAGGCGCACTATCTCGTCGTCGCCGACCGCGTCACGCGACCGCAACGCGCGCAGCGGCGCGAGCCGCACCGCCGGCAACCCGGCCGGCTCGATCGTCGCCAGGTCCCAGCCGCTCCCCTTGATGCAGAGAACCTCGACCTCGGCGCCGGCAAGATCGGTCGCCACGGTCTTCAGTGAGGTGTTGCCGCCGCCATGCAGCACCAGCCTGGTGTCGCCGCCCAACAGGCGCGAGGTATAGACGCGCAGCGCCAAATCGCTGCCGATGCCGGCCGGTTCGTACCGGGCCGCCGCCGCTTCGGCCTCTCGATCCGACCACAGGCTTCGCATCGGCCGCGCCTTGCTGTTAAGGCCCTATCAATGCGATGCAGCGGCTGCGGATACAAGAAGGCTCAGTAGACGTCCTTCAGGGTCGATGTCTCGCGCTTCTCGACAATGACGCTGGCCCCGGTATCGGGGGTCTCCAGCAGCTTCTGCGCGATGCTCTGGTCGGCGACCTGCGCTTCGCTGTTGAGCTGCGGTTCGCCGCCCGGATATTTGAGCGAGCCGCTCGCCTGCTTGCCGGGCTCGCCCGGGCCGGCGCTGTCGATCGCCCGGCGGGCGCGGTCGGCGGAGGTCATCTCCTGCGGCCGGCCGGCGCCGGGCTGCGGCGGGCGCAAGTTGAAATCGGGCGGGATGGTCAGCGGCGCCCGTTGCTCGACGGCGAATTCGTCGGGCGGCGTCTTCTCGATGCCGACCACCCGTTTGAAATCCGAGCAGGCGGACAACAGTATTCCCGCAACGGCAACAGCAACCGCAGGTAAAATAACCCGGTGCTGCGCCGAAACCGCGCGTATTGATTTGGTCATGGCAGCGGATCGTCCTGTCCGGTTGCTTCGGAGGGATGGCGCCCGGCGAGTAATCCCTCGAAAAGCATTATCAGAACCCCGATGCAGATCGCCGAATCGGCAAAATTGAACGCGGGCCAATACCATGCGCCGAGATGAAAATAAAGAAAGTCGACGACCCCGCCAAAGCGCAGCCGGTCGATCACATTGCCGACCGCGCCGCCGATGATAAGGCCGATCGCATTGGCGAGAAGGTCGCTGCGCACCCGCGACAGCCAGAACACCAGGATGGCGACAATGATCGCCGCGGCGATCGTGAACAGCGGCACGCTCAGCCCCTCGCCGCTGCTCAGGATGCCAAAGCTCATGCCGCGGTTGCAGGTCGACACCAGGTCGAAGAACGCAGTGATCGCCTCGCGCTGGTTGACGCAGGCGGGCTCGCCGAAATGCTCCAGCACCAGATGCTTGCCGACCTGGTCGACGACGACGACCGTCAGCGCCGCACCGATACCGCGGCCCATCGTCACGATCCGGCCGCGGCGAGATCGGGCTGCCGGCCGACCACCTCGGCGCAACGCCGGCAGAGGTCGTCGTGGCCCGCGACAGCGCCGACCTCGGGCAGCACCCGCCAGCAGCGCTCGCAGCGCGCCCCCGGCGCGTCGCGCACGACCACGCCGATGCCGGGTAGGTCAGATAGCGTAAAGGCGCCTTCCGGCGGCGGCGCCGCGATCACGGCGCCGGCGGAGGTGATGCACAATTCCGCCATGTCGACCCCGCGCAGCACCGCCACCAGCCGCTCGGGGACGTAGAGGTCGATTGCTGCCTGCAGGCTCGACCCGATGCGTTTGGCGCCGCGCTCCAATTCGAGCGCGCCGGTGGCGACGCGGCGCAGATCGCGCAGCTCGTCCCAACGCGCGCCCAGCGCGTCGTCGCGCCAAGCTTCGGGCACGTCGGCAAAGGTTTCGAGATGGACGCTGCGCCCGGGCTCGTCACCGTAGCGGGCGAGCCAGGCTTCCTCGGCGGTAAAGCACAAGATCGGCGCCAGCCAGCGCACCAGGCAGTCGAAGGCGCGCTCCAGCACCGTGCGGGTGGCGCGGCGGCGGGGATCGGCGACGGCATCGCAATAGAGCCGGTCCTTGCGGATGTCGAAATAGAACGCCGACAGGTCGACCGCGCAGAAATTGTGCAGCGCGGTGAACATCGTGTGAAAATCGAAGTCCTCGACTGCCTGGCGCAGCGTCGTGTCGATCTCGGCAAGGCGGTGCAGCACCCAGCGTTCGAGCTCCGGCATGTCGTCGGCCGCCGGCACCGCTTCGGCGGTGGTGTAGCCCTGCAGCGCCCCGAGCAGGTAGCGCAGCGTGTTGCGCAGCCGGCGATAGATGTCGCCGTGATGCTTGAGGATCTCGGGGCCGATCCGCAGGTCTTCGGAATAATCGGAGCCGACCACCCAGAGCCGCAGGATATCGGCGCCCGATTGCTTCATCACGTCTTGCGGCGCGGTGACGTTGCCGAGCGATTTCGACATCTTGCGCCCGGTCTCGTCGAGCACGAAGCCGTGCGTCAGCACTGCGTCGTAGGGCGCGCGGCCGCGGGTACCGCACGCTTCGAGGAGCGACGAATGAAACCAGCCGCGATGCTGGTCCGAGCCTTCGAGATAGAGCGAGGCCGGCCATTTCAGCTCCGGCCGCTGTTCCAGCACAAAGGCGTGCGTCGAGCCCGAATCGAACCACACCTCGACGATGTCGGTGACCTGGTCCCAGTCGGCCGGGTCGTAGGCGGTGCCGAGAAACTCGCGCGGCTCGGCCTCGAACCAGGCATCGCCGCCGCGTTGCTCGACCGCCGCGGCGATGCGGTCGATCACCACCTGGTCGCGTAGCGGCTCGCCGGTGTTCCTGTTGAGGAAGACGGTGATCGGCACTCCCCAGGCGCGCTGGCGCGACACGCACCAGTCGGGCCGCGCCTCGATCATCGCACCGATGCGGTTCTTGCCCTGCGCCGGCACCCACCGGGTGTCGTCGATCGCCTGCAGCGCCGTCTGGCGGAGACCATTGGTCTCCATGCTGATGAACCATTGCGGCGTGTTGCGGAAGATGAGCGGCGCCTTCGACCGCCACGAATGCGGGTAGGAATGCACCAAGGTTCCGCGCGCCAACAGGCCGCCGGCGGCCTCGACCGCTTCGATGACCGCCGCGTTGGCGTCGCCGGTCTTGCCGTCGGGGCGATAGACGCTGCGCCCGGCGAACAGCGGCACGCTCGGCAGATAGACCCCGTCCGGCCCCACCGTGTCGATGACGGGCAAGCCGTGCGCGCGGCCGAGCTCCCAGTCGTCGACCCCGGCATTGGGGGCGATGTGCACCAGGCCCGTGCCGGTGCTGGCGTCGACAAAATCGCCCGGCAGCAGCGGCACGTCGAACTCGTAGCCTTGGCCGTCGAGCGGGTGGCGCGCGACGGTGCCGGCAAGCGCGCTGCCGGGGAACAGATCGACAATCGTGTGGCGGACGATCCCGGCCTCTTTGCAGAACTCGTCGATCAGGGTCATCGCGACGAGCAGCTTCTCGCCGAGCTTGCCGTCTTTCGGCGCGACCGCGCGGCCGCCCTCGGCGGCCTCGTCGACCTGGATCACCGCGTATTCGAGCTCGGCGCTAAAGGCGATCGCGCGGTTGCCGGGCAGGGTCCACGGGGTTGTCGTCCAGATTACCGCCGCGGCGTGGCGCAGCGACGGCCGGCTCGCCTTCGCCACCGGGAAGCGCACCCACACCGTGGTCGAGCGATGGTCGGCGTATTCGACCTCGGCGTCGGCGAGCGCAGTCTGCTCGACCACCGACCACAACACCGGCTTGGCGCCCTTGTAGAGCCCGCCGTTCATCAGGAACTTGCCGATCTCGCGCACGATCTGCGCCTCGGCAGGAAAGGCCATCGTGGTGTACGGGTTGTCCCAGTCGCCGATGACGCCGAGCCGCTTGAACTGCTCGGCCTGCTTGACCACCCAGCCGGCGGCGAACTCACGGCATTCCTGGCGGAACTGGATGATCGGCACCTGGTCTTTCGACTGCTTCTTAGCGCGGTAGCGCTCCTCGACGATCCACTCGATCGGCAAGCCGTGGCAATCCCACCCCGGCACATACGGCGCGTCCTTGCCCAGCATCTGCTGCGAGCGGTTGACCACGTCCTTCAGGATCTTGTTCAGCGCGTGGCCGATATGGAGGTCGCCGTTGGCGTAGGGCGGCCCGTCATGGAGGACGAATTTCTCGCGGCCCTTGGAGACCTCGCGCAGCTTTTTGTAGAGCCCCATCGCCTCCCAGCGCGCGAGGATGCGCGGTTCGAGGTCGGGCAAGCCGCCGCGCATCGGGAAGTCGGTTTTGGGTAGGAAAACGGTCGGACGATAATCCGTTGGCATCGTGAGCCCCTGGACGAGATGCAGCAGAAAACGATTGCGGCCCGATCCTCAGCCGAGGATCGGGGTCGTAATTCGCTGCATCCATCCGCAACTCGTCGCCATCGCCGAGATATAACAGCGGCACGGCGCGAATTCGAGGGGCTTATTGGCGCGGCCGCTCACAGCCGGTCGGGCCAGCGCTGCCGCCCGTGCAGGACGCGCAAGACCTCTATCGTCTCGTCCCGAACCGGTAAGCGACAATATACGGCGTGCGGGCGACAACGAGTTCTCGGGTTCCTTCCCGTCGGCCAATCCGCCCCAATCGAGGAAAATTCGACAGCCGGCCAACCGCCGTGAAAACCAATTCGACCTGCCGGTCCGCACTGCGTTCATTCGTGGCGGCGATATATTCGCGGATCGACGCGAGGTCGCGAAGCGCCGCGGCCGTCCAGTCTATTTGCATTCGGGCATGGGGAGTTCGTCGGGTGTGCCCCACGACCTTACCCAAGCAACGACATCCTCATGAGGGACCGTTCGGCCGGCATCGGCCTCGCGTATTCCCTGGTCGATGGCGGCCAGGTGGTGGAATTGGAGATCAATGAATTCCTTGATGGCTTGCTCGATTATCCAGGTTCGCGGACGGTCAAGGGTCTCGGCAACTGTGTTCCAGTCGGTCGTCGAGTTCCGGATCGAGCTTTACGTTGACGAATCTTGTTTTCGGCATCGCTAAACCCTCTCTAGTGGATCGATTCTAACGCTTGGTACCCGCGCTTGACCGAGGCGATGATCTTCTCGGGATCGGCGGTCCAGGTGAAGGGCTTGGGATCCTCGTTGGTTTCCCGGAGGAAGCGGTTGATGGCAGCCTGGAGATCTACGA
>JBBRPG010000212.1:0-5745 GCA_038228485.1 Alphaproteobacteria bacterium
ACCGCGAGCAAATGCCGCTTTACGAAATGCAGCGAATCGTAGCCGATCCGCGTGGCCACGGCAGGGCTGGCGGCGACGCTCAGCACCGCGCCGACCGCGATCAGCACCATCAGCGCGCCGAGGCTCCAGCGGTCGACGGTCCACCACCACCGCGCCACCGGGCTCTGGTCGATGCGGGCGAACCTCATCGCCCCCGCGCCCCTGATGGATGCGCTCCCGGTAACGTTCCGACTAGGTCGCGAAACGTGTCGCCGCGCACCTCGAAATTGGGGAACTGGTCATAGGAGGCGCAGGCCGGCGACAGCAGCACCACGGCTTCGGCAACGTGCTCGCCGCGCGCCCGGTCGGAAGCCGCTGTCAATGCCGTCGCGAGGTCGCCGCAGCGGGAATAAGGGGCCTGGCCGTCGAGCGTCGCCGCAAACTCCTCGGTCGCGTTGCCGATCAGAAAGGCATGCCGCAAGCGCTTGAAGTAGGGCGCGAGCGACGTGATACCCCCTGCCTTGGGAAGGCCGCCGGCGATCCAGTAGATTGCCGGGTAGCACGCGAGCGCCTTTTCGGTCGCGTCCGCGTTTGTGGCCTTCGAATCGTTGATATAGCGTACGCCGTCGATCGTATCTACCAGTTCTTGTCTATGGGCGAGGCCCGGGAAACTTTTGATGCCGGCGATGGCCGCCTCGGGCGAAACCCCGGTCTGTCGCGCCGCGGCGTAGGCGGCGGCGGCGTTCTGCGCATTGTGGTCGCCCGGCAGCCGCGGCGCCTGCGCGAGGTCGAAAACCCGCTGGGGCGCCCCGTCTAGCGCATCGGTCAGCCAGCCGTCTTCGACATAGACCCCACCCGGCGCCGCTTCCCGGACCGAGATCGGCACGACCCGCGCCTTGCCGTCGCGCCGCAGCGTCGCCGCGAGACCGCGGCAGATGCCATCGTCGATGCCGATGATGGCGGCCGCACCTTCGCGCTGCCCGGCGAAGATGCGCCTCTTGGCGGCGATATAACCTGCCATGTCGCCGTGCCGGTCGAGATGGTCGGGGGTGATGTTGAGCAGCACCGCGATGTCGAAGGCGAGCGACGTCACCACCTCGAGCTGGAACGAGCTCAGCTCCAGCACATAGCTGCCCCCAGCGCCGAGCGGCGCGAGACCCAGCGCCGGCGGGCCGAGATTGCCGCCGATCTCGACCGGCTTCCCGGCTTTGCTGAGGATGTGGCCGATCAGCGCGGTGGTGGTCGATTTGCCGTTGGTGCCGGTGATGCCGACATAGCGCGCCTCTGGTTGCGCCCGGCCGAGCAGCTCGATGTCGCCGAAGATCTCGACCCCGGCGGCGCGAGCGGCGGCAACCGCCGGATGCGGTTCCGGAAAGCTGTGCGGAATGCCCGGCGACAGCATCAACGCCGCCACTGGGCGCCAGTCGATCTGCGCCGGGGCGCACAAGGTCACTTCGCCGGCGACCGCCGCGCGGGTCTTGGCGCTGTCGTCCCACGCCAGCACCTCGGCGCCGCCGGCCTTTAGCGCCGCCGCCGCCGCGCGCCCGGAACGGGCGAGGCCAAGCACGGCGACTTTGCGACCCTCGAAGCCGGGCACCCGAATCATAGCCGCCTACCGCAATTTCAACGTCGCCAGCCCGGCGATCGCCAGGATGGCGGAGATGATCCAGAAACGAATGACGATGGTCGGCTCGGACCAGCCTTTCTGCTCGAAATGGTGGTGCAGCGGCGCCATGCGAAAGACGCGGCGGCCGGTCAATTTGAAGCTCGCCACCTGGACGATGACCGACACCGCCTCCAGCACGAACAGCCCACCGACGATGGCCAGCACCAGCTCGTGCTTGGTGATGACGCTGATCGCACCGAGCGCGCCGCCCAGGGACAGCGAGCCGGTGTCGCCCATGAACACCATCGCCGGGGGCGCGTTAAACCACAGGAAGCCGAGACCTGCGCCCGCGATCGCGGCGCAGAACACGGATAGTTCGTCGGCGCGTGCAATATGGTGCAGCTGCAGGTAGGTCGCGAAGGTCAGATTGCCGACTAGATAAGCGATAAAGGCGAAGCAGCTAACCGCCATCATCGTCGGCACGATCGCCAGCCCGTCGAGCCCGTCGGTAAGGTTGACCGCGTTCGAGGCGCCGACGATCACGAACGCGCCGAACGGCACGAAGAACCAGCCGAGGTCGAGCAGCACGTTCTTGAAAAACGGCACCGCGATCGCGTTGGCGAAAGGCTGACGGATGTAGATCGCCAGCGCGACGCAGGCGGCGACGGCGAGCGCGACTTCGAGCAGCAGCTTTAAGCGCCCCGGCACCCCGCGATGCGACCGCCGGGTCAGCTTGCGGTAGTCGTCGAAAAATCCGATCAGGCCGAACCCGACCGTCACGGCCAGGGTGATCCAGACATAGGAGTTCTGCAGATCGGCCCACAGCAGAGTCGAGATCGTCACCGCCAGCAGGATCAGGAAACCGCCCATTGTCGGCGTACCCTTCTTGCGGACGATGTGGCTGGCGGGGCCATCGTCGCGAATGGGCTGGCCGTCGCCTTGCTTCGATTTGAGCCAGGCGATCATCGGCGGGCCGAAGACAAAGCTGATCAACAGCGCGGTGACGACCGCGCCGCCCGAGCGAAAGGTGATGTAGCGAAACAGGTTGAACGCGTGAAAATCGTCGGCCAGCGGGTAAAGCAGCAGATAAAGCATGCGATCAATTTTCGTTTAAGGCCCGGCGGGCCGCGGCAGGCGCAGGCGCGGCGCCGATGGGAACGGCGCTTTGCATAGCCGCATCGCCCAGCCGCCACAACCCGCGATCGGACGCGCTCATCGGCGCGCCGCCGCGGCGATCGCTTCGCGGGCGACGACGACATCGTCGAAGGGCAGGATTTCGCGGCCGACGATCTGGCCGGTCTCGTGTCCCTTGCCGGCGATGACCAGCACGTCGCCCACTTCGAGCCCGGCGATTGCCGTGTGGATGGCGTCACGCCGGTCGCCGATTTCAATGGCCGCGGGCGCCGCGGCAAGGATCGAGCGGCGAATCGCCGCCGGTTCTTCGCTGCGCGGGTTGTCGTCGGTGACATAGACGATGTCGGCTTGCTCGGCCGCGACCTGGCCCATCAGCGGCCGCTTGCCGCGGTCGCGGTCGCCGCCGGCGCCAAAGACCACCGCGAGCTTGCGCTCGGCATGCGGCCGCGCCGCGGCCAGCACCGTCTGCAGCGCATCGGGGGTATGGGCGTAGTCGACGAAGATTGCGGCGCGGCCTCCGTCGGCGAAAACGCTTTCGCCGGCGAGCTGCATGCGCCCCGGCACGGTGGTGAGCCGCGGCAATGCAGCCAGGGCCAGCCCCGTCTCCGCGCCGGTGGCGAGGGCCAGGCCGAGCGCCGCCAGCACGTTCATCGCCTGGAAATCGCCGATCAGCTTCAGCTCGATCTCGTGCCGTGTGCCGTCCAGCGTAAGGCTGACAAGCTGTCCGTCGCGAAGCGGCCGCCGCGCGGCGAGGCGCAGATCGGCCGCCGCTGCGTTGCCGTACGCGACGATCTTGCCGCCGCGCCCGCGCACCAGCGCGGCGAGCCGGGCGAATTCCGGGCTGTCGGCGTTGAGCACCGCGGTTCCGCCCGGCGTCAGCAGGGTGGTGAACAGCCGGTCCTTGGCGGCGCGGTAGCCCTCCATGTCGCCGTGGTAGTCGAGATGGTCGCGGGTCAGGTTGGTGAACGCGGCGGCTTCCACCTCCAGCCCGTCAAGGCGGTATTGGGCGAGGCCGTGGCTCGACGCTTCGATCGCCGCATGGTCGATGCCCCGCCCGGCGATGTCGCTCAGGGTGCGGTGCAGCGCCACCGGATCGGGGGTGGTCAGCGCGCCGGGATGCCGCTCCGACCCGATCACCCAGCCGAGGGTACCGAGGCTGGCGGCCTGGTGACCCAACGCCTGCCAAATCTCGCGGACGAAATGCGCGACCGAGGTTTTTCCATTCGTGCCGGTGACCGCGGCGATGGTCTTCGGCCGGCGCGGGTAAAAGCGCGACGCCATCAGCGCCAGCAGACGCTGCGGGTTGGGATCGGCGACGATGGTGATCCGCTGCCGGGCCGTGTCGTCGAGGGCAAGCGCGGCCGGGTCGTCGGTGAGGATCGCGGCGGCGCCTTTGGCGATGGCCTCGCCGGCAAAGCGGCGGCCATCGGTCTGCGTCCCGGCCAGCGCGGCGAACAGAAAGCCCGGCCGCACCTGGCGAGAATCGGCCGTAATTCCAGTGATTTCCGGGTTGGAGGGCGGCATGGCTCGAGGGGACGCCGATGCCGAGTCTGAGGGGACCAACTCAGTAATCTTCAATCTTCTTGCCTGCGAGGCTTTCGATCTGCAGGGACTTGATCAGCTCGGGCGATGTCTCGTCGACCGGCGCGACGCCCAACAGCGGCGCGATGCGCTGGATGATGCGGCTGGTCGCCGGCGCCACCGTCCAGCCCGCGGTGGCGTAGCCGTGGCTTTCCTTGTTGCCGTGCGGCTCGTCGACCAGTGTAAAGATCACATATTGGGGGTCGTTGATCGGAAACGCACCGATGAACGACGACAGCAGCTTTTTTTCCTCGTAATGGCCGTGGATGTTCTTTTCCGCGGTGCCGGTCTTGCCGCCGACGACATAGCCGGGGGCGGCCGCCAGCTTGGCGGTGCCGAACTCGACGACGAGGCGCATCAGCTTGCGCATCTGCTCCGAGGTCCTGGCCGAGATCACCCGCTCGCCTGCGACATCGGTTCCCGGCTTTACCTTCAGCATGGTGGGCTGGTGCAGGATGCCGCCGTTGATGATCGCCGCCGTCGCCGTGATCATGTGCAGCGGCGTCACCGCGATGCCGTGACCGAAGGCGATGGTCATGACGTTGACCTCGCGCCAGATGGCGGGGAAATGCGGGCGCGCCACCTCGACCTTGTCGAGCTCGATGGGCGCCGGCCGCAACAGGCCGAGCCGGTTGAGGAAATCGCGCTGACGCTGGGCGCCGGCCTCGACCGCCATCCTGGCCGAACCGATGTTCGAGGAATACATGAAGACTTCCGGCACGGTCAGCCAGCGGTGCTTGCCGTGGTAGTCCTCGATCGAGAAGCGGCCGATCTGGATCGGGTTGCGGGCGTCGTAGCTCTTGGTCATCGTCGCGGTGCCGCTGTCGAGCGCCATCGCGGTATTGAATATCTTGAACACCGAGCCGAGCTCGTACTCGCCCGAGGTCAGCTTGTTGAAGACGCGGTCCTTGTCTTCGGTCGACGAATGTTTCGGGTCGGTCGAGGGCGGGCGGTTGGGGTCGAAATCGGGCAGCGAGGCCATCGCCACGATCTCGCCGGTATGGACGTTCATGATGATGCCGGCGGCGCCGCGCGCGCTGAACTGGCTGATGACCTGCTGCAGCTCGTCCTTGAGGATGTATTGCACCCGCGCGTCGAGCGCCAGCGCGACCGGCTCGTCGGCGCCCCGGAGGGACGGGTTGAGGCCGCGCTCGACCCCCGCCTCGCCGACATTGTCGACGCCGCAATAACCGACCGCATGCGCCGCGAGGTCGCCGAGCGGATAGACGCGGCGTTCCTCCGGACTGAACTCGATGCCGGGAATGCCGAGATTGTTGACCGCGTATTCCTGGCGCGGGGTGAGCGAGCGCTTGAGGTAGGCAAAGTTGCGTCCGGACGACAGCTTGGCGCGCAGCTCGGTCGGCGACAAATCGGGCAATGCGGCGGTGATCGCCTTGGCCGCGCGCTCGGGGTCCTCGCCGGCTTGCAGCATCACCTTCGAGTTC
>JBBRPG010000213.1:0-5717 GCA_038228485.1 Alphaproteobacteria bacterium
GGAGGGGTTCACCTGGCTGCACGCGGCGGGGCTTGACCGCTCGACCCCGTATCGCGGCATCGCGGTGTTGTCGGATACGGCGAGCGGGCGGCGGCTGGCGGCGAACGCCGGCGGCACGGTGGTGCTCTACCGGCCAGTGACCGCGCGCTATCCCGGCACCCCTGAGCCGCGGCGCAACCAGTTCGGCCAGGAGATCGGCTGGCCGCTACCCGACTGGAAGCCGGCGCAACGGCCGCCGCTGACCCCGATGGAGGGCCGTTTCGCCATCGTCGAGCCGCTCGATGCCGACCGCCACGCGGAGCAGCTGTTCGCCGCCAACGCGCAAGACCGCGAGGGTCGCAACTTCACCTATTGCCCCTACGGCCCGTTCGCCGTGCTCGACGAGTACCGCGCCTGGATCGCCAGCGTCTCGGGCGAGCCCAACCGCCTGTTCCACGCCATCGTCGACAAGGGTCTCGGCCGCGCGGTCGGCGTCGCCGCTTATGCCAACATCGTCCGGGCGATGGGCACGATCGAGGTGGCAGCGCTGGTGTTCAGCCCGCCGCTGCAGCGCAAGCCGGCGGCGACCGAGGCGCACTATTTGCTGATGCGCCGCGCCTTCGACGAGCTCGGGTATCGCCGCTATGAGTGGAAATGCGACGCGCTGAACATGCCGAGCCGGGCCGCGGCAGCGCGGCTCGGCTTCACCTACGAGGGCTGTTCCGCCAGGCGATCGTGGTCAAGGGCCGCAACCGCGACACGATGTATTTCTCGATCACCGACAAGGAGTGGCCGCGGCTCAAGCAGGCGTTCGAGCGCTGGCTCGACCCGGCCAATTTCGACGCGGCCGGCAGGCAGAGGGCGAGCCTGGCAAGTTTGCGATAGGGCTCCAACTCGTCATTCCCGCAACCGGGAATGACGAGCCGAAATTACTTCGGCGAGACCACCATCGTCATCTGGCGGCCTTCCATGCGCGGGAATTGCTCGACCTTGGCGATCGCGTCAAGATCGCCCTTGACGCGTATCAGCACGTCCATGCCGAGCTCCTGGTGCGCCAGCTCGCGGCCGCGGAAGCGCATGGTGACCTTGACCTTGTCGCCTTCGCCGATGAATTTGGTCATGCTGCGCATCTTCACGTCGTAATCGTGATCGTCGATGCTGGGGCGGAATTTGACTTCCTTGACCTCGATGACCTTCTGCTTCTTTTTGGCTTCGTTCTTTTTCTTTTGTTCTTCGTATTTGAACTTGCCGAAATCGAGGATCTTGCAGACCGGCGGGTCGGCGTTAGGGGCGATCTCGACCAGGTCGAGGCCGGCATCGGCCGCCATGTCGAGCCCTTCGTTGCGGGTGACGACGCCCACCATCTCGCCGCGTTCATCGACCAGACGGATCTGCGTGGCCGATATCTCGCCATTGATCCGCGGTCCATCGCGGGTGGGGGTGGTGTTAAAGGGTGGTCTAGCTATTTAGGCTCTCCTTCATTTGTCGAACAAAGCTGTTCCGACCTTTGTTCAAACCGTTACAGCGCAGCCGGAACAGCCGCCTCTAGTTTCAGAGTATCAATCGCCTCGGCGAGCGCAAGCGCTTGTTGCGCATTGCCGCCCAGCCGGCGCAGCGATACCGAGCGGGTCTCCGCCTCGCGCCGGCCGACCACCAGCATCAGCGGCACCTTGGCGAGCGAATGCTCGCGGACCTTGTAGTTGATCTTTTCATTGGTGATGTCGAGCTCGACGCGCAGCCCGGCGGTGCGGCACTCGCGCGCCACCTCCGCGGCATAGGCGTCGGCGGCGTCGGTGATCGTCGCGACCACCGCCTGCACCGGGGCCAGCCATAACGGGAAGCTGCCGGCGTAATGCTCGATCAGGATGCCGATGAAGCGCTCCATCGAGCCGAAGATTGCCCGGTGCAACATGACCGGAACGTGCCGTTGTCCGTCTTCGCCGATATAGGACGCCCCGAGCCGCTCCGGCATGTTGAAATCGAGCTGCAAGGTGCCGCACTGCCAGGTGCGGCCAAGCGCGTCGCGCAGGTGGAATTCGAGCTTCGGGCCGTAGAAGGCGCCTTCGCCGGGGGCCAAGGTACAAGTGAGGCCCGCCGCCTCGACCGCATCGCGCAGGCTCTTCTCGGCGTGATCCCAGACCGCATCGGAGCCGGTGCGCAACTGCGGCCGGTCGGCGAAGCGGATCGCCACGTCGTCGAAGCCGAAATCGCGATAAACCGACAGCAGCAGCTTGCAGAACGCGATCGACTCGCCGGTGATCTGGTCTTCGGTGCAGAAGATATGCGCGTCGTCCTGGGTGAAGGCCCGCACCCGCATGATGCCGTGCAGCGCACCCGATGGCTCGTTACGGTGACAGGAACCGAACTCGGCGAGACGCAGCGGCAATTCCCGGTAGCTCCGCAGGCGGTTGCGGAAGATCAGCACGTGGCCGGGGCAGTTCATCGGCTTGACCGCCAGCACGCGATCGTCCTGGCTCTCGGCGATAAACATGTTGTCGCGGAAATTGTCCCAATGGCCTGAGGCTTCCCACAGGCTGCGGTCGAGCAGCTGCGGCGCCCTGACCTCCTGGTAGCCGGCGGCGTCGAGGCGTCCACGCAAATAATTCTCGATGATGCGGAACAACCGCCAGCCCTTCGGGTGCCAAAAGACGCTGCCGACCGCCTCCTCCTGCAGATGGAACAGGTCGAGGTCGCGCCCGATGCGCACATGGTTGCGCCGCTCCGCCTCCTCGAGCTGAAAGAGGTACTGGTCGAGCTCCTTCTGGCTGGCCCAGGCGGTGCCGCGGATGCGCTGGAGCTGGGCGTTGTTGGCGTCGCCCCGCCAGTAGGCGCCGGCGACATTCAAAAGCTTGAACGCCTGGCCCAGATGCCCGGTCGAGGGCAGATGCGGGCCGACGCACAGATCGACAAAATTGCCCTGACGATAGAGGCTGATCTCCTCGCCGGCCGGGATATCGGCGATGTATTCGGCCTTGTAGCTCTCGCCAATGCCGGCGAAGAACGCGACCGCCTGGTCGCGTTCCCACACCTCGCGGGTGATCGCCTCGTCGCGCTTGACGATCTCGCGCATCCGCGCCTCGATCTTTTCGAGGTCCTCGGGGGTGAACGGCGTGTCGCGGGCGAAATCGTAATAAAAGCCGGTCTCGGTCGCCGGGCCAAAGGTGACCTGGGTATCGGGGTAAAGCTCCTTGACTGCCTCGGCCATTACGTGCGCGGCGTCGTGGCGCAGGATTTCGAGCCCGTCGGGCTGGTCGCGGGTAACGATCGCCGCCTTGGCGTCGCGGTCGATGAGGGTGGCGAGATCGCGCGGATGCCCGTCGAGCTTCAGCGCGATCGCCGCCTTGGCCAGGCCCGGCCCGATCGCCGCCGCCAGCTCGGCGCCGGTCAGCGGCGCGGGGAAACTGCGCTTGCTGCCATCCGGCAGGGTTACGACGACGGGCGCCAACCCGCCCGATTCGATCGGCGCATTCAAGATTTGACCGGACGATTCACTCATAGCGCCTGCTCCGTCGATAACGCCGTGCGGACGGGGGCGGCTCACGAAAAAACCCCGTCCGTGGCCCGGCGGGGTCCTGCGAGTTCGAGCTGTGCCGTTGGATCAGCGTGCGCGACCTCACACCCCGCCCTGCGGAGTGGTGGTCGTCGTCGCGGTCGCCCGGCTGCTCATGCCCGGAATATCGTGAACCGCCCACGCTACGTCAAGCCGCCTAGGGTGCGAGCGACCTCATCGATCGAAAGATCGGCGAGGTCGTCCTCGCGCAGGATGATTACGTCGCGGCCGCGCGGCGCGGTCAGCGCTGGGTCGGACGCGCTGGAATAGAGCACCGTCGCCGCGGCGCCGCCGGCGACTGCCAAGTGCATCGGCCCGGTGTCGTTGCCGATGGCGCGCCGCGCTCCGCGAGCCAGCGCGACGATATCGGCGAAGTCGGTCGCACCGGTCAGATCGCGCGCGGCGGGCACCGCGGCAGCGATATGGCGGCCGAGATCGCGCTCGCCCGGCCCGCCGATAATCACCGGCGTGAGACCCGACGAGGTGATCCGCTCCGCCAGCGCGGCGAACCGCGCGGCCGGCCAGCGCTTCTCGGGCCGGTGCGGCGCGCCGCCGGGGATCAGCAGCACATAGTCCGCCGGCAGCGCAAAGCGCGCGATATCGGCCTTCGCCCAAGAAAGGTCGGGCGGCGGCACCGGGCCGGGGATGCCGGCGATGCGCAACTGATCGGCCTCGCGGCCGAGCGTGTGCATCCGCCGCCGCTCGGGCGTGTCGGGCTGAAAGTGCGACGCGCCGTGGGCGATGCCCGACCATTCCGGCCCGTCGGTCCGCTGCATCAGCCGGAAGTACATCGCCGTGCGCAGCCGCGTCTGCAGATCGTAGACCCGGTCGAACCGAGCCGCGCGCAACCGACGGCGCAGCCGCCACACCCCCACCGGATCGGCCCAACCCGGCCGCTCGTCGACCCAGACATCGTCGAAATACGGCGCTTGCCGGGCAAAGGCGGCGTAGGGCTCCGTCGTCAGCAAGGTAATCTCGGCGTCGCGGTGAAAGGCGCGGATTGCCGCCGCCGCGCCCATCGACTGAACGAAATCGCCGAGCGCGCCGAGCTTGATGATGAGGATCTTCCTGGGGCCGTTCGCGGTACTCAGAACAGCGTCGCCTCAGCTCACGCCGGGATCGCCATCGGCTCGGGGGCCAGCGCAACGGGCCGAGCCTCGGGGAACAGCAGCTCCTCGTAAACCTCGATCGTGCGCGCGCACATCTGCTCGCAGGTGAAATCGGCGGCGACATGGGCGCGCGAGCGCTGGGCCAGCGCCTGGCGCTCGGCGGGGTCGAGGTTCAACGCCTCGAGGAGGGCGTCGGCGAGCGCGGCCGGGTCGCCCGGCGGCACCAGCCAGCCGGTACGGCCGGGGATCACCGTCTCGCGCGCGCCGCCGTGGTCGGTGGCGATCACCGGGCGGCCCATTGCCTGCGCCTCGACGATGGTGCGGCCGAACCCTTCGGGGTCGGTGGATGCCGAGACCACCACGTCGGCCAGGACATAGGCAGCGGTAATGTCGCGGCAATCGCCGACGATACGAAACTGGCCGCCGACGCCGTGCCGCTCGATCGCCGCCTCCAGCTCCTTGCGGAAGCTGCGGTTCTGTTCGGCCCCGACCAGCAGGCAACACACATCCGGCCGGTCGAGGCGGGCCACCGCCTCGACCAGGTCGAGGCCGCCTTTCCAGCGGGTCAGCCGCCCCGGCATCATGATCACCGCGTGACCATCGGGCACGCGCCACTTGGCGGCAAGATCGACGACGCGGTCGCCGTTGACCCGGGCGGCGTCGAACAGGCTCAGGTCGACCCCGCGCGGCACCGTGCGCAGCCGATCGCCGCCGACCCCGTAGACGCCGGCAGCATGCGCGGCGACAAATTCCGAAATCGCGATCACCCGCTCGCCGCGGGCCATCACCGAGTTGTAGCGGTGCTTGAACGGGCCGCTGACATCGTAGGCGTTGTGGAAGGTGGTGATGAAATGACGCCGGGTCTTCTTCGCCGCATGCCAAGCGCTCCAGGCGGGGGCGCGGCTGCGCGCATGGACGATATCGATCTTGTGCCGGCGGATGATGTCGACCAGCGCCGCCGTGTTGCGGCGCATCACCAGCGGGTTCTTCGAGGCCAGGGGCAACCGGATATGCTCGATTCCGGCGCGGATCAGCCCGCTTTCCATCGGGCCGCCGGCGGAGGCGACGATCGCGGTCCA
>JBBRPG010000214.1:0-5716 GCA_038228485.1 Alphaproteobacteria bacterium
GCCCATGCCGTGCACCAGCGCGACGCTGGCGTTGGAGAACGCCATCCCGGCGGTGGTCGCGCCGAGCATCATCGCCTCGCGCGCGGCGCGGTTCTGCGGATCGGCGCAGGCGGTGCGGATATTCTTCGCGATGAGGCCCATCGCGTTCCGGGCCATGCCGTCAGTGTAGGGATTGGCGCGTTTGCTGACATAGGCCTCGATCGCGTGGGTCAGGCTGTCGATGCCGGTATCGGCGGTGAGGCGCAGCGGCATCGTCAGGGTCAGCTCAAAGTCGACGATCGCCGCGGTCGGGCAGCAGGCGAGCCCGGCCACCAGCATCTTCTCGTCGGTCTCGGTGTCGGTGATTACCGTAAACCGGGTCACCTCGGAGCCGGTGCCGGCGGTGGTCGGGATGGCGACGATCGGCACCCCGATGTTGGGGATGTCGTTGGGCACCTTGTAGTCGCGCATCTGCCCGCCATTGGCGTGCAGCACCGACATGCCCTTGGCGGTGTCGATGGGGCTGCCGCCGCCGATCGCGATGACGCTGTCGTAGGGCGCCTCGCGCAGCCTATCGACCCCGGCGGAGATGACCTCGGTGGTCGGGTCGGAGACCGTGTCCTGGAACACCGCCCATTCGATCCGCGCCCCGTCGAGCAGCGCGGTCGCCTTGTCGAGAATGCCGCTCTTGGCGATGAACGGGTCGGTGACGATCAGCGCGTGCTTGAGGCCGAGCCGCGCCATCAGCGCCGGCAGCTCGCCGAGCGCGCCGCCGCCGACCGCCATCAGCCGCGGTGTCGTGATCGTCGCTGCCGTCATTGCGCCCTCCCCGCTACCCTCAACCCGGTTTTTTCAACCGAAACGTCAGCACCCCGCGCGTTTCGCTGGCGGCGAGCAGCTCGCAGCCGGTGGTCGCGCAGAAATGCTCGAAATCCTTGACCGCGCCGGGGTCGGTGGCGAGCACTTCGAGAATGCCGCCGGCCGGCACGTCCCGCAGTGCCCGGCGTGCCTTCAGCACCGGCAGCGGACATAGGAGCCCGGTCGCGTCGAGCGTCGTATCGGCAGGAACATCGCTCACGGACCACCTCAAAACCGTCGTGGGACAATCTTACCCTCGACGCGCCCGCCCCCAACAGGGTCTATGATGTCCCGATAGATTCGAACACCGGCGATGACCACGATCCTCAAAATCCTCGTCAGCCCCCGCCCGCAATCGCACAGCCGGCTGATCGCCGGCGAGATCGTCGCGCGGCTGCAGGCACTGCATCCCGGCGCGCGGGTGATCGACCGCGACCTCGCCGCCGCGCCGCCGCCGCACCCCGACCTCGCGCTTTATAACGCGATCCTCTCGCCCGAGGCCGGTCCGGACCATCCCGATTTCGCGCTGTCCGAACGCTATATCGGCGAGCTCGAAGCGGCCGATTGGGTCGTGATCGGCACGCCGATGAACAATTTCGCGGTGCCTTCGACCCTCAAGGCCTGGATCGACCATATCGTCCGCATCCGCCGCACCTTCCGTTCCACCCCAGAGGGCAAGATCGGCATGCTGCGCGACACACCGGTGATCGTCGTCAGCTCGCACGGCGGCTATGTTGGCGGAACGCCCGCCTACCAACCCGATTTCCTGACCCCTTATCTGCGCTCGATTTTCGAGACGATCGGCATGCCGCGGATCGAGTTCATCCAGATGCAAGCGCTGACCCGCGGCCCGGAGCCGCTGGCCAAGGCGCTCGGCGAGGCGCGCGACTGGATCGACCGGCGGCTGCCGCTCGACAAGCCGGACGCGGCAGGCTGAGCCTCACACTTCTTCGCTGATCGCCGCTTTGAGCGCGCGAATACGCTCTTCGTCGCGTTTGTAGAATGTCCATTGTTTAATGCGCTTTGCCCGCACCGCGCCGATCTCGACCAGAAACCGCATATGCTCGGTCACGGTCGGCTGACTGACCGCAAGCTTTTCGGCGATCAGCAGGCCGCAGACCCCATCCTTCACCAGGTCGCCGTCGACCTGCTCGCGGAAATGGGCACGCGGGTCCTTCAGCCAATCGAGGATTTGCAGGCGGCGCTCGCTGGCCAAGGCGCGGAGGGTTGTCGACAGTTTCATATTGAACGCTTCAACTCGCAGTAATTAGTGAATTGGCTAATTCGCTTAAATATGCCACTGTGAGCCACGATGCAAACCCCATCATCGATCGACCGCACGCGGATCGCCGAAACCGAATGGCTGATCCGCCCCTATATCCGGCATACCCCGGTGATCACGGTCGCTGCCGGCGATTTCGGCCTGGAGCCGGGGCCGCTTTCCTTCAAGCTCGAATTCCTCCAGCACACCGGCTCGTTCAAGCCGCGCGGCGCGTTCGCCAACCTGCTGACCCGCACGGCGTCGGCGGCCGGGGTGGTCGCGGCCTCGGGCGGCAATCACGGCGCGGCGGTCGCATTCGCCGCGATGCGGCTCGGCATCAAGGCGACGATCTTTGTGCCCAAGGTAACCTCACCGGCCAAGCTCGACCGCATCCGCGCGTATGGCGCGGAGTTGGTGGTGACCGGCGAGGTTTATGCCGACGCGCTCGCCGCGAGCGAAGCGCGTGTCGCGCAGACCGGGGCGCTGGCAGTGCATGCCTACGACCAGCCCGAAACCTTGTTGGGCCAGGGCTCGGTGGGGCTCGAACTGGAGGCCGATCGGCCCGAGATCGACACGCTGCTGGTCGCGGTCGGCGGCGGCGGGCTGATCGGCGGGATCGCGGCCTGGTATGAAGGCCGCGTTCGGGTTGTCGCGGTCGAGCCGGAGGCGGCGCCCACCTTGCACGATGCGCTCAAGGCGGGGTTTCCGGTCGACGCGCCGGCCGGCGGCGTTGCCGCCGATTCGCTGGCGCCGCGCCAGGTCGGAAGGCTGATGTTCCCGATCGCGCAGAAACATGTAGCGGAAGCGGTGCTGGTCGGCGACGACGCGATCCGCGACGCCCAACGGCGGCTATGGGACGTGCTGCGCGTCGCCGCCGAGCCCGGCGGGGCGGCCGCGCTCGCGGCGCTGCTGTCCGGCCGCTATCGGCCCGCGAAGGAGGAGCGCGTCGCGGTACTGCTCTGCGGCGCCAATACGAACGCGGTCGATTTCAGCGGGTAGCCGATCGCAGGAGGGTCGGCGAGGCCTTTCAAATTCGCCGCTTGCGCGACTTGCGAGACGGGTACGGGGCCGCTGCTTAATTGAACTTGCCGTTGCGGGGGAAACCTTGCGGCACGCTTCGCCCCGCGCCGCCGCGGGCGCCGCGCCAAAGGGTGAGATCGGTTTCGGTGCGGGTGCGGTTTTCGCCTTGCCGCCAGGACAGCCCGTCGGCAAGACGGAAGACCTTGGCGTCGGCGAGCTTGCCCATGCGGTAACGCTGCAGGATCACGCCGCGGCCGCGGGCGATCTCCGGAATTTCCTCAAGGTCGACGATCAGCATCCGCCGGTTCTCGCCGACAAAGGCCACGGCGTCGCCGTTGACAGGGGCGCAGACCGCGGCGGTCTCGCCCTTGCCCGGCGACAGCACCTGCTTGCCGGAACGGGTTTGGGCCAGCGCTTCCTCGCCGTCGACGACAAAGCCGCGCCCGTCGCTCGCCGCGACCAACAATTTCATGCCGAGACGGTACGGGAACATCGTGACGATATCGAACTCGTTGGCGAGGTCGATCATCAACCGCAACGGCTCGCCCTGGCCGCGTCCCGAGGGCAGCCGGTCGACCCCCAGCGTGTAGAACCGGCCATTGCTGGCGAAGATGATCAGGCGGTCGGTGGTCTCGGCGGGGACCGTGAACCGCGCGCCGTCGCCTTCCTTGTAACGCTGCTCGGCAGCGGCGACATTGTGGCCGCGCACGGTGCGGATCCAGTCCTTCTGCGAGCACAGCACCGTCACCGCCTCGCGTTCGATCAGCGCGCTGACGGGGATGTCGACCGGGTCCGGCGCCTCGCCGATGGTCGTGCGCCGGCGACCCAGCGCGGTGTCCCCGCCGAACTCGGCCTGCGTGCCCCGCACTTCCTTGGTCAAGGCCGTCCATTGCCGCCGGTCGCTGCCGAGCAGCTTTTCGATATCGGCGGACTCGGTGGCCAACTCCTCCAACTCCTTGAGGATCGCGACCTCTTCGAGCCGGCGCAGCGCGCGCAGCCGCATGTTGAGGATCGCCTCGGCCTGCATGTCGGTGAGGCCCCAGCGCACCATCATCTCGGCCTTAGGGTCGTCCTCCTCGCGGATGATGCGGATGATTTCGTCGAGGTTGACGTAGACGATCACGAGGCCCCGCAGCACCTCCATTCGCCGCGCCACCGCGGCGAGCCGGTACCGGCTACGCCGCTGCAGGACGATGCGGCGGTGGTCGAGGAATTCCTGCAGCGCCTCCTTGAGGTTCATCACCCGCGGCACGCCCTGCGGGTCGAGGACGTTGAGGTTGAGCGGCACCCTGGTTTCGAGCTCGGTCGCCCGGAACAGCTGTTCCATCAGCATGTCGGCGTCGACGTTGCGGGTCTTCGGCTCGAACACGAGACGGATGTCCTCGGCCGACTCGTCGTGGATATCGGCGAGCAGCGGCAGTTTTTTCTCTTCGAGCAGCGCAGCGATCTTTTCGATCAGCCGGCTTTTCTGGACCTGGTACGGCACCTCGGTGACGACGATCTGGTAGAGCCCGTGGCCCAGGGGCTCCTTTACCCAGCGCGCCCGCAGCCGGAAGCTGCCGCGGCCGGTCTCGTAAGCGGTGCGGATATTGTCCGCGGGCTCGATCAGGATGCCGCCGGTGGGGAAATCGGGGCCGGACATGAGCGCCACTAGCTCCGACACCTGGCAGGCCGGGTTCTCGATCAGGTGCAGCAGCGCGGCGCAGATTTCGCCGACATTGTGCGGCGGCACGTTGGTAGCCATGCCGACCGCGATCCCGGCAGCGCCGTTGGCGAGCAGGTTGGGGAACCGCCCCGGCAGCACCATCGGCTCGCTGTTCTCGCCGTCATAGGTTTCGCGGAAATCGACCGCGTCCTCGTCGATGCCCTCGAGCAGCGCCCGCGCCACCGCCGACATGCGGCTTTCGGTGTAGCGCATCGCCGCCGGGTTATCGCCGTCGATATTGCCGAAATTGCCCTGGCCGTCGACCACCGGGTAGCGCTGGGCGAAATCCTGCGCGAGGCGCACCATCGCGTCATAGATCGAGGCGTCGCCGTGCGGGTGGTATTTGCCCATCACCTCGCCGACGACCTGCGCGCATTTCTTGTACCCGCCGGTCGGGTCCATGCGCAGCTGGTTCATCGCATGGAGGATGCGGCGATGCACCGGCTTCAGACCGTCGCGCACATCCGGCAAGGAGCGCGCCATGATCGTCGACAGCGCGTAAGACAGATAGCGCTCGCCGAGCGCGTCGGCGAA
This sequence comes from Alphaproteobacteria bacterium, assembly GCA_038228485.1. Taxonomy (GTDB): domain Bacteria; phylum Pseudomonadota; class Alphaproteobacteria; order ATCC43930; family CGMCC-115725; genus DATARH01. The sequence continues at coordinate 5,358 of JBBRPG010000214.1, forward strand.
ATCGACGTCGCGAATCCCGCCGACAAGCTCCGGGTCGGCCATCGCTCAAAACCCCATTTCGGTCAGGCCCAGATAATACCAGCCGCTCCCGAGGAGGTCAGCCGGCGGAGCCGCTCGGTCAGGCGGGCGCGGGCCTCGGGCAGCGCCCTCCCTTGCGGCGCCAGCAGATGGTGGTGCAGGAAATACCCCGTCAGGGTCAGCCCGGCGAGGATATCGCTTCCGTCGGCATCGGCTTCGTGCTGGAGAAAATCCGGCAACGGCAACAGCTTGTCCTGGTAGGGAGCGCCGGCGGAGCGCGATACGGCGCGCCCGGTGCGGGGCGATACATAGGCGAGGTCGTCATTCGTCCCGGTCGCGGC
>JBBRPG010000215.1:0-5628 GCA_038228485.1 Alphaproteobacteria bacterium
CATGTCGATGCCGCGCTTCAGATCCATCGGGTTCATGCCGGCGGCGACGGCCTTGGCGCCTTCGCGCACGATCGCCTGCGCCAGCACCGTCGCGGTCGTGGTGCCGTCGCCGACCTGGTCGCTGGTGCGGTTGGCGACATCCTTGACCATTTGCGCGCCCATGTTCTCGAACTTGTCGGACAGCTCGATCTCCTTGGCGACGGTGACGCCGTCCTTGGTGATGCGCGGCGCGCCGTAGGATTTGTCGAGCACGACGTTGCGGCCCTTGGGGCCGAGCGTCACCTTGACCGTGTTGGCGAGAGTATCGATGCCGCGCAGCATGCGCTCGCGCGCGTCGCCGTTAAACCTGACGTCTTTGGCAGCCATGTTGGGTATCCTTTTGCTAAGCGGCTTTCTGTGCGGCAACGATTTGATCGAGCACGCCCATGATGTCGGCGGCGCTCATGATCATCAGCTCTTCGCCGTCGAGCTTGACCTCGGTGCCCGACCATTTGCCGAACAGCACCCGGTCGCCGGGCTTGAGGTCCAACGGCAGGAGCGCGCCGTCCTTGTTGCGTGCGCCCGGGCCCGCGGCGACGACCTCGCCCTCCATCGGCTTTTCCTGCGCCGTGTCGGGGATGAATATGCCGCCGGCAGTCTTTGCCTTCGGCTCGACGCGACGGATCAGGACGCGGTCCTGTAACGGGCGCAGCCTCATGTGAGCGTCTCCAAGGGACCGGGTGTTGGGCAGAATGCCTGGCACTGTGGGGTTGCAAGTGCCAGCGTGTTTGCTACGTGGGGTGCCGGTCGGGAAAATACAACTCGAAAATCCTCCAACCGAATAAATCATCGGCGAATTAAATATTTTAAACCTCCAAATAAACGGCAGTTGATTATCGCGGCTTTATTATCGAGATTTGCTCTATCGCAGCAAAATCGTCGGTGCGGTTGAGCCGATAAAGCATCCGTCCGGCGGTGGCTGCCACGGCTGAGCAACAGCGACCGGCTGCCAGAGATACCTCGTATCGGTAAGGGGAAAGGCCCAGGCCCATGCTCGGCCTAAACGAACAAGAGAGCGAAGGCAGATAATTTTCAACTGCGGCGTGCATCGACGCATCTTGAAATCCGCGGTTCGGCCTCGCCGACTCCGGCGCGGCGGAGCCTCGCCTCACAGGCCGAGACATCAATACCGTGTTCGGGATATTCTACCTTGGGATGTTCGGCGTCGTCCCCATCGCTCCACCGGATCGATTGGCGGAAGGCGCCGAAATATGGCCGGAAGCTATGGATATCGCAGTGTCTTTCGCTCCTGCCTGGCCCGCCACTCCGAGGGAGAGAGGCTGTGGAGATTAGACAGGCGCGCCTAGGCGATTATTTCGTATTCCATGCCAGCGGGCGTATCGACAACCAGACCAGCGAGGCGTTTCAGACCGAGCTGATCGCCGCGGTGACGGGCAGCACCGGCGATCTCATCATCGATTTGTCGCAGGTCGAGTACATCTCGAGCGCGGGGTTCCGCGCGCTGATAACGGCGGCGCGGCGCAAGGCGAAAGACCGCCTCATGGCCGTGGTCGGGCTGAACGACCTCCTGCGCGAGCTGTTCGCCATCGCCCGCTTTCACCATGTGCTGCCGGTGTTCGGCTCGGCCGAGGACGCCGTCGCCGCATGGGAGGCGCCAGCGCAGCCGCAGCAATGGGCGCAGGCGGCGGTACAGGATGCCACGCCGCTCGGCGTCTATTTCTGGGGCACGCGGGGCTCGCTGCCCACCCCCGTCGGACGCCAGGCGGTGCGGGCGAAAGTCCGCGAGGCGCTGCTGGCGGCGCGCGAGCGCGGCCTGCCCGCTGCGGACGCCGTCGACGCGTTTATCGACCGCGAGCTGGCGTTCTCGGTATCCGGCACCTTTGGCGGCAATACCGCCTGTGTCGAAATCAAGACCGGCGGCGACGAATACGTGCTGTGCGATCTCGGCACCGGGGTTCGCGAGTTCGGCAACCGCATGCTGGCCCAGCACGGGCCGGGCCGCAAAGCCACCTACAACGTGTTCATGTCGCACGTTCACTGGGACCACATCATGGGGTTCCCGTTCTTTGCCCCGTCCTACATTCCCGGCAACACAATCCGCATCCACGGCTGCCACAAGGTGCTGCGCGAGGCGCTGGAGCGCCAGCAATCCGATCCCTGCTTTCCGGTCGCCTTCGGGTCGCTCGCCTCGACCATCGAGTTCGTCGAGCTGGAGGCGGGCACCGAGTATCAGATCGCCGGCCTCTCGGTGCTGCCGATCAAGCAGTTCCACGGCGGCGATTCCTACGGCTACCGGTTTTCCCGAGGCGGCAAGTCGATCGTCTATTCGACCGATTGCGAGCACAAGACCGGAGCGATCGACGCATCGTACCCGTTCGTCGATTTCTTTCGCGATGTCGACGTGCTGATTTTCGACGCGATGTACTCCCTCGCCGACACCGTGTCGGTGAAGGAGGATTGGGGTCATTCGAGCAACATGATCGCGGTCGAGCTGGCGCAGATGGCGAAGGCCAAGCGCCTGGTGCTGTTCCACCATGAGCCCGTCTTCGACGACCGCACGATCGAGCGGGTGCTGGCCGAGACGATCCGCTTCGAGGAGATCAGCCGGGCCGGGCATAAGGTCGACGTCATGTCCGCCTACGACGGGCTCGAACTCACCATCTGAGACCTGCCGTGGGGGCTGTTCTCGCCTGGGTGCGGGCGCCGGGGCGTGCGGTCGCGCTGATCGTTCTGGCGCTGGCGGCGGGCGTTTACGCGGCCGACCCCACGCTCGTGCGCGAATTTCGGGTCAGCGGCTTCGATACGATGCAGCGCGTGTGGCCGCTGACGCTCGACGAGCCGCAGGTGCTGATCGTCGATGTCGACGAGGAAAGCCTGCGGCGATACGGACAATGGCCGTGGCCGCGAACGCTGATGGCGGAGCTCGTCGACCGGATCGCCGCGGCCAAGCCCGGGCTGCTGGGAGTCGACGTGGTGTTCTCCGAGCCGGACCGGCTGTCGCCGCCGCAAATCCCGAAATTCATCCCCGGCCTTCCGGAATCGGTGAGCGCGGCGCTGGCCGGGATGCAGTCCAGCGACGAGACCTTGGCCCAGGCGATCGCCAAGGTGCCGACGGTTCTGGCGATGATGCCGAGCAACGAAGATGTCGCGCTCGCCGCCGGAGGGCCGCGCCAGGCGGCGTTGATCGTGCAAAAGGGCGATCCCCCGACCCCCTTTCTGTTCACGCACAAATCGATGATCCGCAGCCTGCCCGAGATCGCCCATACCGCGCGGGCCGAAGCCTCGATCGGCACCGAGTTCGACGGTGACGGGATCGTTCGCGCCGTGCCGCTGGTATCCGTGGTGGGAGGGAACCTCGTCCCCGCCCTCTCGGTCGAGCTGTTGCGGCTGGCTGCCCGGGCGCGGGCGACGGTGGTGACGACCGGGCGCGGCGGCGTCGCTAGCGTCGCGATCGGCGACATTACGATGCCGACCGACGCGCGGGGCCGCGCCTATCCGCATTTTCAGAAAACCCGGTCCGACCGCTACATTTCGGCCGCCAATCTGCTCGACCCCGATCTCGACCCCAAGTTCGACCCGCACGTGCTCGAAAAGCACATTGTCCTGCTGGGGGTGAGCGGGATCGGCCTGCTCGACCAAAAGACGACACCGGTGGGCCAGGTGCTGGGGACCGAGATCCACGCCGAGCTGATCGAGTCGGTCATCGCCGGCGCGCTGCTGATCCGCCATCCGCAGGCATTGTGGTTCGAGCTCGCCCTGATCCTGGTTCCCGGTCTGATCGTCATCGCCGCGCTGCGGTACCAGCGGCCCTTTATCGCGGGCACCGCGGTGATCGTCATCGCGATCGCCCTCGTCGCAACCGAAATCGGCCTGTTTCTCGTTCTCGACTGGCTGCTGGACACGCTCTATTCGCTCGCCACGGCGGTTGTCGTGTTCGGCACGATGCTCGGCGGCAATTACATCGCCGCGCGGCGCGAGGGCCGCCGGCTGGAGGCTGAACTGGAGCGGCAGCGTCAGGCGACGGCCCGCCTCGAAGGCGAGCTCACCGCGGCCCGGGCGATCCAGATGGGATTGTTGCCGCTGCAGTTCCCGGCCTTTCCCGACCGCAGCGAGATCGACCTCTTTGCCCGAATCGAGCCGGCGCGCGATGTCGGCGGCGATCTCTTCGATTTTCTGCTGGTCGATCACAACCGGCTCTTCTTCATGATCGGCGACGTGTCCGGCAAGGGCATCCCGGCCGCTCTGTTCATGGCGACGACAAAGGAAGTGATCCGCGCCGCGGCCAGCCAGCACGGCGCGGCGCTCGACCGGGTGCTCGCGGACGCGAACGCGAAGATCGGCGCCGCCAGCAACAACATGGCGGCGGAGGGCGCGAGCCTGATGTTCGTGACCGCCTTTGCTGGGCTGCTCGACCTCACCACGGGCGAGATCATCTATGCCAGCGCCGGGCACGATTCACCCATCGTCATCAAGGAGGGACTCGAGCTGCGTGAGCTTTTGACCGAGGGCGGGCCGCCGCTCGGCACGGTCGACGATTTTCCCTACCCGCTGAGCCGCGACCGGCTGGAGGCGGGCGCGGTGCTGCTGCTCTACACCGACGGCGTTACCGAGGCGCAGAATATCGACGGCACGCTTTACGGCGCCCGCCGGCTCACCGACCTGCTGACGGCTGCGCACCCCGACACCGCCCGAAGCGCCATCGACCTCGTCTTCGACAGTCTGCGGGGGTTTGTCGGCGCCGCCGATCAGTTCGACGACATCACGCTGCTCGCTGTCCGCCGGCTCACCGGCTGAATTCAGCGGACCAAAATCTCGACCCGCCGGTTTCGCGGTTCGGCGACCTGATCGCCGGTCGGCACCAAGAGGTCGAGCTTGCCGCGGCCGGCGATGGCGATGTCGCCCGCTGCGAAGCCGTCGCCGACCAGCCTGCCGCGGATCGCCCCTGCCCGCGCCATCGACAATTGCTGATTGTAGGGCTGGTTGCCGAGCGTGTCGGTATGCCCGATCACCTCGATCTCATAGGCGAGGCGCGCCTTCACGTCCTCGAAGACGCCGCGATAGGCGGCAAGCGATTCCGGCGTCAGCTCGTCGCTGCCGAGCTCGAAATAGAGGCGGAAGCGGTGCGGCAGGATCGGCCGGGCGGTCTTCGCCTGGCTGAAGATTGCGTGCGCGTTGCCTTCCCCGAGGTCGATCCGCGCGGCGCCGCCCTGGCGCAACTCCGCCGCCGCAAAGGGCTGGTCGAGCGACGTCGTGGTCTTGCCGTCGCTGACCGTGATCGCCCCGGAGCCGGGGCGGCCGTCGGCGTTGGGCAACACCACGTACAGTTCCTGCTGACATCCGGTCAACGCCAATAGGGCGATGGCGGTTAGGGTCCATCGCCGCATTGTCGCTGTCGCCTCAGTAAACTTTGACCGCGAAGGTCGTGCCGCGCACGCCCAGGACCGCTGTCGGGGTCTTGATCTTCATCGCGCCGGGGGTGGCGTGGGTGATGTCGCCGGAGACGACGGTCAGCGTGCCCTTGCGCATGTCGGCCAGCATGTCGCCCTTGAAATTGCTCGAGTCGAAGTGGAACTGCTCGAGCGCGACCTGGCTCTCGGGGCCGGTCGAGAACACCGTGTTGTCGACAAA
>JBBRPG010000216.1:0-5615 GCA_038228485.1 Alphaproteobacteria bacterium
GCGACGACCGCAACCGCCAGCACCGCCGGCACGAACCAGCCGGCGACCATATCGGCGAGCTTCTGGATCGGGGCGCGCGAGCGCTGCGCCGCGGCGACCAGCGCGACGATGCGGGCCAGCAACGTGTGGCTGCCGACCCGCTCGGCGCGCATCACCAAGCTGCCGGTCTGATTCAGGGTGGCGCCGGTGACGCGCTCGCCCGGGCCCTTCTCGACCGGCAGCGGCTCGCCGGTCAGCATCGACTCGTCGACCGTGCTGCCGCCCTCGACGACGATGCCGTCGACCGGGATTTTCTCGCCCGGACGCACCCGCAGCAAATCGCCTGGGTGAATTTCGAAGAGCGGGACATCGGTCTCGCTACCGGCGCTGCCGATCAGGCGGGCGGTCTGCGGCGCCAGATCGAGCAGCGCCCGGATCGCCCCGCCGGTCAGCGCCCGGGCGCGCAATTCGAGCACCTGGCCGACCAGCACCAGGGTCACGATCACCGCTGCCGCCTCGAAATAGAGCGGCACCTGGCCGTCCATGCGGAATTCGGGCGGGAAAATGTCGGGCAGCAGCGCGCCGGCAAGGCTGTAGAGATAGGCGATGCCGGTGCCGAGCCCGATCAGGGTGAACATATTGAGGTGACGGCTCTTCAGTGACTCCCAGAAGCGGCGAAAGAACGGGGCGCCGGCCCACAATACCGCCGGCGTCGCCAGCGCCACCTGCACCCAGACCGCCCCGGGGAGGTTCGTCCAGCCGGCCATGGCAATCACCACGAGCGGCACCGACAGCGCCGCGGCGATCCGCATCCGCCGGGTCATGTCGCGCAGTTCCGGGTCGGGTGCGTCGGCGGCGCCAGGCACCAATGGCTCCAACGCCATGCCGCACAGCGGGCAGCTGCCGGGATGATTCCGCAGGATTTCCGGATGCATTGGGCAGGTCCACTGCCCTACAGCCGCCGGTGGCGATGTCGGCTGCGGCGCGAGGAAACGGCGGGGCTCGGCGATAAAGCGCTCACGGCAGCGCGCCCCGCAGAAGAAATAGCGGCGGCCGGCATGTTCCGTATGGTTGTGCGCGGTCGCCGGATCGACCGTCATGCCGCATACCGGATCGATCTCGGTCGCGCCATGGTCATGGCCGGGATGATCGACGGTCGCGGTCACAGAAAGGCCGGGGCTGGATTCATCGGGTCTCCGTCCCGCCCGGTCGATGCGGGCAGCGAGCCCCTAAAGTAGGCCCGATTTACCGGGAATCCAGGTCGATACCCGCGAGCCCCGACGAAAGCCGAGACCCACGCGTGAACGTCTTGATCGGCGGAAGGGTGCGTCCCGGCTGCGCCGGGACGGCGCCGGCGCTAGGCCACCAGCCGGCGTTCGATCGCCGCGGCCTTGATCGCCTTTTGCAGCTTCTCGAAGGCGCGCACCTCGATCTGCCGCACCCGCTCGCGCGAGATGCCGTATTGCTGCGACAAATCCTCGAGCGTCGTCGGCGCCTCCTTGAGCCGCCGCTCGCCGAGGATATGGCGCTCGCGCTCGTTGAGGTGGGTCAGCGCCTTTTCGAGGAGGTCGCGGCGCAGGCCCAATTCCTGGCGCTCGCCCAGCTTGGTTTCCTGGCTCTCGGTCTCGTCGACCAGCCAATCGTGCCACTCGCCCTCGCTGTCGCTGCGCAGCGGCGCGTTGAGCGAATGGTCGGGGCTGGCGAGCCGCCGGTTCATGCTGATGACGTCGGCCTCCGGCACGTCGAGCTCGGTGGCGATCTTTTTCAGGTTTTCCGGCGATAGATCGCCCTCGTCGACCGCCTGGAGCTGGCCCTTGAGCTTGCGCAGGTTGAAGAACAGCTTTTTCTGCGCCGCCGTCGTGCCCATCTTTACCAGCGACCACGAATGCAGGATGTATTCCTGGATCGCCGCGCGAATCCACCACATCGCGTAGGTCGCGAGGCGAAAGCCGCGCTCGGCGTCGAAGCGCTTGACCGCCTGCATCATCCCGACATTGCCTTCCGAGATCAGCTCGGACAGCGGCAACCCATAGCCGCGGTAACCCATCGCGATCTTGGCGACGAGGCGCAGATGGCTGGTTACCAGGCGATGCGCCGCCTCGGAGTCCTCGTGCTCCTTCCAGCGCTTTGCCAGCATGTATTCTTCTTCCGGCTCGAGCATCGGAAACTTGCGGATCTCCTGGAGATACCGCGTCAGGCTTCCTTCGCCCGAGAGAGAGGGTACCGATAGATTCGGCATGTGTGTTCTTTTCCCCTTTTCGCTGTAGAGAGCGAACGCGGCCCGTCAGACCAGCGTTCCCATACCCTACTAAAATAGTCAGTTTTCGTCCAGTTTAAAGTCGCTCTAAGCTGATTATCAACCTCGCCATGTCATCGGGGAGCGGGCTGTCGAAGGCGAGGCTTTCGCCGGTCGCCGGGTGGGCAAAGCCGAGATGGCGCGCGTGCAAGGCTTGGCGCGCGAAGGCGGCGACCGCCGCGCCTTCCGGCCCCAAGCGGGCGGCGGCGCGGCCCGGTCGGCCGCCGTACACCGGGTCGCCGATCAGCGGGTGGCCCTGGTGCGCGAGGTGCACGCGAATCTGGTGGGTGCGCCCGGTCGAGAGCCGGCACTCGATCAGCGCGGCATGCTCGCCGAAGGTCCGTTCGGTGCGGTAGCGGGTCAGCGCCGGCTTGCCGCGTGCGGCGGCGACCACGGCCATTTTCTTGCGGTTGGTCACGCTGCGCCCGATATTGCCGGCGATCTCGCCGGCGGGCGGAAGCGGCACGCCCCAGACGATTGCGGCATAGGCGCGGGCGATGCGGCGCGCGGCGAAATCGGCCGACAGCGCGCGATGCGCTGCCTCGGTCTTGGCGGCGACGATAAGACCGCTGGTGTCTTTGTCGAGGCGGTGGACGATTCCCGGCCGGCGTATCCCGCCAATCCCCAGCAGGCTGTCGCCGCAATGGGCGATGAGCGCGTTGACGAGCGTGCCGTCGGGATTGCCGGGCGCCGGGTGAACCACCAGCCCCGCGGGCTTGTCGATGACGATGAGATGTGCATCCTCGAAACGGATACTGAGCGGGATCGCCTGCGCTTGCGGCGTTGCATCCTCAGGTTCGGGGAGAATTACGACGAAAGTTTGGCCGTTTTTCACCTTGCGCGCGGGGTCGCGGATCACGATGCCGTTATCGCTGACCTGGCCGGCGAGGATCAGCTGCTTGAGCCGGCTGCGGGAGTGCTCGGGCATCCGCGCCTGCAAGGCGCGGTCGAGCCGCTGCCCGTCGCCGCCGGCCTCGATGGTGACGGACGAGGTCATCATTGCGAGAAGCCGAATGGCGACGACGCAATCTCCCGCGGGGCAATCTCCCGCGGAAAGGGGCCACAGTGGAGGGGGATTGCCGCGTCGCGCTCGCGCGCTCCTCGCAATGACGGGATGAACATGCGCGGGCTGAAAATGCTGGTCACGGTCATGGGCGTGCTGCTGGTCGGCGGCGTTGTCGCGCTGGTGGTCGCCATTGCTGGGCGCTTGTCGCACCCTCCGCCATTGCCGGGAGCGGCCTTTACCGCGCCGCCGATCACGCTGCCGCACGGCGCGAAGATCGAGATGATGAGCACCGGGCCCGACCGAATTGTCCTCGAAATCGCGCTCGCCGACGGGTCGGCGGAACTCGTTGTCATCGACCTCGCGAGCGGCCGGCAGCTCGGGCTGATTCCGCTGCACGAGGCCAAATAAACGCAAGCGCGCGGCGCCGCGAAACCGGCCCGGATTTTCCCTTGCAATCCGGAAATTTGCGCGTATCTATCCGCTCGTTGACGCACTCGCACGTGCCTATGGCCCTTGGTGGTTATGCAACGACGTAACGCGTCCTTTTTGGCAGTCCGGCTTTGACCGCCGGTCCCGAGAGGGAGGTCGATATGGTTGCAATCCCTGTGTGGGCTATAGAGCCCTGTCCTGACGCGGTTCTGCGTGGCACTCGCTTACGCGGGCGGGGTAGCCGGGTCACCGATCCGAGCAGTTTAAGCTAGCCAAAAATCTGCTGCGACACGGTTCTACACCGTATCGGCGGCACTTCGTTTCGTTTTGCTTCGCACCGAAGCCGATCCGCCGTTGCGGCGGCGTCCCGGGCGCAGCAGCGAATCAGATTGGTCAGCTTCTGTTTGCGATGGGATCCCCGGTCAATGAACAAGAAGATCTCCCGTTTTCTCGCCGATACCGCGCCCGAGACGCCGTGTCTCGTCGTGGACCTCGACATCATCGCCCGCGCCTATGACATGCTGGGGCGGTATCTGCCGATCGCCAGCGTCTATTATGCGGTGAAGGCCAACCCGGCGCGCGACATCGTCGCGATGCTGGCGAAGCGCGGCTCGAACTTCGACGTCGCCAGCCCGAACGAGATCGCGCTGTGCCTCGACAACGGCGCGACGCCGGAGCGGCTGTCGTTCGGCAACACGATCAAGAAGGAGCGCGACATCGCCGCCGCCTACCGGGCGGGGGTGCGGCTCTTTGCTTTCGACAGCGAGGCCGAGCTCGACAAGCTGGCGCGGGTGGCGCCGGGCGCGCGCGTGTTCTGCCGCATCCTGGTTTCGTGCGAGGGCGCCGACTGGCCGCTGTCGCGCAAGTTCGGCTGCAGCCCGGAGATGGCGGTAAAGCTGTTGTGCCGCGCCCGCGACCACGGGCTCGACCCCTATGGCGTGTCGTTCCATGTCGGCTCGCAGCAGACCGATCTCGGCCAGTGGGACGGGGCGATCGGCGCGGCGGCGCAGATGTTCTCGCTGCTGGCCGCTGCCGACATCAATTTGCGCATGGTCAATATCGGCGGCGGGTTTCCGGCGCAGTACCGCGCCGACGTGTCGCCGGTGAGCCGCTATGCCGGCGCGGTGACGGCGGCGCTGACCAAGCATTTCGGCAACCGGCTGCCCGAGGTGATCGTCGAGCCGGGCCGCTCGCTGGTGGGCGACGCGGGGATCATCCAGAGCGAGGTCGTGCTGATCTCCGACAAGGGCGACGGCGGCGACAAGCGCTGGGTCTATCTCGATGTCGGCAAGTTCAACGGGCTCGCCGAGACGATGGACGAGAGCATCAAGTACCGCATCGAGACGCCCGGCCGCGACGGCGAAACGGGGCCGGTGGTGATCGCCGGGCCGACCTGCGACAGCGCCGACATCCTCTACGAGAAGACCGAATACAAGCTGCCGCTGGGGCTCGCGGTCGGCGACAAGGTCGAGATCCTGTCGGCCGGCGCCTATACCGCGAGCTATGCCTCGGTCGGGTTCAACGGCTTCGCGCCGATGCGGACATACTGCATCTGAGGCTAGGCCACAGCAGCCCGCTTCAACGCGCTCCCTCCCCCGCTAGCGGGGGAGGGTCGGGGTGGGGGTTCGCCCACGCTCCCTGTGGCCACTTCCCACCGCCGGCGAGATGCCGCGGCCGGCTGGCGATCTCCTGCACCAGCTTGCGCAGCATCGCCTCGGCGAAGGTGTCCATGTTCTGCGCGACGATGCAGAAACCTGACGGGCCGCCGACCACGTTGTGCCGATAATAATCGTCGAGCCAGGGCTCCTCGGTCCGGATCGCGAGCCCGTTGATCGTGATCCCCTGCTGGACGAGCCGGTCGCGCACCTGAGCCGGCGGCGCACCGAAATTGGCCATGCCGTCGCC
>JBBRPG010000217.1:0-5568 GCA_038228485.1 Alphaproteobacteria bacterium
CCTGCAACTGATCCTCGCCGACGGCGACGACCAGCGGGTGCAGGCGCTGTTCACCGCCGCCGCCGACGGCAGCGCGGTAATCGGCGTCGCTGTTATCGCGCTCAGCGACAGCGGCGGCGACATCAGCGTGTTCTATGACTACGCGGCGTCGTTCCCGGCTTCGTTCGGCCGGCTGCGGCAGGCGCTGTCGCAAAGCGGCGGCACCGGCACCGTGCCGCTCGCGCCGGTCAGCCTGGCCGACGGCAGCAAGATCGGCATCCCGCAAGGCTGGCGGGTGGTCGGCCAGGGCGCCGGCGCGGTCGACCTGCTCGGCCCGCTCGGCGAGTTCGTCTCGCTCGGCGCGACAGCCCCGGTCTACTCCCGCAGTCCCGGCTATGGCGGCGTGCAGACCCCGTGCTGCGACCCGGTGAAGTCGCTGCAGGCGGTCTACCCGCAGATTGCCGCGGTCGAGCATCGCATCGGCGTGCCGCCGCAGTTTCTCGCCGGCATCGTCGCCTCGCAGCCGGCGACGGCGCCGACCGGCGGCGAGGCCGCGTTGGTTCTCGCCAATCTGAGCGTCGGCGGGCGGCCCTTCACCTATTTCGCGCTGGTCCAGGCCGTCGCCGGCTTCACCGATCCCTGGACCTTGACCCTGTCCGGCGCGATGGCGCCGCAAGCAATCTTCGCCGAGGAATTCCCGACCCTGCTGCGCATCTGGGGATCGCACACCGCCAATCCGCCCGATTTTGCCGACCGGCTGCAGCAGGCCGCGCGCGGTATGGACGCGACCGCGCAAATGCAGCAGGCGACGATCACCGCGCGCGACACCGCCGACTACAACGCCGACGAAGGCTGGGAGCCGGCGATCCGCGGGCTCGAAGCCGCCGAAGCCGGCCAATACCGGCTCGACGACACGCTCGCCCAGCCCCTGGCCGACCAGCTGGCAAAAGACACCGGCCGGAGCTGGCGGGTCGTGCCATTGTCCGAGTTCAGATAGGCGCCGCGACGCCTAATGCGCCCGATTGGCCGACCGCAGCACGCCGGTCAGGCTGGCCGCAGCGCGCGCCAGCGAATCGAGCGGATGCTCGGTGCAGTAATTGTCGACCCACAGGAACATCCCATCCGGAGTGGTGCCTTCGGCGATGTCCTTGGTGATGGTCAGCTCGTGCGCGTTGATGCTGGTGACGTAGCCGAGCAGCCAGCTCTGCATGACCGCGCTTTCGGGGCTCACTTGGCTGCGCGCTTGCAGCCAGATGCCGCAGGGGCGGCTGCCGGCGCCGAGGATCGTGTATTCGCCGGCGCTAGCGGCCGGCGCCCACAGCGTCGCCGCAACCAGCAAGAGGGCGGCGATCGGCCCGCTTCCGAGGCTCGCGCGCCGCTGCAAGAATAGTCCTCTACGGCCTTGATTCAGAGTAATTTCTTTTCGTTGGTATCGGCCGAGATATCGCGGTCATTGGCGTTCGAGCTGGACGATCTCGTCCTTGATGCGGAGCTTCTGGCGCTTCAGGTCATGGATCGCCGACTGATCGGGAAGAGGACGGTGCGTTTCTTCATCGATAGCGCGTTCGAGCGATGCGTGCTTTTCTTTGAGCGCCTCGATGCGATCCTGCTGCGACATGCAGTTTCCTCCTGGGTGGCGGTAACGGCCGCCGATGGTAACGCCGGACGGCGGCGCGGGCCAAGCCTCATCGAGATATGTGATCGGGCCGGGCTGGGTGAAGAGGGTGCGATGCGGCAAGGTCGAGGGCCATGGCTGACCGTCCGCGTCTGATCGTCGCCATCACCGGCGCGTCGGGCGTCGTCTACGGCGTGCGCCTGCTGGAACTGCTGAAGCACTTGCCGGTCGAGACCCACCTCGTCGTCAGCCGCTCGGCCGAGTTGACCTTGGCGTTGGAAACCGGTCTGAAGCCCGCCGATCTGCGGGGCCGCGCCGATGTCGTTCACGCCATCGGCGACATGGCGGCGCCGATCTCGTCGGGCTCGTTCCAGACCCTGGGAATGATCATCGCGCCCTGCTCGATCCGCAGCATGAGCGAGATCGCCACCGGGGTGACCACGACCCTGCTCACCCGCGCGGCCGATGTCGTGTTGAAAGAGCGCCGCCGGCTGGTGCTGGCGGTGCGCGAGACGCCGCTCCACACCGGGCATCTGCGGACGATGACCGCGCTGTCGGAGATGGGCGCGATCATCGCCCCGCCGGTGCCGGCCTTCTACGCCAAGCCGCAATCGCTCGACGAGATGATCGACCACAGCCTCGGCCGGCTGTTGGATCTGTTCGGGCTCGACGCCGGCACGGTGCGGCGCTGGGGCGAGGGCCCGGCGGCGAGGCCGTCTTAGGTGCGTCACAGGGGGAATGCCCCTTATGATATCGGCTTCTGTCCCCTGGTTACCGGTTGGCATAAACAATTTGGAGGAAAACCATGCCCGGCCTATCCGACATCATCGACGGCGAAGCCCAGCAGCTGGCGACCGGCTTTACCTTTACCGAAGGGCCGCTCTACCACCCGGACGGCTTTTATTATTTCGTCGATGTCCGGCAGTCGAAATTCTACCGCATCAAGCCCGGCGGCCCGGCCGAGCTGCTGCGCGAGAATACCGGCGACGGCAACGGCACCACCTTCGATCCGCAAGGACGGCTGATCCTGTGCGAAGGCGCCAACCGGCGGGTCACGCGGTGGCCGGCCGACGGCAAGTTCGCCTCGCATGAGGTGCTGATGGACAAGTTCGAAGGCAAGCGCCTCAGCCGCCCGAACGACGTCGTCTGCAAATCGGACGGCAGCATCTACTTCACCAATCCGGGGCTGCGCATTCCGGTGGGCGAGCGCGAGCTCGACCCCTCGGCGATCTACCGGGTCAAGCCCGACGGCAGCACCAGCCACGTCGCCGATTTCGAATACCCGAACGGGCTGGCCTTCTCGCCCGACGAGCGGGTGCTGTACGTCGCCAATACGCGGCACGCGGCCTATATCCACCGCATCGAGATCGACAGCGCCGGCAACATGGTCCGGCGCAGCATCTTCGCCGACATGTCCTCCGACGAGAAGATCGGCGTGCCGGACGGGATGAAGGTCGACGTGCAGGGCAACGTTTATTGCACCGGCCCCGGCGGCACCTGGGTGTACGCGCCAAACGGCGACAAGATCGGCATCATCAAGACCCCGGAAGTGCCTGCCAACCTCGCCTTCGGCGGGCCCGACATGAAGACCTTGTTTTTCACCGCTCATACCTCGGTCTACAGCATGCGCGTCAAGGTGCCGGGCCTGCTGGGACACCCGTGGAAGCGATAGCGACAGAGCGCAAAGGATGAGGACTGGGGCGGAATACCGCGAGGCGCTGCGCGACGGGCGGGTGGTCTACGTCATGGGCGAGGGCCGCGTCGACGACGTGACCACGCACCCGGCGACGCGGGCGATGGTCGCGGAATACGCCGCCTGGCACGACCGCCACCGCGATCCCGACTGGGCCGACGCCTTGCTCGCCCCGGCGGACGCCGCGGGCGAGCGTCGGCCCTGGGCGCTGACCGTGCCGCGCAACAGCGCCGACCTGATCGGCATGGGGCGCTCCTATGCCAAGACCCTATTCTTCAGCGCCGGCAACATCACCCACGACCCGGCCTACGGGCACCTGATCGCCATGGGGGTGCTGACCGCGGTCACCGAGCACAATGCCGGAGCCGAGCACATCGCCCGCGCCGAGGCCTACCGCGAGATGATCGGCCGCACCGGGCGGTTCCTGACCTTCAGCGCCGGCTCGGCGCCGATCGGCTACCGGCTGCGTCCCGACCCGGCCGAGCGCGCCGCAGTCAAGATCGTGCGCGAGAGCGATGCCGGGATCGTCGTCACCGGCCGGGTCGGCATGCACACCAGCCCGTGCTACGCCGAGGACGTGTATGTCGGCGCACTGTGCGGGCTGCAGCTCAACGGGCACCCGGTCAGCTTTGTCGTCGAGGTCGGCGCGCAGGGCGTGACCACGTTGTGCCGCAAGATCGCACCGCGCGACCCGAACCCGTTCCTCGCCCCGCTCTCCAACCGCTTCGACGAGCTCGACGGCCAGCTTTGGCTCGACGATGTGCTGATCCCTTGGGAGCACGTGTTCCTGGTCGAGCAATCGCCGGAGCCGGTGGCGCGCTTTTTGACCTGGCATCACCTCTATGGCTGGGGCGCCCGGGCCGAGTTCACCCTCGGCCTCGCGCTCGCGGTCACCGACGCGATGGGGCTAAAGGAAAACGACGCGACCGTCGAATATTTGATCGACCTGATGGCCGCGGTCCAAACCGTCCGCGCCAGCCTTACCGCCGCCGAGCGCGATCCGGAATTCACCTCCTACGGCTACGGCGCGCCGAACCTCTGCCACGTCCTCGCCGGCGGCATCGCACTGCTCAAGGTGCGCCAGCGGATCAGCGAGATCATGCGCATCATCCCCGGTTCGTCGCTGGTAGTGGCGCCGGCCGACGACGACCTTGCGGCGGCAGCTCTTTCGGGGGGCTTCGAAGAAGCCTTTGCCGGCGGCGGCTATACCGCGACCCAGCGCGCCGCCCTGCTGCAACTGGCCTGGGACCATGTGTCGTCGGGGCTGGACGGGCGCGAGTCGGCGTTCGAACTGCATGCCAGCGGCGGGGCGCCATCGTGGCGCGGCCGGCTGCGCCAGAGCTTTGGCGACTACAACCAGCTGGCGAACGGGGTGCTGAAACAGCTCGACATGGACATGCCGCAGATCGATCTCGGCAACATCCCGGCACGGCCGATGGCGCCGCGCCGGGTCAACGCCCCGCCCCCGGCGGAAAACGCCGCCGGAGGCAAGACATGAGAACCGGCGCCGACTATCGCGCGGCGCTGCGCGACGGCCGCAAGGTCGTCATCATGGGCGGCGGCGAGATCGACGACGTCACCACCCACCCGGCGACCGCGGCGATGGTCGAGCAATACGCCGCCTGGTACGACCGCCACTTCGACCCCGCTTGGGCCGATATTCTGGTCAACCCGAGCGGCGTGCCGTGGGCATTTGTGCTGCCGCGATCGGTGGACGAGGTGGTCGCCATCGGCCGCGCGATCACCAAGACCATCTTTCTGTCGGCCGGCAATATCACCCACACCCCACTTTACGGCCACCTGATCCAGATGGGAGTGCTGGTCGCCGCCGAAGACCGCAACGCCGGCCCCCGCCACCCGGCCAACGCCGAGGCTTACCGCCGGCACCTCGCCGAGACCGGCCGGTTCCTCACCTTTTGCGGTGGCGCCGCGATCATCGGCCAGCGCATGCAGCCCGCCCCGGCCGACCGGGTCGCGGTCAAGAAGGTGCGTGAGACCGACAAGGGCATGATCGTGCGCGGCCGGCTCGGCATGCACACCAGCCCGGCCTACGCCGAGGATGTCTATGTCGGCTCGCTGACCGGGCTGCAGGTCGACGGGCACCCGGCCGGGTTCATCGTCCCGGTCGGCGCGAAGGGGGTGACGACCCTTTGCCGCAAGCCGGCGGTGCGCGAGGCCAACCCGTTTATGGCGCCGCTGTCGAGCCGCTACGACGAGCTCGACGGCCAGATGTGGCTCGACGACGTGCTCATCCCGTGGGAACAGGTGTTTGCGGTCGATC
>JBBRPG010000218.1:0-5517 GCA_038228485.1 Alphaproteobacteria bacterium
AGCGGCGGCGCCATGGATGCCTCGAACCTGCTGAAGCCGGCGCTGGCGGGCGGCGTCATCCGCTGCATCGGCTCGACCACCTACAAGGAATACCGCAACTATTTCGAGAAGGACCGGGCGCTCGTCCGCCGCTTTCAGAAGATCGACGTCAACGAGCCGACCATCGAGGATTCGATCAAAATCCTGCGCGGCCTCAAGCCCTATTACGAGCGGCACCACAAGGTCCGCTACACGATGGACGCGATCAAGGCGGCGGTCGAGCTGTCGCACCGCTACATCGGCGACCGCAAGCTGCCGGACAAGGCGATCGACGTGATCGACGAGTCGGGCGCGGCGCAGATGCTGCTGCCCGAAAGCAAGCGCCGCAAGACGATCACCGCCAAGGAGGTCGAGGCCTGCATCGCGACGATGGCGCGCATCCCGCCGAAGAGCGTGTCGCGCGACGACCGCGAGGTGTTGAAAAACCTGTCGCGCGATCTCGAGACGATGGTGTTCGGCCAGGACACCGCGATCGAGGCGCTGGTGTCGGCGATCAAGCTCGCCCGGGCCGGATTGCGCGACCCGGAAAAGCCGATTGGTTCCTACCTGTTCTCGGGACCGACCGGCGTCGGCAAGACCGAGGTCGCGCGCCAGCTTGCCCGCACCCTCGGCATCGAGATCACCCGCTTCGACATGTCGGAATACATGGAACGGCACACGGTCTCGCGCCTGATCGGCGCGCCGCCGGGCTATGTCGGCTTCGACCAGGGCGGGCTCCTTACCGACGCGATCGACCAGCACCCGCATTCGGTGCTGCTGCTCGACGAGATCGAGAAGGCGCATCCCGATTTGTTCAACATCCTGCTGCAGGTGATGGATTACGGGAAGCTGACCGACCACAACGGCAAGATCGTCGACTTCCGCAACGTCATCCTGATCATGACCACCAATGCCGGCGCCGCCGAGCTGGCCAAGCAGGCGATCGGCTTTGGCAGCGGCATCCGTACCGGCCACGACGAGGAAGCGATCAACCGGATGTTCACGCCGGAATTCCGCAACCGGCTCGACGCGACGATCTCGTTCGCGCCGCTGTCGCCGGACACGATCGGACGGGTCGTCGGCAAGTTCATCCTGCAACTCGAAGAGCAGCTCGCCGACCGCAACGTCACCATCGAGCTCGACGCGACCGCCCGCGCGTGGCTCGCCGAAAAGGGCTACGACCCGCTGTACGGCGCGCGGCCGTTGGCGCGGGTGATTCAGGAGCACATCAAAAAGCCGCTCGCCGAGGAGCTGCTGTTCGGCCGGCTGGCGAAAGGCGGCATTGTCCGCGCGCGCCGTGAGGCCGATGAGGACAAGCTGACGTTCACCTTCCATGAGCGGCCGGCCGCTCCGATTGCGCCCAACCCCAATGCGCCCGATGTGGAGCCGCAGGAGCCCGAACTGGTCGAGTGAGACGACTGCAGCGCCCGCCCAACATTTTCCTGATCCGCGCGGCCTGGCTCGGCGGCGCCCTGGCGCTGGCCGCGTCCATCGCCGCGATCGCGCCGAACGGTAATTTCGTCCTGACCTTTGCCTATGTCGCCTGCACGCTGGGCGTCTGCGCGGTCACCACCCTGGTGACGATCCGGGTGCTGACCCTGCTGGGGCGTGGCAAAAACGGCAATCCCGAAATCGCCGGCCTGGTCGAGATCGGGTTGCTGATCGGGTTGTTTGTCGTCTCGCCGCTGACCCTGACCGGCGCCTTCCACCTCCTCGAAGCTGTGGTGGGCGCGCTTTAGCTAAGGCCTCAAGGCGCTGGCATTTTTCCTTTCCGCCCCTGGGGACGGACCTCGCGGTCGTAGGTCGTAGGATGGGTTGAGCGAAGCGAAACCCATCACCCGTTGGAAACGGTGGGTATCGCTCCGCTCCACCCACCCTACAATCTGCGACCCTTCACACGCTCTCGCCATCCTCGTGACGAAAGGGCGAATAGTGTTCGGCGAGGTGCTCGATCTTTTGCTCGACCATCTCGCGCTCACGGGCGAGGAATTGCGCGACCGCGCGGCGGAACCCGGCGTCCGGAATGTAATGGGCGCTGTAGGTCGGCACCGGCAGGTAGCCGCGCTGCAGTTTGTGCGGCCCCTGGGCCCCGGCCTCGACCCGCTTCAGCCCATGGTTGATGGCGAACTCGATCGCCCGGTAATAACAGCACTCGAAGTGCAGCATCCGGTAGTCGCCGTGGCTCCCCCAACTGCGGCCGTAGATCGTCTCGCGCCCGAGGATGTTGAACGCGCCGGCGACGTATTCCTGACCGCGCCGGGCCATCACCAGCACGATCTTGTCGGCCATGCGCTCGCCGATCAGGGCGAAGAATTTGCGGTTCAAATAGGCCGAACCCCATTTGCGGTCGGAGGTCGCCAGGTAGAAGCGATAGAACGCATCCCAATGCTTGGGCTGGAGGTCGGCCCCGGTCAGCACGTCGATCTCGAGGCCGGGCGCGGTGGCTTCGCGCCGCTCTTTCTTGACCGCCTTGCGCTTTCTGGAATTGAGCGCGGCGAGGTAGTCGTCGAAATCCTTGTAGCCGGCATTGTTCCAGTGGAATTGCTGGCCCATGCGTTTGAGGAAACCGGCATCGAACAGCGCTTCGGCGTCGCCATCCTCGGGAAAATTGATGTGCAGCGAGGAAATCCCGCGCTGGCGGGTGAACTCGACAAGGCCGGCGATCAGGGTCGCCTTGGTGTCGGGCGGCGCGTCGGGCGCGACCAGCAGGCGCGGCCCCGGCACCGGGGTGAACGGTACGCCGCTCAGCGCCTTTGGGTAATAGCTGCCGCCGGCGCGCTCATAGGCGTCGGCCCAGCCGTAGTCGAAGACGTATTCGCCGTAGGAATGGCTTTTGAGATAGAGCGGAACGATCCCGACAACGCGGCCGGACTTGTCCGCCAGCGACAGATGCTGCGGCGCCCATCCCGAACGCGCGGTTGCCGAGCCGCTTTCCTCCATCGCGTGGAGAAAACTGTGCGACAGGGTCGGGTTGATGTCGCCGGCGCAAGCATCCCACTCCGCCGCCGGGATCTCGGCGATGGCGGGATGGACCGTCAAGGTGACGGCGTCTCCGGTATCGTTCATCGCTCGGCTCAGGCGATTTCGAACATTGCTTCGACCTCGACCGCGACCCCGAGCGGCAGCGAGGCCACCCCGACCGCGGCGCGGGCATGCTTGCCGGCGTCGCCGAACACCTGGACCATCAGGTCGGAGGCGCCGTTGACCACCTGCGGCATGTCGGTGAACTCCGGCGTGCAATTGACAAAGCCGCCCAATCGCAGCACCCGTTTCACCCGATCGAGATCGCCGCCGGCTGCAACCTTCAGATGCGCCAGGACGTTGAGCGCGCACAGCCGCGCCGCCTGCTGGCCGTCGGGGATCGAGATCCCGGCGCCGAGCTTGCCGACGAACTCCGCCTTGCCGCTGCGCACCGAAACCTGACCCGAAACCACGACGATATTGCCGCTTACGGTGAAAGGCACGTAATTGGCTATCGGCGCGGTCGCCTGCGGCAGCTCGATGCCGAGTTCCTTAAGCCGCGCCTCGATCTTTCCGCTCATCGCCTCGCCCCTTCGACAGCCAATTCACGGAGAAGAGTCGAGACACCCTTCTTACGCTTGCGAGCCACGGTTTCGACCGCGGGTCCGGTCTGCATCGCATTGGTCATGTATAGCCTCCTGCTGCGTTACACGTTAAACCGGAAATGCATGATGTCGCCGTCGGCAACGACGTAGTCGGCGCCTTCGAGCCGCATCCTGCCGGCTTCCTTGGCGCCTTGCTCGCCGCCATGGGCAACGAAATCAGCGTAGGAAATCGTCTCGGCGCGGATAAAGCCCTTTTCGAAATCGGTGTGGATGACCCCGGCGGCCTGCGGCGCCTTGAAACCGCGCGGCACGGTCCAGGCGCGCGCTTCCTTGGGGCCCACCGTCAGAAAAGTGACAAGATCGAGGAGGGTGTACCCGGCGCGGATCACCCGCACGAGCCCCGGCTCGTCGAGACCCAGCGCTTCAAGGTAGTCGCGCCGCTCGGCCTCATCGGCAAGCTGCATCAGCTCGGCCTCGATCGCGGCCGAGATCACCACGCTTCCCGCGCCCTGGCCGGCGGCGTAATTGGCGACCCGGCGGCTGGAGGCGTTGCCCTCGGCGGCGTCGCCTTCGTCGACATTGGCGACGTAAAGCACCGGCTTGGCGCTCAGCAGTTGCAGCGGGCGCAGGCGCTCCGGCTCAATCCCGGCGGCGCGCGCGGGCTTTCCGTCGCGCAAGCCCGCCAGCAACGGCTCGGCGATGCCGAGCAGCGCCTTGGCCTCCTTGTCGCCGCCGCGGGCGCGCTTCTCCGCGGCGCTGACGCGGCGCTCGAGGCTGTCGAGGTCGGCGAGCATCAGCTCGGTCTCGACCACCTCGGCGTCGCGCACCGGATCGACCGAGCCCTCGACATGGACCACGTTGTCGTCGCCGAAGCAGCGCAAAACGTGGGCAATCGCATCAACCTCGCGGATGTGTCCGAGGAACTGGTTGCCGAGCCCCTGGCCCTGCGAGGCGCCGCGCACGAGACCGGCGATGTCGACGAATTCGAGCTGAGTCGGCACGATCTTCGCCGATTTGCCGAGCCGGGCGCAGACCTCCAAGCGCTCGTCGGGCACCGCGACCCGGCCGACATTGGGCTCGATCGTGCAGAACGGATAATTCGCCGCCTCGGCCGCCTGGGTGGCGGTCAGCGCGTTGAAGAGGGTCGATTTGCCGACATTAGGCAGCCCGACAATGCCGCAGGTAAAACCCATTCAAAAAACCTCGGTCAGCCGGCCCCGCCCTTTGGCGGCGTGTCCTTTGGCGGTTCGGCCTCTTTGGGCGGCGCGGTGAGCCGGGCGATCTCGCTCATAAACGCCGGCGCGTCGCCGGCGAGCAACAGCGCGATCGTTTCCGCCACCGCGTCGAGCATCGGGATCACCCATTCGCCGATCTCTTCGGCCGGGAAATTCTGCAGCACATAAGGCTGCACCAGCTCCTTGACGCCGGGATGGCCGACGCCGATCCGCACCCGCCAGTAATCCTGGCCCAACAACGCGTCGATCGAGCGCAACCCGTTATGCCCTGCCGCGCCACCGCCTTGCTTGACCCGCAGCTTGCCCGGCTTGAGGTCGATCTCGTCGTGGATGACGACGATCTCCGCGGGCCGGATCTTGTAAAAGCTCGCCGCCGCCAGCACCGACTCGCCGGAATCGTTCATAAAGGTCTGCGGCCTCAGCAGCAGCCGCTTCTCGCCGGCGATGGGCGCTTCCGACAATTCGCCTTTGAAGCGGTCGCGGAACGCCGGAAACCCGTGCCGGCGCGCAATCGCCTCGACCGCCAGAAAGCCGATATTGTGGCGGTTCTTGGCGTAGCGGATCCCAGGGTTGCCGAGGCCGACGACAAGGCGCATCGGCGCCTGCTACTAGGCTTCCGGCGCCGTAGCCGCCGGGGCAGCGGCCGCCTCTTCCTCCGCCTCTGCCGGCTCTTGGGCCGCGGTCGCCGCGGCGATCGC
>JBBRPG010000219.1:0-5359 GCA_038228485.1 Alphaproteobacteria bacterium
ATCGCGGAAAGCATCGGGAAGTGCATGGAGGCCGCCTCGTTGTCGACTTGAGCGCGCGCCAGCTTAGCAAACATCGCCGCGCGCCCGTGCAGCCATTTCGTCAGGCGAAGGCGCGGCGGATGCGGCCCCAATCCTCGATCGCATGCTCCTGCCCGGGGACGATCTGGATCGCGATTTCGCTATAGCCGGAAGCGGCAAAGCCGGCGATGCGGTCCTTGATCTCGGCCTCGGTGCCGGTGATCGTCGTCGTGCCGATCAGCGCGGAGGTCACGAAGCGGCGCTCCTCCGGCTTGACGAACATCAGGTGACCGCGATGGTTTTCGAGGTAGTGCGCGCCTTGCGGCCGGAACTGCCGCGCGGTTTCGACATAAGCGGCGATGGTGTCGGCGAGCGCCGGCGGCATTGCGGCCATCGGCGGGAATCCGCCCAGCGCCTGGTCGGCGGCGCGGTGCAGCAGCATCGCCGCGCGCGGGCCGGCTTGCGCCACGACACGGTCGGAATCCATCGCTTCGCCGGGTTCGAGGATCGCACCGCCGGTCAGCACCACCGCATCAAGCCGGTCGCGGGCATGGCCGGCGTCGCGCCACAGCCCCTCCATCTCGCGTATCCCCGCCGCGGCCCCGGCGACATCGCCGGCGGTGTTGATCCAGCCGGCCCCGAGTTTGGCTGTCAGCGCCCGCGCTTTGGGTCCCGTCGCCGCGATGTAGAGCGGCACCGGGTCGCGCGTGTTGACGAGGCCGAGCTCCGGGTTGAGGAGACGGATCAGACGCCGCTTGCCCTCGATCTCGGCCTCGACCGTCTCGTCGCGGAGCAAAGCCTGGACGATTCGGATGTATTCCGCCATGTCGGCGAGCTTGACCGCGCCGAGCCCCATCGCCCGCCGCCCGGTGAACCCGGTGCCGACCCCGAAATCGATCCGCCCCGGCGCCAGCTTGTTGAGCGAGGCAAAGGCGTTGGCGGCGACCGCGGCGATCCGGTTGGACGGGATCAAGACGCCGGTGGAAAGACGAATGCGCGTCGTCTTCATCGCCGCCGCGGCCATCGCCACGAACGGGTCGGCGCTCAGCATCTGGGTGTCGTAGAACCAGGCGCGGTGAAACCCGAGCGCCTCGGCGCGCTGCACCACCCGCCAGGAGTCGGAATCGGTCGGGATCGCTAACGCGAAACGCATCGTGGCCTCCCCGCAGTGCTCGGGATGATTTACCACGGAGACGCGGAGGGCACGGAGGAAGAAAGGTCGCCGGCGCGATCGGCGCGACGCGCCATTAAATTTACAATGAGGCGGTGAGGCAGTGAGGAAACGCTTCACCGCAATGGAGGCAACGCAGCCTCGACCCTTTGCGTCCCTCGCGTATCCTCGGCGACCTTTACGGCCAATTCTTAGGCGCTGCGCGCCCCTCAAGGCGCCGGCGGGGAGGTTGGTCCCTCACCGTCTCACCGCCTCATTGTGAAAAATTACCGCTTCGAGAATTGGAAGCTGCGGCGGGCTTTGGCCTTGCCGTATTTCTTGCGCTCGACGACGCGGCTGTCGCGGGTGAGGAAGCCGCCCGACTTCAACACCGGGCGCAACCCCGGCTCGTAGTAGGTCAGCGCCTTGCTGATGCCGTGGCGCACGGCGCCGGCCTGGCCCGACAGCCCGCCGCCCTTGACCGTGCACCAGACGTCGAACTGGTTCATCCGGTCGGCGACGACAAACGGCTGGTTCAGCAGCATGCGCAGCACCGGCCGCGCGAAATAGACCGGGCTGTCGCGGCCGTTGATCTCAATCTTGCCGTTGCCGGGGCGGATCCAGACGCGCGCCACCGCGTTCTTGCGCTTGCCGGTGGCGTAGGAGCGGCCCTGCTCGTCGATCTTGGGCTGAACATCGATCGGCGCGACCGGCATCGGCGCGGTCGGGCTGGCCGCGGCGGCGGGCGGGCGGCGGTCTGCATCGCCTGGCGCAGATTCGCCAGACCCTGAAAGGTTCCGGCGGCGCGCGATGCCGGGGTTTGCGGCTGTTCGGGAGTCTCGTTTTCCGGAGCGTCTTCGTCGGCCATGCTCAGGCCCTCACATTCTTGCGGTTCATGGCGGCGATATCGAGCCGTTCCGGCGCTTGCGCCTCGTGCGGGTGCTCGGCCCCGGCATAGACGCGCAGATTGCCCATCACCTTGCGGCCGAGGGGTCCGCGCGGCACCATGCGCTCGACCGCCTTCTCGATCACCCGCTCGGGGTGCTTGCCGTCGAGGATCGCGCCCTTGCTGCGGCTTTTGATGCCGCCGGGAAAGCCGGTGTGCCAGTAGAAGATGCTGCCGGCGCGCTTGTTGCCGGTGAGCTGCACCTTCTCGGCGTTGACGACGATGATGTTGTCGCCCGTGTCCATGTGCGGGGTGAAGATCGGCTTGTGCTTGCCGCGCAGCCGCGAGGCGATGATCGTGGCCAGCCGCCCGAGCACCAGCCCGTCGGCATCGATCAGCACCCATTTCTTGTCGATATCGGAAAGCTTGGCGGAAAATGTCTTCATGGCGAAAAGGCCCAAACTCGCGCGCGGCCAGCGCCGCGGAGCGCAGGGTTTAGGGCAATCCGCCTTAAAAAACAATACCGTTCAGCATGCGGTATTATATTACCGCAACCCGCCGGACAGCCGCGCCGCACCGGGGAAAGACGATCCGGCTGTCCTCGTCGACGGACTCAAACTCCACGCAGCGCGCGGCCAGGTCATCGTAGGTCGCGGCCAGCCGCAGCAGGACATCGCGGATGGCGAGGTAGCGATCTGCATCGGCGGCACGGCGCACCCGCGCGGCGCGCGCGCTGTAGGCGCTTGCGCCGGGGTTGGGGAACAGCGATTGACGGGACAGATGCATGCCCGTGCAACGATGTCGCGCGCCGGCCGGTTCCCCCGTTAACCAAGGTCCATTTCATGTTAACCGTTGCTCTCGCCGGGGAGCGACGCGCCAGATTCCCCCCTCGACCCCATGGAGACTGCGATGAGCGTTGCGGAACAGATCGAGAGCGGCGCGATCCTGCTCGAAGCGCGCGACGATGCCGGGGTGTTGCGGCTGACGATGAACCGGCCGGCGGCGCGCAACGCGCTGTCGATGGCGCTGATGGCCGAGCTGACCGGGGCGCTGCGGCGCGCCGGCGGCGACCAGAACAGCCGCGTCGTGGTCATCGCCGGCGCCGGGCCGGCATTTTGCGCCGGCCACGATCTGCGCGAGATCGCCAGCGACGCCAATTCTCCGGGGCGCCGTGAAATTTACCAGCGCACCTTCGCCGCCTGCAGCGAGCTGATGCAGACGATCGTGGGCCTGCCCAAGCCGGTGATCGCCGAGGTGCACGGGGTCGCCACCGCCGCCGGCTGCCAGCTGGTCGCGACCTGCGACCTCGCGGTCGCCGCCGAGGATGCACGGTTCGCGACGCCGGGGGTCAATATCGGCCTGTTCTGCTCGACCCCGATGGTGGCGCTGACCCGCGCGGTCGGGCGCAAGGCGGCGATGGAGATGCTGCTGACTGGCGAGCTGATCGACGCCCCGACCGCCAAGCAGCTGGGCCTGGTCAACCGGGTGGCGCCGGCAGCGCAACTGCGCAGCTCCACCGACACGCTCGCCCGCCAGATCGCCGGCAAGTCGGCCTTCACCGTCCAGCTCGGCAAGGAGGCGTTCTACCGTCAGGCCGAAATGGACCTCGCCGGCGCCTATGCCTATGCCAGCGAGGTGATGACGAAGAACATGCTGGCCCAAGACGCCGCCGAGGGCATCGCCGCCTTTATCGAAAAGCGCAAGCCGGTGTGGAACGACGCCTAAGCTCTATTCCCGAGGCAGGATCACGCCGCGCCGGCGCGCGCATCTAGGCTCCTGCCATCTTGTGTTCGTCCCGCGCGGCCTGCCACACCTCATACGCGGCGTCCGCATTCATTGCGGCGATGCCCAGCCCGACCAACAGGTCCGGCCACGCCGACGCCCACAGGAAGGCCGTCACGGTCCCCGCCGCGATGATGGCCACGTTTGCCACGGCATCATTGCGCGCCGACAGAAAGGCGGCTCGGGTTAGACTGCCGCTGTGACGACGGTAGCGCGTCAGCATGAGCGCGCAGGACAGATTGACGGCCAGCGCCCCTGCGCCGGTCAATGAAAGCAAAGCCGGGTCAGGCGCTACCGGAATGTTGAACTTTTCCCATGCCGTCCACAGCGTGGCCAGACCCGGCACGAGCAATATACCGGCCAACGCCATGCCGACGCGCGCGCGGCTGCGCGCCGTCCAGCCGAGCGCAACTAAAATGAGAAAGTTGACTGACGCATCTTCGAGAAAATCGATGCTGTCGGCAAATAGCGACACCGATCCGATAGCCCGTGCAACGACGAACTCGATCCCGAAATAGGCGACGTTCAGAATAGCGACCAGCCGAACAACTCGCCGCAGATCATGGTCAATCGACCCGGCTTCCATGCCGACGCCTTTGAAGCGAACGGGTCACAGCGGCGTTGGGCGCCCCACTTGGTATGGCGGGGCGCCGCCGCGCCGGTTTACCGCGCGCCGAGCGGATCGGGGCCGTACTGGTTGGGACCGGTGGTGCCCTTCAGGATGCCGAGGTCGATCAGGTACCAGATCGCAACCGCGAACACGGCGATCATGAACACATAGGCAATGGCGCCGGGAGCCATCGGATCGCCGGACAGTCCGAGCGTCGTGACCACCTGCGAGAGCAGGCTCACGGCAGGAAGGATCAGGGCCAGAGTTCCGGGCCTGCCGCGATCCTGAAAGCGTTTCGCGCCGACCGCATAGGCCGGGTAGAACAGGATCAGCTGCAGCACCAGCAGGCCAATCGCCGCGGCCGGGCCCAACATCAATATAAGCACCCAGGTGAGTACGAAGTTTGCGATGGCGAGCACGATCATACCCACCCACCACTTGGCCCGATTGATCCGGGCTTGCGTCGATGTGAACAGGGAGCCGAAGTCCATGACGCTAACTCCTCGTCGATGCGCAGGTTGCGCCCGGCGAGCATCGACCAAGGCAGCGAACTCGCGCAAGCCTTGAATTGAGGCAGCAACCGTTCAACGGCAGCGCGATACCGCTAGGAGCTTTACGCCGCTGCCTTTTTCGCGCCAGCGCGCCGTCCGGGATCGCGTGGGGCGGGGTCGAGAAAGATCGTCGTCCGCTTCATCAGCCGGCGCGATTCGGGGTCGAACGGGTCACGGCGGTGCATCGTGCGGCCGTTGTTCGACATCGCCGCACGATACATCACGCTAAATCGGCATTCCCACCTCGGAGACGGCGAGCGCACCGTCGGGCATGACGTGGCGGTGGCGGTCGAGGTTCATCGTCATCCGCTTCATCAACCGGCGGGCGGCGGGGTCGAACGGCGTGCGGCGGTGCATCGTGC
>JBBRPG010000220.1:0-5242 GCA_038228485.1 Alphaproteobacteria bacterium
ATGGAATTGCTGGCATTGGGCGAGAAGCCGACGGCCGATTAGGCCGTCGTCCCGGCGCAGGCCGGGACCCATCGCTCAGTCTTCGGGCAAATGGATAAGTGGGTCCCGGCTTTCGCCGGGAAGCGTCAGGGGAACGCAGAAAAAAGATGCCCGGCCGGAACATCCTCTTCATCATGTGCGACCAGCTGCGGTTCGATTACCTCGGCTGTTACGGCCATCCGCATTTGAAGACCCCGAATATCGACGCGCTGGCGGCGCGCGGGGTGCGGTTCGATCGCGCCTATGTCCAGTCGCCGGTGTGCGGCCCGTCGCGGATGAGCTTTTACACCGGGCGCTACATGCGCTCGCACGGCGCCAACTGGAACGGGTTTCCGTTGCGGGTCGGCGAGCCGACCCTGGGCGACCACCTCGCCGAATTGGGCATGCGAACCGTGCTGGTCGGCAAGACCCACATGGCCGCCGATCTTGAGGGGATGAAGCGGCTCGGCATCGATCCCGGCTCGGCGCTCGGCGTGCAGATGGCGGAATGCGGCTTCGAGCCTTACGAGCGCGACGACGGGCTGCACCCGCTCGGCCGCGGAGCGCGGCCGGCATACGACAATTACCTACGCGCTCATGGCTACGAGGCCGAGAACCCGTGGGAGGAATGGGCCAACTCGGCCGACGGTGCCGACGGTGTCCTCAACGGCTGGCTGCTGTCGCATGGCGACAAGCCGGCGCGCATCCCCGAAGAGCATTCGGAGACGCCCTATACCACAAACCGGGCGATGCAGTTCATCGACGAGGCGCTGGCCGATGGGCGCAACTGGTGCCTGCACCTGTCCTACATCAAGCCGCACTGGCCCTATATCGTGCCGGCGCCGTATCACGATATGTACGGCGCAGGCGATGTCATTGCGCCGATGCGGGACGAGGCCGAGAGGGCCGACCCGCACCCGGTCTACCGCGCGCTGATGGCGCAGCGGGTGGCGCGCAATTTCTCGCGCGATGAGGTGCGGGCGCGGGTGATCCCGGCCTATATGGGCCTGATCAAGCAGATCGATGACCAACTCGGGGTGCTGTTCCGCTTTCTCGATGAGCGCGGGCTGCGCGACAACACGATGATCGTGTTCACCAGCGATCACGGCGACTATCTCGGCGACCATTGGCTCGGCGAAAAGGATTTCTTTCACGACTGCACCGTCAAGGTGCCGCTGATCGTCGCCGATCCGAGCCCGGCGGCCGATGCGACCCGCGGCGCCGCCTCCGACGCGCTGGTCGAGGCGATCGATTTGGTGCCGAGCTTTATCGAGTATTGCGGCGGCGCGGTGAAGCCGCACATTGTCGAAGGGCGCTCGCTATTGCCGCTGCTGCGCGGCGAGACGCCGGCCGAGTGGCGGCGCGCGGTGTTCTCCGAATACGACTATTCGATGCTCGAGGCGCGCCTCACGCTCGATCAGCCGATCCGCGACTGCCGCCTCTTTATGGTGTTCGACGGGCGCTGGAAATACGTCCACGCGACTGGGTTCCGGCCGCTGCTGTTCGACCTCGCGAGCGACCCGCAGGAGCTGCGCGACCTCGGCGCCGACCCGGCCTATGCCGGCCAGCGCGTCCGGTTGCGCGAGGCGCTGCTCGACTGGGCGCTCACCGACCACAACCGGATCACCACCACCGACGCGCGGATCGAGGGCTACGCCAGGGGGCAGCAGCTGCGCTCCGGCATTCTCATCGGCTATTGGGATGAGGCCGAACTGGCGGCCGCCCGCGCCCGGCTGGGGATCGGCTAGGGCTTCACCGCTTTACCAAGGGGCATTTCGACTCGGCCGGCGGTTGAAACGCAGCGCTGCCGGGGATCGTCGTCACCAGCCGGTAGTAATCCCACGGGTATTTCGATTCAGCCGGGGCCTTGACCCGGTACAGATACATGTCGTGGACCATTACCCCGTCGGCGCGGATATGCCCGTTATGGGCAAAGAAATCGTTCACCGGAGCCGCCCGCATCGCCTTCATTACGGGCTCGGTCGCGTCGGTTCCGGCGCTGGCGACCGCCTGCAGATAGTGCGTCGTCGACGAATAGACCCCGGCCTGCAGCGCGTTCGGCATCTTGCCGGTGCGGGCAAAGAAGCGCTGGGACCAGGCGCGGCTCGGGTCGTCCTGATCCCAATAGAACGACTCGGTCAGCATCATGCCCTGGGTCGCGGGAAGGCCGAGGTTGTGGACACCGTTGATGCGCAGCGACAGCCCGGCGAGGAGTTGCGGGCCCGGTGTCATCTTGAGCGCGGCGGCCTGTTGGATCGCGTTGGCGGTGTCGGCGCCGCCATCGGCGAGGCCGATCACCTTGGCGCGCGATTGCTGCGCCTGCAGCAGGTAGGAAGACAGGTCGGGCGCGTCGAGCGGATGGCGGGCACGGCCCAGCACCTTGCCGCCATTGGCCGTGACCACCGCCGCGGTCTCGTTTTCGAGGTCGTAGCCAAAGCTGTAGTCGACGGTGACGAAGAACCAGGTATCGCTCCCCCCGGCGACCAGCGCCCGGCCCAGCGAGTGCGCCGTCGCATAGGTGTCGTTGGTGTAATGAACCGACGTTGCGGTGCAGGCCTCGTTGGTCAGCCGCGTCGCGCCGGGCGCATTGAGGATGACGATCTTGTCGCGGGTTCCGCCGATCGCCTGGACGATCAGCGCCTCGGACGAGCCCGATACCTCCATCACCGCGTCGACATGCTGGCTGTCGAACCAATCGCGGGCGATGGCTGCGGCGCGGTCGGCGCTGTTCTGGTGATCGGCGGTGACGACTTCGATCGGCGCGCCCAGCACCTTGCCGCCAAAATCCTCGACCGCCATCTGCACCGCGACGGCGCTGCCCTTGCCGGTGAGCTCGGAATAAGTGCCGGTCATGTCGAGGATGAGCCCGATCTTGACCACCCCATCCGAGACGCGGCTCGGGTCGGGGGCCGGCTGCGCGCGGGCGCCCGTACCCATCAGCGATGCGGCGGCGATGAGAGCGGCGGCGCCGGCGGCCAACAGTCTGCGCTGTTTCATGAAGCCCCAGTTCATCACGGTTTGCTGTCTTTTTGGGCCAAATACGGCTCGTCGTAGATCGCGGTATACACAATACCGTCATCTTTTACGTAGCCGCGATACATCCCGGTGCAGTTGAACGGCAGTGCGACCTCGCCGTCGCGGCCGATGGCGACGACCCCGCCGGAGCCGCCGACTCGGCCCAGCTCGGCGACGACCGCCGCGGCGGCTTCGAGGGCCGAGACGCCGGTATGAACGATGCGGGCGGCGATTTCGTGCGCGGCGGCGTAGCGGATGAAGAATTCGCCGTGGCCCGTCGCCGAGACCGCGCAGCTGGCGTTGTCGGCATAGGTGCCGGCGCCGACGATCGGACTGTCGCCGATCCGGCCGGGAAATTTTCCGGTCATCCCGCCGGTCGAGGTCGCGGCGGCGAGATCGCCCGAGCTGTCGCGCGCGACCGCGCCGACCGTGCCGTGGCGGCGCGATTCGTCCCCGTCGGTAAGGCCGGCGGCTTCCTGCGCCAGCGTCTCCTGCAGCGCCTGCCAGCGCGCCTCGGTGAAGAAATAGCCGGGATCGGCGAAAGCAAGCCCGGCCTCGCGGCAGAACGCCATCGCGCCCTCGCCGACCAGCAGGACATGCGGCGATCTTTCCATCACCGCCCGCGCCGCGAGCACCGGGTTGCGCGGGCCAAAGACCCCGGCGACCGCGCCGGCGCGCCGGTCGCGCCCCTCCATCACCGCGGCGTCCATCTCTTGAGTGCCGACGCGGGTGAAGACCGCGCCGCGGCCGGCATTGAACAGCGGATCGTCTTCGAGGGCGCAGACCGCGACGGTCACCGCCTCGAGCGCGCTGCCGCCATCGGCGAGCACCGCCTCGCCGGCACGGAGCGCCAGGCGCAGCCCGGCGTGATACAGCGCCTCGCGTTCGGCGGTCATGTCGCCGCGTCGCAAGGTGCCGGCGCCGCCATGGATGGCGAGCGCAAAGCCTCGGCGAGTGTGGCCGGCGTCGGGCAATCGAGCTGTCCCCGTTTCGTGTTGCGGTAGATGGGTGGTAGATGTGTTCTGCCGTGTTTTTCGGCAATCAACTTACCGCGAGGGCGCGCGGCGCGGTATGGTGCGGAGGCCATCATATGGCAATCCCCCAGCGCGAGACCGCCGCCTTGCCGATAGCGCACGACATCGCCGAACGGCCGCGCGTCGAGGTTCGCCAGGGTTTGCGCTTGGTGATGCTCGGGCTGGGCATCTCGGTGGTGCCGCTCGACACCGCGGTCAACATCTCCTTCCCCGACATCACCGGCAGTTTCGGCCTGCCGATCTCGATGATCCAGTGGGTGGTGATCTGCTACGTGCTGACCTACGCGGCGCTGATGCTGGCGTTCGGCCGGATCGGCGACATCGCCGGCCACGCCCGCGTGTTCCGCGCCGGTCTGGCCTGGAGCGTCGTCGCTTTCCTGCTCTGCGCCGCCGCGCCGGCCTTTGGCTGGCTGCTGTTTTTTCGCTTTCTGCAAGGGATCGGCGCCGGGCTGGTGATCAGCTGCGCCCCCGCGCTGGTGACGAGCCTTTATCCCGAGGCGCGGCGCAGCCACGCGGTCGGCATCTTCACGTTGATCTTCGCGCTCGCCCAAGCCTCGGGGCCGCTGATTGGCGGCATCCTCGTCGCGCGCTGGGGCTGGCCGGCGGTGTTCTGGTTCCGCGCCCCGATCGCGCTCGTCAGCCTGTTGTTCCTGCGCGGTCTGCCGCTGCCTGCGGCCGGGGCAGCCGGCGAGCGGTTCGATATTCTGGGCGCCCTGCTGCTGGCGTTGGGGTTGACGACGATGCTGCTCGGGATCAACGCCATATCGCGCGTCGGCGCCGGGTTGCAGACGGCGGCGTTGGTCGGCACCGCGGCGGCGAGTTTCTTGCTCTTCATCTGGTGGGAAGGCCGCACCGCCCAGCCGATCGTCCGCATCGCGCTGTTCCGCAATTTCGGCTTTGCCGCGGTCAATTTAGTCAACGTGCTGATGAACCTGGCGACGTTCTCGGTGATGCTGTTCGTGCCGTATTTCTTCGCCAAATTCAGCTTGATGTCGCTGCCGCTCGCCGGCTTGGTGCTGGCAACCGGCTCGGTCGCGATGGCGCTGACCTCGCCGCTCGCCGGACGGCTGATCGCGCGGGTCGCGGCCGAGCGGGTTGCGGCGGTTGGCGTCCTCACGATCGGCGGCGGGTTGTTCCTGATTGGATTGTGGCCCGCCGAAATCTCGCCCCCGATG
>JBBRPG010000221.1:0-5234 GCA_038228485.1 Alphaproteobacteria bacterium
AGTTCCGCCTTGGAATAGCGGCGCTCGTTGATCGGCGTGCCGGTGTAGCCGAGGTTTTCCATGTCGGCGGTGCCGTAGTACGAGCTGTCGAATTTGGTGATCATCGGGGGTGTCCTCACAAGGTCTCGTATCGCGAATATCACGTCCGCGCCGATTCATCCCGCGCAAATGTCGCAGGCCGCCATTCCTGGCTAGGTTTTGGCGCGTTCGTGGTGGCCGCTGACCTCGGCGCCGTCCTCTTCGCTGAGCTGCAAGAACCCGGCCGCCGAGGCCAACGGCACCAGCGCGATCAACAGGAACACCAGGCGGAAATCGCCGACCGTCACATGCTCGCCGCTGGCGACGATGGCGAGCAGCGCCGCGCCGAGGGCCACCCCGAACCCGCGCGCCAGCTGCTGGAATACGCCGCTGACGCTGGTGCTGCGCGACAGCAGCGCCGAGGGCACGTCGGCAAAGCTAATGGTATTGAGCGCCAGGTACTGAATGCTGCGCACGCAGCCCGACATCAGCACCACCGCGACGACGACCCAGGTCGGCGTGTCGGCCTGCAGCATGGCGAAGATCGCGGTCACCGCGGCGGCGCCCACCGCGCCGCCCACCAACGTCCAGCGGAAGCCCAACCAGCGCAGGAAAGAGCGCGAGCCCGTGCGCACCAGCATCGCCCCCAGGGTCGAGGAAAAGGTCAGCGCCCCGGCGGTCAGCGGGGTGAACCCGAACCCGACCTGGAACAGCAGCGGCAGCATGAATGGGGTCGCGTCGAGCCCCATGCGGCACAACCCGCCGGTGACGGTGCCGATGCGGAAGGTCTTGATCCTCAGCAGGCTGAGGTCGAGCACCGGCGCGTCGCTGCGCCGCGCATGCCGGACATAGAGGTAGAACACCGCCAGCGAAGCGGGAAAGAACAGCTCGCCGATCCACGGCGCGATCATCGGCCGGCCCAGATTCTCGATCGCGAACTCGAACAGGAACAACCCGAGCGCGGCGATCAGAAAGCCGCTGATGTCGAAGCGGCTCGGGGCCGGCGCGCGGTAGTTCTCGAACAGATAGTACCCCAGCACCGCGCCGATGATGCCCATCGGGATGTTGAGGTAGAACACCCAGCGCCACGATAAATAGGTGGTCAGCAGGCCGCCGACGATGGGGCCGATGGTCGGCCCGATCATAGCCGGGATGGTCATCCAGTTCATCGCCGAGACGAGGCTGGAGCGGGGAAAGCTGCGCAGCAGGATGAGGCGCCCGACCGGGGTCATCATCGCCCCGCCGAACCCCTGGATGATCCGCATCGCGACCAGCATCGGCAGGTTGGTCGCCAGCCCGCACAAGGCCGAGCCGCCGGCGAAGATCAGCACCGCCGCGCAAAACACGACGCGGGTGCCGAGCCGGTCGGCGATCCAGCCGCTGACCGGGATGAAGACTGCCAGGCTCAGCAAATAGCTGGCGATCACCAAATTGAGCCGCAGCGGGCTTTCGCCGAGGCTCCGCGCCATCGCCGGGATCGACACCGCGATCATCGTCGAATCGAGCCCCTCCATGAAAAAGGCGCAGCCGACGACGAGCGGGATGACGATGCGCAGCTTGGGGGTTCCGGTCTCGGAAGGGAGGGCCGCTTCGCTCAAGATGCGCTCGGGAGGGTTGGTCCGGCGCAATCGTAAAGGACAATGCGGCCGGTAGCTGCTACCAGTTTTGGGCGGGAGGGGTTTACCTCCCCGCCGCTGACCGAGCACGCGCCAAAAAAAGCCGGCCTGGGTCTTTCCCGGTTGGCCTTTTCGCCTTCAGGCTATTGCGCGCCGACGGCTAAAGCAGCATCCCTGCGAGCTGGAAGCGATCGTGCCGGCCCCCTCCCAGCCGCTCCGCGGCTCTCCCTCCCCCGTGTTCACGGGGGAGGGTTGGGGTGGGGGCCGCCACCGCGCTTCAACGTAATATGATCGCGCCCTAGAAGCGGCTGGGCGGCGACCAGCGCGGCGGGACGCCGCGGTAGCGGTCGTACACTCCGGTCAGCGACCAGATGAACGCGATGAACCAACCGATCATCGTCCATCCGAAGAACAGGTTGAGGGCGAAAATCGCCATGCGGCTCTGATGGTCTCGTAGGACGGCGATGATCGTCGGCAGCAGGTATAGCAGGAAGCCTATGACCGCGAACTCGAACATGGCGACCGACCCTCCTTGGCGCGTCGGGTTCAGATATGGTGACGCCCTGACCGAGCGCAACGCAGGAGACCGCCGCGGATGGACGAATCCGGCATCGACGCCGCGCTGATCGAGCGCTGGGCGCTGCACTATCTCGGCCGGTTTTCCAGCTCCGCCGAGAATTTGCGGCGGGTGCTGCTGCGCCGGGTGCGCAAGCGCTTGGTGGAAGACCGGGAGGCCGCCGCCGCAGCGGCCCCGATCATCGATGCGCTCGTCGCCCGCTACCGCAAGACCGGCCTGGTCGACGACGCGGCCTATGCCGCCGGGCGGGCGCGGGCGCGGCTGCGGCGCGGCCAGTCGCTGCGCACGATCCGCGCCGGGCTCGCCGCCAAAGGGGTTGGCGCCGAGGATGCCGCCGCGGCGATCGATACGCTGCGCGAGGAGGGTGGCGACCCCGACCTCGCCGCCGCAATCGCCTTCGCCCGCCGCCGCCGGTTCGGACCGTTTCGCCGCGGTTCCGCGGACGAGACCGACCGCACCAAGATGCTCGGCGCCTTCGCCCGCGCCGGCTTCGCCCGCACCGCCGCCGAGGCGGTGCTTGCCTGCGCCGACCCCAATGAGGCCGAGGCGCTGATGCGGGGAGAAAGCGCGTAGGATGGGTGGAGCGAAGCGATACCCATCATTTGGCGACGACAGGATGGGTTTCGCGAGGCTCAACCCATCCTACGCGGTCGAAATTACTTCGCCTCGCGCTCACGCATCAGCCGGGCGACATCGTGCGAGTCGGCATCGCCGCGGGCATCGAGCGCGGCGATGATCCGCGGCCGGTCGCTGGCCGGGCGGTTCTGGCTGAGCTTGAACTTGCCTTCGAGCCGGGCGACCGCGATCTCGAACCCGATAATGCCGTTGAGCATCGCCGTCACATAATCCGCGGGCAAATCCTGCATCCGCCACGGCGCCGGCTCGCGCGCTTCGTGGCGCTCGGACAGGCGCAGCAGCAACCCGCGCAGCCAGTCCGGGTCGGCGACCGAGCGGCAGGCGCCATAGGCATGGACGCTGGCGTAATTCCAGGTCGGCACCGCCGGCCCGACCTCGTACCAGCCCGGTGAGATATAGGCGTGCGGGCCGGTAAAGATCGCCAGCGCCTCCTCGCCCGCGTCGAGATCGGCCAATTGCGGGTTGCCGCGGGCGAGGTGCCCTTGCAGGACGACCTGCCCGTCGCGGCGGTCGACCAGGAACGGCACCTGGCTGGCGATCATGCCCGCCGCGCCGCGCGTCGCCAGCAGCCCGAAATCGTGCCGCTCGATATGGCCGAGCAGCACGTCTTCGCGGGTTTCGGTGAAATGCGGCGGCAGGTAGACCACGACTCACACCCACCAATGCTCGACAAAGATGCTGCCGAGCAGCGCCACCCCCGCGGCCACCAAAATGCCGCCCGAGCCCCAGTTGATCCACACCAGATGCTGGCGCTTGAAGGTCAGGCGCAGCAGGCCGGTGCCGGCGATGAGGCCGATCCACCACAGGAACGAGCCGATCCACACCCCGGCGACCAGGATCGCCGCATGGAACAAGGTCGCCTGCTCGCCGGTAAAGCCGATCGCGCCGAAGATCGCCAGAAACGACAGAATCGTCACCGGGTTGGTGATGGTCAGCGCAAAGGTCGAGGCGAAATCGCCGAGCAGGTTTTCCGGGTCGCTGCCGGTGCGGGTGCGTGCGGTGGGGTCCTGGAGCAAGGCGCGGATGCCGACGATGAGCAGGAACCCGGCGCCGCCGACGCGCAGCCAATCCTGGTAGTTGAACAGCCAGTCCGAGATCACGGTCAGGCCAAAACCGGCGATGATGCCGAACAGCGCATCGGCTGAGGCGGCGCCGATTCCGGAAAACAGCCCCGCCATCCGCCCGTCGAGGATGGTGCGGCGAATGCACAGGATGCCGACCGGCCCGACCGGGACGGCGATCACCACGCCGACCAGCATCCCCTTGAGCAAAAAGCCGATAAGCATCCCCTTAATGTTCCTTCCCCGCCCGCCGGCAGTCTCGGTGAAGCGCCGCGCCGGTGCAACGTCAAACGGTAAACGCGCGCGCGGCCATCTATGCGCCCTGCTAAATCGCGCTATGGTGCGGCGATGATCGGGAATCGGGCAGCGCTGAGCCATTGCGGCGCCGGAGCGCTTGCCCTGATCGCCGCGATTGTGTTGGGCGCCGCCGGCGCCGCTGCTGCCGAGAGGTCGTCGATGTCTGCTACAGCTTCCGGGTCGGAGAAC
The DNA here is from genome assembly GCA_038228485.1 of Alphaproteobacteria bacterium. Lineage (GTDB taxonomy): Bacteria > Pseudomonadota > Alphaproteobacteria > ATCC43930 > CGMCC-115725 > DATARH01. The sequence continues at coordinate 4,395 of JBBRPG010000221.1, forward strand.
GCCTATCGCTTCGAGTTCGCCGGCATCGACGGCGGTCCGCTGCCGCTGTCCGCCTGGAAGGGGCACCCGGTGCTGGTGGTCAACACCGCGTCGTTTTGTGGCTACACCCCGCAATACCGCGACCTGGAGGCGCTGTGGCGGCAATACCGCGACAAGGGGCTGGTCGTGCTCGGCGTGCCGTCCAACGATTTCGGCGCGCAGGAGCCCGGCTCCGCCGCCGAGATCAAAACCTTCTGCGAGACCAATTACGAGATCGACTTCCCGCTGACCGAGAAAGTCGCGGTCGTCGGCGGCAACGCCCATCCGTTCTACCGCTGGGTCGCCGCCTCGCTTGGCGAAGGCGCCGCGCCCCGGTGGAACTTCCACAAATACCTGATCGGCCCCGATGGCGAGCTTGCCGGCGCGTGGCCTTCATCGGTGCGCCCCGGCGACAAGGCGATCACCGGCGAGATCGACAGGCTGTTGGCGAAGTAAGCCACGGTCATTCGGCCCGGATTGGCTCGGTGCGTCCTTCGAGACGCAAATGAACCAGTTCGAGTCAGACTCTGAGGAGCGCCGATAGGCGCGTCTCGAAGGACGCACGACCGCCATGCAGCCCTTCACGCAGTCGCCCCGGCGTCTGTCGTCTGGGCTTCCGGGTCGGGCAGGTCGCGGGCGCTGGTGAACACCGCGACGGCGAGCTTTTCCTGTCGGCCGCGGATCTCGATTTCCTCTCGATGGAGATCGGGCAGGTCGAGCCCGGCCCGGGTCAGCACCTACTGCGACACCACCAGCTCGGCCCGGTACAGCTTGGTCAGCCCCTCGATGCGGCTGGCGGTGTTTACCGCGTCGCCGACTGCG
>JBBRPG010000222.1:0-5118 GCA_038228485.1 Alphaproteobacteria bacterium
ATCGGTTGGGGCGGCCAGCGCTTGTTCGTCGCGCCGCAGTTACAACTCGTCATAGCGATGACCGCGGGCAATTACTCTCTGCCCATTATGGAGCAAGGCCGTATCGCCAACTTGGTGCTGTACGAAGCAGTGTTGCCGGCGCTGGCATGAGGCGGGCTCGCATCGCGTTTTGGCCGCCTGCCGCCCCCCGATGGCGCCGGATGCCTGCGAACGTGCAGCCGTTCCTCAATCGAACGTCAGCACCGTGCGCGCCACCTCGCCGGCTTTCATGGCGCGGAAGGCTTCGTTGATGTCGCCGAGATGGCCGGTTTTGGTCACCATCGCGTCGAGGTCCAGCCGGCCCTGGCGGTAGAATTCGAGGTAGTGCGGGATGTCGATGCGGAAGCGGTTGGAGCCCATCCGCGAGGTCTGCACCCGGCATTCGGGGCGGATCGCCATCCACGGGAACTCGATCGTCGCGTCGGGCGGCAGCACCCCGACGATGGTGGCGGTGCCGCGGATCGCCAGGCTCTCGATGGCCTGGCGCACCAGCTTGGCGTTGCCGACCGCCTCGAAGGCGTGATCGACCCCGGCCCCGCCGGTCAGCGCGCGCACCGCCTTGACCGGGTCGTCCTCGCTGGAATTGACGAAATGGGTGGCGCCGACGCGCAGCGCCATCTCGCGCTTCGACTCGAACATGTCGACGGCGACGATCTGGCGGGCGCCGCCGATCCGCGCGCCCTGGACGATCGAGAGGCCGACCCCGCCGCAGCCATAGACCGCAACGGTCTGCCCGGCCTCCAGCCCCGCGCTGCGCAGCGCCGCGCCGACCCCGGTCAGCACGCCGCAGCCGACGAGGGCGGCCTTGTCGAGCGGGATCTCCGGGTCGATCCGCACCACCGAATTCTCGTGCAGCAGCATCTTTTCGGCGTAGCTCGAGATGTTGATGAACTGGCGCACCGGCTGCCCCTTCATCGACAGGCGCGGGGTCTCGCCCTCCTTGCGGCCGACGATGTTGCCGGTGCACACGTTCGGGTGCCCGGCCAGGCATTGCGGGCAAATGCCGCAAAACCCGCTGAGGCAGGCGACGACGTGGTCACCGACTTGGAGCGTGGTGACGTCCTTGCCGACCGCCTCGACCACCCCGGCGCCCTCATGGCCGAGCACGATCGGGCGGTCGAGCGGCCAGCGCCCGACCCCGTCGACGACGTGCAAATCGCTGTGGCACACCCCGGTCGCGACCGTGCGCACCAGCACCTCGCGGCCCCATGGCTGGTCGATGTCGACGGCTTCGATGGTCAGCGGGTCGTGCGGCTTGCGAAAGATCGCGGCCTCGATCTGCATGGGTCAATTCCTCGTGTCGGGGAGCATCGGCGTTTGCCGCATGCTACACTCGGCCTCGCGATTTTGGGGAGGGAAACCCGTGGCAGATACGTCCCGTGGCGCGCTTGAGGAAAAGGACGCCATCCGCGAGGTGCTGGCGCAATATTGCTTTGCCCTCGACGACGGCAGGTTCGCCGACATGGCGGCATGTTTTACCGAGGACGGCACCTGGCATACCGCCTTCGGCCAGGCGACCGGCCGCACGGCGATCGCCGAGTTCGCCGCCGGCTTGCGTGCCCATCGGCCGGGGGTGCAGCCGCGGGCGATCCACCACGTCACCAACGTCGTGATCGCGCTCGACGGCGACAGCGCCAAGGTGCGCTCGAACTGGACGACGGTGCAGAATTCGCCGGATGGCCCCAAGATCGGCTCCGGCGGCGCCTATGAAGACGCCATGGTCAAACAGGGCGGTAAGTGGCTCTTCCGCTACCGCACGATCGACCGCTACATCAGGCCGGAGGAATGACATGCGCCGTATTCTGATCGGGCTCGGTCTTGCTGCCATAGCGGCCGGCTCGGCACACGCCCAGCTGCTCACTCACAAGGATTTGTCGCTGGCGATCGCCACCACCATCGCCCAGGCCGCGCTCGACCAGTGCACCGCGCAGGGCTACGGCGTGTCGGTGGTAGTGGTCGACCGCGCCGGCGACACCATCGTCGCGCTGCGCGGCGACACGGCCGGGCCGCACACGATGGAGAACGCACGGCGCAAGGCCTACACCGCGCTTACCTTCCGCATCCCGACGACCGAGTATGCGAAGCGCTATGCCGACAACAATCCGGTGGTGCACCAGCAGGTGACGCTGCCCAACATCATCGCCATCCCCGGCGGGCTGCCGATCAAGGCCGGCGACGACGTGATCGGCGGCGCCGGGCTGTCCGGCACGCCCGGCAAGGACGAGCCCTGCGTCCAGACCGGGATCGACAAGGCCGCGGGCCTGCTGAAGTAACGGCAACTCACGTAGGACAGCCGATGGAACCTTGTATCGAGACCTATCGCGGCGCCGTATCGCCGTGGGAAACCGACGTGACCGAGCATTTCACGGTCGCGTTCTATTTCGACCGCGTCGCGATGGCCGAGGCGACGCTCGCGGCGGAGCTGGGGCTGACCGACACGCTGCGTGCGGGCGGCTTCACCCGGCGCTACGATGTGCGCTACGCGCGCGAGCTGCGCGCCGGCAGCGCCTTTCATGTCGAGAGCGCGGCGATTGGTCCAACCGACGATCGACAGGGCGAGGTGCGGCTTGGGCATCGCTTTGTTGACTCGGTGACCGGCGAGGCGATCACCTGGTTCGACGTGCATTGGGACGGGGTGGACGCGAAGCTGCCCGCGGGCCGGGTCGCCGCGTGGGACGGGCCGGAATTCGAGGTGCGCGCCGATCCGACAGACCTATCCCGCCTGATCCCGACCTCTGCGGGCCGGGTGCAGCCGAGCGACCTCGACGAATTCGGCCGCATGGGCATTTGCGGCGTGATCCACAAATTCACCGACTCGTCGGTGCAGATCGGCGCCGCGGTCGGGCTCACCGCCGACTACATCAAGACCGGCCGGCGCGGGTTTTCGACCTTCGAGTTCCGGGTGCGGATCAGCGGCTCGCTCGGCCTTGGCGATCGCTATGAGACCCGCACCGGCATCGCCCATCTCGGCAACTCGTCGCTGCGCTTCCTGCATGTGATGAGCAACCCGGCGACCGGGCGGGAGATCGCCCGGCTCGGCCAATTCGGGGTGACGCTGGACCTCGATGTGCGCCGCCCGGCGGCGCTGGCGCCGGAGTTAAGGGAGCGGGCGGAGAAGCTGGTGCTGCCGACGGGGTAGCGGCACTTAAACCAGCATCCCCACCATTGCGCCCGACATGCAGCCGGCCATCGTGCCGGAGAGGATCGACCTGAACCCGAGGGCGACGATCTCCGCCCGGCGCTCGGGCACCATCGCGCCCATGCCGCCGATCAGGATGCCGAGGCTGCCGAAATTGGCGAAGCCGCACATGGCGTACATCATCACCAGCCGCGAGTGGTCGCTGAGCTCGCCGGCCGGCAGCTTCGCCAGATCGACATAGGCGATAAACTCGTTGAGCACGATCTTGGTGCCCATCAGCTGCGCCGCGGTCGCAACCTCGCCCGCCGGGATGCCGATCAGCCACATCACCGGGCGAAACGCGTAAGCGAACAGACGCTGCAGGGTGATTGCGTCGCCGCCGAAATGCGGCAACAGGCCAAGCACCGAATTCAGCAGGCTGACGAGCGCCACCAGCACCACCAGCATCGCAACGATATTGGCGAGGAAGACGATGCCGTCGCGCGTGCCCTTAGCGACCGCGTCCATCGTGCTGACCGGCGGGTCGGCGATCACCAGCTCGGCCGTGGGCGAGGCATCGGGCCGGAACGGCACCATCAGCGCCGCCAAGGCCAGCGCCGCCGGGGTGCTGATCACCGCAGCGACCAGGATGTTGCCGAGCGCGTCGGGAATCACCGGGCCGAGGATCGAGGCGTAAAGCACCATCACCGTGCCGGCGATCCCGGCCATGCCGCAGCTCATCAGCGCGAACAACTCGCCGCGCTCGAGCCGCAGCAGGTATGGCCGGATCAGCAGCGGCGCCTCGATATGGCCGACAAAGATATGCACCGCCGCGCCCAATCCCAGCGGCCCGCCGACCCCGACCGAGCGCCGCAGCACCCAGGCGAACCCTTGGACGATCCGCTGCAATACGCCCCAGTAAAACAGCAGGGTCGCCAGCGCGCTGATCACCAGCACCAGCGGCAGCGCGCGAAAGGCGAAGATAAAGCTGGCGCCGGGATGGGTCTCGGCAAATGGCAAGGCCCTGCCGCCGAGATAGCCGAAAACAAAGCCGGTGCCGGCGTCGGTCGCCTGTTGCAGCGCCTCGACCCCGTCGTTGAGCAGCAGGAACGCCTTTGCCGCCAACGGCACCTTGAGCAGCAGCACGGCGGCGGCGAATTGCAGCAGCACCCCGGCGGCGACCACGCGCAGCGGCACGCGAAAGCGGTCCTCGCTGATCGCCCAGGCAAACAGCAGCAACACCGCGATCCCCAACAGCCCTCGCATGTTTTCCCCGCCTGTCGAGATTGCCGCGGCGCCTGGCGGCGCCTCGCAATGACCGCTTCTTCATGTCATTGCGAGCGCAGCGAAGCAATCTCGCTAGGGAGTATAGATATTTCAATCACTTAGGTCGCCAGCTTTACATCTTTCCATGCTCAATTCCATGAACGGATTAGATGGCAGACGATGACGGACGATGCAAATTCATGCTTAACGACGCACGCCAGCGAGCCTTCTCCTTGATCGGGTCTCAATTTGAAATTGGCCTGCGCCGCCTCCTGAAGCCCAAAGATGCCCATTTGAGCATGCCCACGTCAAAGAACACGAACGGCACGTAGAGCAGCGACGCCCATCCAGGCAGCGCCCCTTCCAACCCGAGCAGCAATAGACCAATCAGAAACAGTCCAATTAGGACAATGATAGCCAAAGTTAGCTTTATCTACATCTGAGGCCACGCATTCGGGAAAATCTGCTCGACCTGACTTGCACATGCCTCTTACCCAACTCGTCCTATCCCCGAGTGCGCGCGCCGGATGCGAGCTGGCGAGGTCACCTGTTTCCCCCCGACCCGCTTTTCAAGGGATCAAAACTGTTCCGCATCGGCTGCAGGTTGATTCGGGCCAAACGCGCCGCTGCAGACCCCAAATGCCATCGGTGACTTTCAGAAAAACACTTTTGTCGCATTTCGGGCATGTCATGCC
>JBBRPG010000223.1:0-5067 GCA_038228485.1 Alphaproteobacteria bacterium
CATCCGCGGCGGCGAGGGCGATCTCGGCCCGCATGCTGCGCTCGCGCCAGCCGCGCGCGAGACGCAGCGCCGATTGCCACATCGCGTCGGCAGTGCCGCCGAGCCGGCCCAGGCGCCGCGTCGCCGCGGCTTCGGAGCCGGGGTCGGCTTGGGGCCCGAGCGCGTCGACCGCCTGTTGCACCGCCGACAGCGACAGCAAAAACGGAGCGATGAACACCGCCAGCAAAATCAAGATCGCCGCGCCGGCGGTCAGCGCTGCCGGGAGGTCGAGGCGGCCGGTGATCCACAGACCGGCGAGCACTGCGGCACTGGGCATCGCCAGGCCGAACGCCAACATCGGCACCCGGCGCAGACCGCGCAGGTTCATGATTTTGATGGCCTTGGCCGCCCCCGGACGGCCGGCCCTTGCGGGCCGTTCCGGGGGTGGCTCGGCCAGCCACGTCTTTCTTTCGGCGGCGGTGCACGGTTGAAGACGTGGACCCCCGGGTCAAGCCCGGGGGCGGGCAATTTTTTGGGGCGCGCCGGCCTGATGTGATCCGCCCGCGGCTTTGTCAGCGGATCGCGTCGTGCGCCGCGAGGGCGGCGAGGTTGACGAGATCCGACACGGTGGCGCCGATATTGACGATCTGCACCGGGCGCGCGAGACCCATCAAGAGCGGCCCGATCACGGTGCCGCCGCCCAGATGCGCCAAGAGGCTGGCGCTGATATTGGCGCTGTGCAGCTCGGGCATGATCAGGATGTTGGCCGGCCCCGACAGCCGGCAGAACGGGTAGAGCCGGCGCATCAGCCCGGCGTCGAGCGCGACGTCGGCGCTCATCTCGCCGTCGTATTCAAAATCGACCTTGCGGCCGTCGAGCAGGGCTACCGCCTCGCGCACCTTGCAGCCGCCGTCGCCCGTAGGGTTGCCGAAGTTGGAATACGACAGCAAGGCGATACGCGGCACGAGGCCCAGCTCGCGCGCCTTTGCTGCGGCCTCGACGGCGATGTCGGCAAGCTGGGCGGGCGTCGGGTTCTCGTGCACCAGGGTGTCGGCGAGCAATACCGTGCCGCCGCGGGCCAGCAGCACGGTCAGCCCGAACATCTCGCAGTCGGGTTTCACTTCGATGACGCGGGTGATCTCGTCGAGCACGTCGAACGAGTTGCGGGTCACCCCGGTCACCATCGCGTCGGCGTCGCCGCACGCGACCATGCAGGCGGCAAAGACGTTGCGGTCCTGGTTCACCTGGCGCTGGCAGTCGCGGTAGAGCATGCCACGGCGCTGCTGACGCTGGTAGAGGAACTCGGTGTAGCGCTGGTTGCTGTGCGACAGCCGCGCGTTGTGGATTTCGAGCGGCGCCTCGGAGCTGAGGCCCATCGCCGCCATAGTCGCGCGGATGCGGTCCTCGCGCCCGATCAGCACCGGGGTGCCATAGCCGCTATTGGCGTATTGCAGCGCGGCGCGGATGGTCTTTTCCTCCTCGCCTTCGGCGAAGACGACGCGTTTCGGCTCGGCCTGGACCCGCTCGAAAATCAGCTCGAGCCCGGCGGCCGTGGGGTCGAGCCGGGCGCGCAAGGTCCGCCTGTAGGCCGCCATGTCGAGGATCGGCTTGCGCGCGACCCCGGAATCCATCGCCGCCTGCGCCACCGCCGACGGCACGGCCCAGATCAGGCGCGGGTCGAACGGCGCCGGGATGATGTAGTCGGGGCCGTAGCGCAGCCGCTCTCCGGCATAGGCGGCGGCGACCTCGTCGGGCACGTCCTCGCGTGCCAGCCGGGCCAGCGCCTCGGCAGCGGCGATTTTCATCTGGTCGTTGATCTGTGAGGCGCGCACGTCGAGCGCGCCTCGGAAGATGTAGGGAAAGCCGAGGACGTTGTTGACCTGGTTGGGGTAATCCGAGCGTCCGGTGGCGATTATCGCATCGGAGCGCACGGCCCGCGCCTCTTCCGGGGTGATCTCGGGATCGGGATTGGCCATTGCGAAGATGATCGGCCGGTCGGCCATCGCCTTGACCATTGCCGGCGTCACTGCGCCCTTGGCCGAGAGGCCGAAGAACACATCGGCGCCCTCCATCGCCTCGGCCAGGGTGCGCGCCGAGGTCTCGACCGCATGCGCCGATTTCCACTGGTTCATGCCGTCGGTGCGGCCGCGATAAATGACCCCGCGCGTATCGCACAAGATGACGTTGGCCGAAGTGAGCCCCATCGACTTCAGCAGCTCGACGCAGGCGATCGACGCGGCGCCGGCGCCGTTGACCACCATCTTGATGTCTTTGAGCTCGCGCTTGGTCAGGTGCAGCGCGTTGATGAGGCCGGCGGTGGCGATGATCGCGGTGCCGTGCTGGTCGTCATGAAAGACGGGGATGTCGAGCAGCTCGCGCAGCCGCTCCTCGATGACGAAGCATTCCGGCGCGCGGATGTCCTCGAGGTTGATGCCGCCGAACGAGGGATGCAGGAAGCGCACGCAATTGACGAACTCATCGACGTCCTTGGTGTCGATTTCGAGGTCGATCGAGTCGATGTCGGCAAAGCGCTTGAACAGCGCCGCCTTGCCCTCCATCACCGGCTTTGCCGCCAGCGCGCCGAGGTCGCCAAGACCCAGGACCGCGGTGCCGTTGGAGACGACCGCGACGAAATTGCCCTTTGAGGTATAGTCGAAGGCTGCGGTTGGATCCTTCTGGATCGCCAAGCAGGGATAGGCGACACCCGGCGAATAGGCGAGCGACAGGTCGCGCTGGGTCACCAGCGGCTTGTGCGGCGCGATCGACAATTTGCCCGGCCGCCCCCCGCTGTGGAATTGCAGGGCCTCGTCTTCAGTCGCGTTGATCTTGCCGGTGTCCATTCGCCCCAGCGCTCCTCGAACCTGTTTTCTTTATTCGGAGCTTCCGAGCATAGGCGCGCGCGCCTGCCGCCGTCAAAGCCGGGCGATGTCTACAGCTGATCAGCGCTTCGCCAGTACCGCGTACATATTGTCGCTGGTCGGCAACCGGTCGGTCGGGCCGAACCGCGCCCGGTAGCCGCATTCCGCTGCCATGCGGGCGAGGCTCGCCGGGGTGAAGTAGTTGAGGTGGTCGGGATAGCGGAACCCGCACCATTTGCGCCCGGTGACAAGGCGGTTGAGCGAGGCGTAGTTCGGCACTTTGATCAGCGCCACCCCGCCCGGCGCCAGGGTGCGGTGCAGCTCGATAAGTACCGCACGCGGGTGCAGCTCGTGCTCGAGATAGGAGCGCAGGGTCGCGGCGGTGAAGAAGCCGGCGGCAAAGCTCTTCAGCCCCTCCAAGGACGGCGCGTTGACCGCGCGGCCGCCGCGGGCGGAAAAATGCCGGTCGGCCGCGGCCGCCGCCTCGCTGGAAATCTCGATGCCGTAGGGCACATAGGCGTCGGCGAGGCCGTCGAGCTGGGTCCCGGTGCCGCAGCCGAGATCGACGACATTGCCCGGCGCGGCATGGCGGGCGACGAGGCCGGGCATCTTTTTGCGCGGCAGCAGACGCATGCGCGCCCGGGTCAGCTTGCTGAGGCGATGCGAGGTCGGGCGCAGCTGGACGCGGCGCTCGACCTCGGCGACGGTTGTCTTCTCCCAGGCCATCGCCGCGAACAGCGCCGCGTAGTCGGGCGCACGGTCGAGATAGGCGAAGCCGCAGGCACGGCACTCGCACAGCCGCCAGATACCCTCGCCATAGCCCGCCCGCGGTGAGGCATCCTGGCCGCCGCATAACGGGCAGGCCCGCGCCACCACCCGCACCACGCCATAACGGCCGGTGTCGTAGAGTTCGTCGGAGCGTGTAGTTGGCGGGCTATTGCTCATAATGGAAATGACATCACATACGATATGATATTCTATCATAAATGAGGTACGTGCTTGACACCAATGTCGTGGTCGCGGCCATGCGCAGTCCGGCCGGCGCATCGGCCGCGTTGCTGGTGGCGGCGCGCCGCTCGGAATTGACCATGCTTGCCAATGTTGCGCTTGCCGTCGAGTACGAGGCGACATGTCGGCTTGCCGAGCATCGTCTCGCCGCCAGGCTCGATCTGGACGAAGTCAGCATCTTTATCGATGCCGTACTGGCGATGGTTGAGCCCGTCGAGACCCATTTCATGTGGCGGCCGCAATTGCGCGATCCGGCTGATGAAATGGTGCTCGAAGCGGCCGTCAACGGACAGGCCGCAGCGATTGTGACCTTCAATCGGCGGGACTTTGGCGCGGCGCCGGCGCGGTTCGGTGTCGAGCTGCTAACTCCCGCCGAGGCGCTTAGGAGGATTAGGACGTGAAGAACCAAAGCACCTATCCGCTCCGCCTGCCGCGCTCGGTCAAGGCCGAGGTTGAGCGCCGCGCCAAGCAGGATGGGATCAGCGTCAACCAGTTCGTCGCCACCGCGGTCTCCGAAAAACTGGCTGCGATGAGCACCGCTGCATTCTTTGCCGAGCGTCGCGCCCGAGCGGATTTCGCCGCATTCGACCGAATTTTGCAGCGGCAGGGCGGCGAGCCGCCGGGGTACGACGATGCGGTTGACTGAGCACTATCCGGCTTCTTGACAGCAAAAGACCGGTCAGTATATTCCCCGCTCCCGGACGGGCGCGGCCCGTCCGTCGTGTTTTCGCGCCGGCATGACCAGGCGCGCCAAACTCAGCGGCGGTTTCAGATGTTCGCAGTGATCCGCACCGGCGGCAAGCAGTACAAGGTCGCCCCCGACGACGTGATCGCGGTCGAAAAACTCGCCGGCGAGCCGGGCGCGACGATCGAATTGAGCGAAGTGCTGATGGTCGGCGACGGCGCCACCGTGTCGACGGGCGCGCCGCTGATCGCGGGCGCCTCGGTCAGCGCTACCCTGGTCGAGCAGCGCCGCGCCGACAAGATCATCGTCTTCAAGAAAAAGCGGCGGCATAATTACCGGCGCAAGAACGGCCATCGCCAGTATCAAACCGTGCTGCGGATCACCGATATCCACGGGGCTTGATGGGGTGGACGGCCCCCGACCCGACGGCATCGCGATGTGCCAGGGTGGCGACCGTCAATCGCACCACCTCGAGGGCAGGAGCCGTCCCATGCAGATTATCACCGTCGGTCTGGATATCGCGAAGAACGTCTTTCA
>JBBRPG010000224.1:0-4905 GCA_038228485.1 Alphaproteobacteria bacterium
AGGCGCGCCTTCTCGACCGCCGATTTCAGCACTTGGATGGTCCGGTCGTAGACCCTGATCGGCACCGGAAACGGATGCCGGTCCTTGCCGCCATGCGCGAGCGAGAACCGTGCCGGATCGGCAAAGCGGTAGGGTGCGCCATGCACGACCTCCGCCACCATCGCCAACGATTGCACCGTACGCACGCCGACCCCCGGGGTCAGCAGCAGCGCTGGAAAATCCTCCGGCCCGCGCTCCGCCGCCGCGGCGAGCGTCGCGTGCAGCCGCCGCACCATGACATCGCTCGGCCGGACGTCGTGATGCGCCGGCATCACCAGATGCGGCAGCATCGGCTGCTGTGCGGGGGCCACCGGCTCCGGCTCCTTCAATAATCTCTGCAGCTCGCCCGCGATCCGGTCCGGCCCCCACGAGGTCAGGAGCTCGAGCTGGCCGCGGCGCGAGGGTTCGGCGCGGCGGTCGGTCAGGTTGACGATCTCGCCCTGGTGCTCGCCGTCGATCGCGGCGTGCGGCTCGTCGACAAAACTGGCGAGGCCCTCCGACAGCCAGTGATAGCGGCGAGCCTGCCGGCGCTCGCCGTTCATGCCCTGTTGCACCACCATCCAGTGTCCATCGTCGGTGACGATGAAGCCGTGCAGGTAAAGATCGAACCCGTCCTGGACCGCGGCGCTGTCGACCTTGGCGACAAGACGGCTGGTCTGGGCCAGGGCCGCACCGTCGAAACCCGTCCGCTCGCCGATGGCCAGCAGCTCGTGCGGCGTCCGCCGCGAGTGGGCGCCGCGCCCGCCGCTGACGTGTATGCCGAGCTCGCCGGCGAGCGGCGCGAGGCCGCGCTTCAACGCGCCGACGACGCTGGTGGTGACGCCCGAGGAATGCCAGTCCATCCCCATCACCGCGCCGAACGACTGGAACCAGAACGGATGCGCCAGCCGGCGCAGCAACTCGTCGCGCCCGTAATGATGGACGATCGCCTCGCTGATCACCGCCCCGAGCCGGGTCATGCGGTCGGCGAGCCAGGGCGGAACCCGGCCGCCATGCAGCGGCAGATCGGCGCTTCCGGCTCGGTGGGTCATCGGCAACAGATAAGGCTGCGCCTCGGCTAATACACCGCGCCCCTGGCAACGATGGGCCAGATCGCCTCGACCCGGTCGTTGCGCACCCCGACATACCAGTCGTAGAGGTTGACCGTCGGGTCGCAATGGCCCGGCACCAGTTTGATCTTGTCGCCGAGCTTCAGCCGGTTGGTGGCGGCGTTGATGGTGAGCTTGCCGTGCTCGTCGGAGGCGCGCTCGTAGATGGCGGCGGGTTCGTCCCAGATCGCCGGCATCCCCGAATCGACGCTCAGCGCCTTCAACCCCGCATCGACGATGGCGCGGTCTTCGGTCGGGCGGCTCATCACCGTGGCCCAGACGAACAGGCTCGGCTCGAAGGCGCGGGTCGCCGCGCCGTCGCGGTCGAGGTTGCGCCCGTAATCGGCGTCCATGAAGATGTACGAGCCGCATTGCAGCTCGGTATAGACGCCGCTCGCGGTCTCGAACTCGAAGGTGCCGGTGCCGGCCCCGGTGATGTTGGCGCAGGGGATGCCGTGCTGCGCCAAGAGGTCGCGGGTGGTGCCGGCCTTTTCGACCGCGCCGGCGATCGCCTGCTGCCGGTCCTCCCAGCCGCGGATGTGCTGGGCCGAGCCATGATAGGCCTGGAGGCCCGCGAAGGACAGATGCGGCGCGTCCATGATCTTGCGGGCGAGGTCGAGCGCCGGGGCGCCCGGCTCGACCCCGCACCGGTTGCCACCCATATTGACCTCGACATGAACCGGCAGGGTGATGCCAGCCTCGCCCGCCGCCTCGTTGAGCGCCGTGACCTGGGCCGGGTCGTCGGCGCAGGTGGCGATGCGGGCGCTACCGGCGAGGCCCATCAGCCGACGCAGCTTTTGGCGGCCGACGATCTCGTTGGTGACGAGCACGTCCTTGACCCCGCCATAGACCATCGCCTCGGCTTCGCTGACCTTCTGGCAGCACACGCCGACCGCGCCCAGCTCCATCTGCTTCAAGGCGATGACCGCGCATTTATGGGTCTTAGCGTGCGGGCGCAGACGGACATTGCCGCCGGCGCGCTCGGGCAGGCGCTTGAGATTGCGCTCGAACGCGTCGAGGTCGATCACCAGGGCCGGGGTGTCGACCTCATCGAGCGGCATGCCGATTTCGGCAGGCGGGCGGGTGGTCATCGGTAAGCCTCCGCGGCAGGGCCCTCGGCCGGTACGGCCGCATGCGGGCGGGACGCCCGCGATCCAGAACCGGAGGCTTGCGCAGCTGCAGAAGAAATGCAACACGGTCACGCGAGAAAGACTGGCGGGCAGCCAGCGATCCGGGCTGGACGGCGGGAGGGAACGATGGCGGAAATGGCGGTTTCGACGGTCGAGACGGCGCTCGAAAACCAGCGGATCGGCGGCCTGCAAATCCGTGTTGTGATCCTGTGCGGCCTCGTCCAGATGTGCGACGGCTACGACCTCAACGCGATTGCCTGGGCGGTGCCGTCGCTGATCAAGGCCTGGCAGCTGCCGCCGCCGGCCTTCACCACCGCGTTCCTGTGGTCGAGCATCGGCATCATGGCCGGCGCCTTGTCGGCCGGCCCGCTCGGCGACCGCTTCGGGCGCAAGCCGTTGCTGGTCGCCAGCCTGACCTTGTTTGGCGTCGCCTCGCTGTTGAGCGCCTTTGCCGGTTCGCTAGAGGTGATGGCCTTGCTGCGCTTTTTCACCGGGGTCGGGATCGGTGGCGGGTTCTCGGGCGCGGCGTCATTGACCGGCGACTACACCCCGGCGCGCCGGCGCGCGCTGATGATCATGGCGAGCTTTACCGGCGCGCCGCTCGGCGGCTTTCTCGGCGGCCAGCTGATCGCGCTGTTGCTGCCGCATTTCGGCTGGCCGGTGATCTTTGTTCTCGGTGGCTTGTTTCCGCTGGTGCTGGTCGCGGCGCTGTTGGTGTGGCTGCCGGAATCGCCACGGTTTCTGATGGCGCGTGGCAACCTGTCGGCGCGCGACCAGGCGCTGCTGAGCCGGCTCGACTTGGGGTCGGTCCAGAGCGAAGCGCATGCCCTCGACATCGCCCGCGGCAACCCGGTCGCGATGCTGTTCAGCAAGGGCTATGCGCTGCAGACCGTGCTGATGTGGATCATCTATTTCTGCAGTCTGATGAACCTGTTCCTGTTCGCCTATTGGATGCCGACGGTACTGAACCTGATGGGCATGGCGCCGGCGCAGGCGGTGTTCGCCTCAAGCCTGCGAGACTGCGGCGCGCTCTTCGCCGTTTTCTATCTAGGGTACCTGATCGACCGGGTCGGACCTGAGCGCTCGCTCACCTTTCATTATGCCGTGGGCGCCGTGTTCATCGCGCTGATCGCCCTCGTGGCGCTGCCCTATGCCGCGCTGCTAGTGGTGACCTTCCTTGCAGGTTTGACGATCATCGGCAGCCAGACCGGTCTCAACGGCACCTGCGGCAAGCTCTACCCCGCACGGATGCGCACGACCGGGCTCGGCTGGGCCCTCGGCATCGGACGCCTAGGCGGCATCGCCGCGCCGGCTTTGGGCGGCTATCTGCTGTCGATCGGCATGAAGCCGCCCGAGATATTCCTCAGTGCCTGCGGCTTCGCGGTTATCGCCGCGGTGGCGACGGCGCTGTTGGCGTTCCGCGGCAGCCGCGTCGCCGCGCTGCATATGGAGGAAGCCACGCCGTGAAAGTCTTTGTCTTCGACCTGCTCGCCTACGACGCCAACCTCGACCATCTGAAGGGCGGCGAGACCGAGCTGCCCTATCCGCTGGCCGGCAAATATTTCGACCGCGACACGGCGATGCGCACTTATGAGGAGCATCTCGACGCCTGGGAGCTGCTCGACAAATGCGGCTATGACGGGGTCGGGTTCAACGAGCATCACTGCTCGCCCTATGGGCTGATGAACAGCCCGAACCTAATGGCGGCCTCGGCGGCGCAGCGCACCAAGAACTTGAAGCTCCTGATCTACGGCAACCTGCTGCCGCTGCACGAGCCGCTGCGCCTGGCCGAGGAACTGGCGATGATCGACTGCCTGTCGAAAGGGCGGCTGATCTCGGGTTTCGCCCGCGGCATCCCACGCGAATACCAGGTGCACAATGTCTCGCTCGCGGAATCGCGGGCGCGGTTCGAGGAAGCCTACGACATCATCACCCGCGCCTGGACCGAGGAGGTGTTCAGCTACGAGGGCAAGTTCTGGTCGTACAAGGACGTGGCAATGTGGCCGCGCCCGGTGCAGCAGCCGCACCCGCCGATCTGGGTGCCGGTGGTCGGCAGCCAGGAATCGATCGAGTTCGCCGGCAAGCACAACCTGCCGATCACCCCCGGCCTCGGCCGCGCCCGCGGTTTGCGCGACGACATCATCCGCTTCTATGCGAAGTGCCTGGCCCAAGCCGGGCACCGCATCACCCCCGACCATTTGTCGCTCGGCATCACCGCCTACGTCGCGGATTCGAAGAAGCAGGCGCTGAAGGAATACGGGCCGCACATCCTCTATTTCAACCGCACCTTGTTCAGCCACGGCAACTTCACCGAGACCGAGATGCAGCGGCAGACCGGGTATTCGAGCCAGGCCTCGACCGATTACGTGCGCCCGGAAAATCTGCGCGCGGCGGCCAATCTGCGCTCGGAATTCCGCAACCTGACGATGGAGCAGCTCGAAGAGCAGGCCGAGCAGATGCCGATGGGCACTGCCGACGAGGTCATCGCCCGGATCATCGCCGCCCCGACAGCGCCGGCGCCAACCAGGTGCAATTGGCGCTCAACCGCGGCGCGCTGCCGCACGATTTGTTCATGGCGCAGATCGAACGCTTTGCCCGCGAGGTGCTGCCCGCGCTGCAGGCGCACGAGGTCAAGACCGTGCCGGCCG
>JBBRPG010000225.1:0-4806 GCA_038228485.1 Alphaproteobacteria bacterium
GACATCGTCGACCGGCCGAGCCATCCCTATACGGTGGGGCTGATGGCCTCGATCCCGCGCACGACGGGAGCGCGCGGGCGGTTGCAGCAGATCGACGGGGCGATGCCGCGGCTCACCGCGATCCCGCCCGGCTGCCCGTTCAACCCGCGCTGCCCGCAGGTGTTCGAGCGCTGTTACCGCGAGCGGCCCGATTTGATGCCGGCGAAGCAGACGCAGGCGGCGTGCTGGCTTTATGCGGACGCGCGGGCCGAGAGCGTCGCCGATGCTTGAGCGGCAAGCCCCCACCCCAACCCTCCCCCGCTTGCGGGGGAGGGAGCGCTTTTGTGCGGTGGCTCCAACGAACCCCCTCCCCCGCAAGCGGGGGAGGGTTGGGGTGGGGGCCGATGCCTGACGACATCATCCTCGAGGTCAACAACCTCAAGCGGCATTTCGATGTGTCGCCGCCGGCGTTGGAGCGGCTGCTGCAAGGGAAGCCGCGGGCCGCGGTCAAGGCGCTCGACGGGGTCAGCTTTACGGTCAAGCGCGGCGAGACGTTTTCGCTGGTCGGCGAGTCGGGATGCGGCAAGACCACGGTGGCGCGCTGCGTCGTCGGGCTCTACCGGCCGACCGCGGGCAATATCGTGTTCGACGGGGTCGACCTGGCCACCCTGACCCACCGCAAGGCGATGGCGCCGGTCAGGCGGCGTATGCAGATGATCTTTCAGGACCCCTACGCCAGCCTCAACCCGCGCTGGCGGGTGCGCCGCATCGTCGCCGAGCCGCTGGTGACTTACGGGCTCGTCACCGACAAGGGCGAATTGCGCGCGCGGGTCGGCGAATTGCTGGAGCAGGTGAAGCTGTCGCCGGCCGACGGCGACAAGTTCCCGCACGAATTTTCCGGCGGCCAACGCCAGCGGATTTCCATCGCCCGCGCCTTGGGGGCCAACCCGGAATTTCTGGTGTGCGACGAGCCAACCTCGGCGCTCGACGTGTCGGTGCAGGCGCAAATCCTCAATCTGATGAAGGATTTGCAGCGCCAGTTCGGGCTGACCTATCTGTTCATCTCGCACAATTTGGCGGTGATCTACCAGATCAGCGATCGGGTCGGGGTGATGTATCTGGGGCGGCTGGTCGAGCTGGCGAGCGCCGAGACGCTGTTCGCGCGGCCGCGGCACCCGTACACGCGGCTGCTGCTGGAGACGATCCCGCGGCTCGATCCGCCCCAGGGTCCGTTGGGCGAAAGGGAGCCGGTGGCCGGCGAGGTGCCGAACCCGATCGACCCGCCGCCGGGCTGCGCCTTCCACCCGCGCTGCCCCTATGCCAACGAGCGCTGCCGGGTCGAGCGGCCGGTGCTGCGTGAGGACGGCGGAACGCTGGTGGCGTGCCATGCGGTCGAGGAAGGGAGGCTGCCGCCGGTGCAGATGGCGGGGCCTGCCTCCCCTTAAAGTCGCGCCCGAAAATATGTGGTGCGATCGTCTTGAATCTGCTGAACGATTGTTGGAACTCCCGGCAATAATGTGTTTAGCTTCGCCGACAATACAACATAAGAAACAGTACGACTCGTACGCCCATCGCCATCTTCAAAGGGGTGAATCCAATTCAAACGCCACATTACATAAGCAGATAGATGAAAAGCCGTCCGCTCATGCCAATTATCATTAACGTAATCGCACATTTCTTGGACTAAAAACCGCACGAGATGAGCGCCGGGCGGCATATGTTTGCTTTTTGTAATATTTACCGGACCCACCCTCCATTCCCCAGGATAAGGTTGTATGCCCCTTACCGCCACAGCTTGAAGTTGTTCAATCAGAGAAGGACGAAGAGCAAAAGGACGGTTTGGTTCTTGGAAAGCCTTTATAATGTCGATAGCGAGATCGTACTGCCGAAGTCCGTTTTCGACTTCCAGTTCTGCAATACGCCGGTCATCATCATCAGATTGCATACAGAAAAGGGGACGCCCAAGCGTCCCCCTCCCTAAATTTGTTGCAGCCCTGCGCTACTCGCTGCGCACCGCGTCGGCTTGGCGATTCACCATTTCCCAAGTGATCTTGTCATTTTCGAAGGCTGTATTGCCGTAAACGAAGCTGCGGCGCTGCTCTTCTCGCTGATCCTCGCTTACGCGGACAGCTTTAGCCATCTCGATCAACCGCGAAAGGCTGTCCATTAGCGCCTCCTTCTCCCCCGACATTGGGGTCACGTTATATAAGCAATCCAGTAAATACCGCAACCTCTTCCAACGTCCCGCAAGCTGTTCCCGCCAAGGCTTGGAGCCAAAGCAAACCAGTTAGGAGCGCGTTGAGGAGTAGCAGCCAGACCTAGAAAAACACCAGCGTGCGGACCTCGATGCTCTCGCGGGGCGGGGCGTTGGCGGGGGTGTTGGGGTCATCGAAAGCGCCGTGCGCCGAGAACCGCGCAGCGTGCTGGCGGGCCGAGTCGTAGCAGCTGATCAGGATGGCCTCGTCGGGCTGCATCTGCGGGAAATAGTACCAGCGCTGGTTCGGGTTGTAGGTCACCGCATAGGTCTCGCCGCTGCGGTCGGGGTAGCGCAGCTCGGACGGCAGCAGGTTGTCGTAGTCGAGCGTCTGGGAATCGCACAGCACCAGCGGCGAGCGCAGCAGCGGGCCGGCGATCGGCCGCCACACGTTGTTGATCGCAAAGCGGTGCTTGAGCAGCTCGGTGGCCTCGTCGCCCATCAGGTCGCGCACCCGCTGCGGCGCCGACCAGGCAGTGTAGTCGTTGTGGACGCGGCCGGCCGGCATCTTGACGCTGCTGCCGGGACCGGATTTGGCGGCGTTGCGCACGATATGGTCGAAGGCGACGACCTTCTTGGCCCCGGTCGCCTCGCGCATCAGGCGCTCGCATTCGGGGTAGTAGACTTTGGTGATGATTTCCTCGTCGTAGAGGTCGCTGGCCGCGGTCTTATTGTGGAGCAACACGAACCCCTCGCGGTCGAGCGACAGCGCGGCCGCGCGCGCGTCGTGGACGGTGATGGCGTGTTCCTCGTTTTCGGTGTTGCGCACCGGCACACCCGGCGGCGGATCGTAATTGTACGAGTACGGCTTCTCCGACAGCGGCGCGGTGAAGTTGATCGGCGCGACGATTCCGTCGAGCTTCGCCTGTGCCAACCCGTCCATGACATCCTCCGCCGGTCGATGTTCGTGCGCCTGCGCGCAGCGTAGGGCAAAATGCGCCGCGGTTGAACCGCCTCGCTATCGCCGGCGAGGCAATGGAGGGTTGCGCCGGATGGACAGGCAGGTCTCGTGGCATGTCGAGTTGGCGATCAAACCCGGCCGGCTCGACGAGCTTCGCGCGCTGACCGACGAGATGGTCGAAGCGACCCGATCGGAACCCGGTACGCTCAGCTACCAGCGCTTTGTCAGCGACGACGGCGCGTCGCTTCACATCTATGAGCGCTATGCGGATGCCGATGCGGCGCTCGCGCATCTGGAAGGTTTCACCGCGCGGTTCGGCGAGCGGTATTCGGCGCTGGTCGAGCGGCGGCGGTTTACCTTCTTCGGGGTTCCCAGCGCCGCATTGCGGCGGTTTCTCGACCGGTTCGGCACCGTCTATCTCAAACCCTTCGGCGGGTTCGCCGAATAGCCGGATCAGGCCGCCGCGGCTTGCGCGACGGTGGGGCCGTCGCCGGCGAGGGTGGTGCGGCGCACGTCGCGGGCCTCCTCGGCCGGGAACGGACGGCCGCGGTGCATGGTCTGGCGGTTGTCCCACATGACGAGGTCGCCGACCGCCCATTTGTGCGAATAGACGAACTGGCGCTGGGTGGCGTGCTCGATCAGGTCGCGCAGGAAGGCGCGCGCCTCGGGGATCGGCCAGCCGACAATGGCGCCGGCATGCGAGGCCAGATACAGCGATTTGCGCCCGATCACCGGGTGGGTGCGCACCAGCACCTGGCGCACCGGCGCGAAGCGCTCGCGCTCCTCGTCGCTGAGGTCGAAAAAGCCGATCTGCTGGCGCGAATATATTTGCGAGTGCTCGCAGACCAGCTTCTCGCAGACCGCCTGGGTCTCGGGGTCGAGCGCATCCCAGGCGGCGCGCATGTCGGCGAATTCGGTGTTGCCGCCCTTCGACGGGATTTTGCGGGCGTGCAGCAGGGAGTATTTCGCCGGCGTTTCCTTGAACGAGCTGTCGGAATGCCACAGCCGGTTGCCGATCGAGAACAAGCGGCGGCGGTCGTCGCGCGCCATCGGTTTATTGTGCTGGTCGAGGTTGGAGACATCGGCAAAGGTGGTCGGCAGCCGGTACTCGTTGGCCGCGCGCAAGCCGGTGTGCAGCGCCAGCTCGATCTCGCCGAGGCTGCGGGTGAAGGCGAGCTGCTGCTCGTCGTCGATGTCCTGGTCGTGGAACACCAGCACTGCGTATCGGTCCATGCCGGCATATAGCGGCGACCTCGGCGGCGGTGAGCGGGCGGCGAATGTCGATGCCGGAGACCTCGCCGGCAAGGCACGGGCCGATCTGGCGAATGGCGACGGTCATGGCGGCTCCTTCGAAGGCTACCCGATGTTACGAGCGCCCCGGCAAATTGTCAGCAAGCAGCAGCTGTATTAGTTCAAATTTAATCTGACAGTCGTTGTTGGTTTCCGAAGCGGAGCCGGAGGGCGGGTCGCGGTTCTCACCGAGAGCTGGTACCGCGGCCCGCCCTGCGGCGGGATGGAGATCATGATATGACCCAGGAACAGAGAATTATCCGAGTAAAGGCGGGGCTGCTGGAATTGGCCAAGCAGCTGCTCACCGACCGCGGCACCGAGTTCTGCGGCAGCGAGAGCCACGAGTACGAACTCTATCTCGCGGTCGAGAACATCGACCATA
>JBBRPG010000226.1:0-4785 GCA_038228485.1 Alphaproteobacteria bacterium
CGTCTCGCGCGCGGCTGGCGCGAGCGCAGCATGCGGGCCGAGATCGCCCTCGCCGCCGCGGATGCGGTGTTCGCCGCGACCCCCGATCCGCTGATCCTGATCGACGCACAGCGCCGGATCGTCCGCGCCAACGCCGCTGCGGGCGAGTTCGTCGGGGCCGCCGCAGAGGCCAGCGACCTCGCCGCGTCGCTGCGCAACCCCATCGTGCTCGCCGCCGCCGACGCGGTGCTCGCCGGCGCCGGCATGCGGGTCGTCGACTTCGTCCTGTCGGTGCCGGTCGAGCGGGTGATGCAGGCGCGGATCGCGCGGATCGAGGGGATGTCGCTCAGCGGGGTCGCCGCGATCGTCACGCTGCACGACATCACCGCCCTCAAAGCCTCCGAGCAGATGCGCGCCGATTTCGTCGCCAACGCGGGCCATGAGCTGAAGACTCCGCTCGCGACCTTGATCGGGTTTATCGAGACGCTGCTGGGCCCGGCGCGGGACGACCCCACCGCGCGCGACCGCTTTCTCGGCATCATGCGCGGCGAGGCCGCGCGCATGGCGCGGCTGGTCGACGACCTCCTGTCGCTCTCGCGGATCGAATTGAACGAACACGTCGCCCCGACCAGCCGGGTCGAGCTGGCGCCGCTGGTCGAGCAGGTGGTCGATACGCTCGAATTGCGCGCTGCCGAACGCGGCATGCGCCTCGAATTGACGCTGCCCAACGATCTGCCCGACGTGCTCGGCGATGCGGACGAGCTGGCCCAGGTGTTCCAGAACCTGATCGACAACGCGATCAAATACGGCAAGCCGCACAGCGAGATTACGGTCAGCGCCAGTTTTGGGGCCAGCCTCGGCGAGCGGCAATCGGCCGCGGTTTCCTTTGTGCGCGTCGCCGTCACCGACCGCGGCGACGGCATTCCCGGCGAGCACCTGCCGCGTCTGACCGAGCGGTTTTACCGCATCGACACCGCCCGCTCGCGCGAATTGGGCGGTACGGGGCTTGGCCTCGCGATCGTCAAGCACATCCTCAACCGGCACCGCGGCCGGCTCGAGATTTCCAGCACGATCGGAACCGGCTCGACCTTTGCCGTGTGGCTGCAAGCCGACGGCGACCGCTCAAGCGGTGTCATCGAACGGTAACAGAACTGCAATAGAACCTTCGCGGCGTCCCTATAAAAAGCATCCCGGCCGGCCCCCAAGCCGCACATCCGTAAAATCATGAGGGGAGACTTCTGTGCTCGCTCGCCGCACCCTGTTCGCCGCCGCCGCCGCAATCCTGTGTGCGGCGCTGCCCGCCGCCGCAGCCGAGATTTCCGGCGCCGGCGCCACCTTCCCCTATCCGATCTATGCCAAATGGGCCGAGGCCTATAAGGCCAAGACCAATACCAGTATGAACTACCAGTCGATCGGATCGGGCGGCGGCATCAAGCAGATCACCGCCAAGACCGTCGATTTCGGCGCCTCCGACATGCCGCTCAAGCCCGAGGACCTCGACAAGAACGGACTGCAGCAATTCCCGATGGTGATGGGCGGCGTGGTGCCGGTGGTCAATCTGGCGGGGATCAAGCCCGGTGAGCTCAAGCTCGACGGCAAGGTGCTCGCCGGCATGTATCTCGGCACTATCGCCAAGTGGAACGACCCGGCGGTCAAGGCGCTGAACCCGGGGGTCAACCTGCCTGACAAGGCAATCGCCACGGTGCACCGCTCCGACGGGTCGGGCACCAACTTCATCTTCACCCACTACCTGTCGAGCGTCGATGCGGATTTCAAGGCGAAGGTCGGCGAGAACACCTCGGTCGAGTTCCCCGGCGGGCTCGGCGGCAAGGGCAACGAGGGCGTCGCGGCGCTGACCTCGCGCACCGACGGCGCGATCGGCTATGTCGAATACGCCTACGCGCTGCAGAACAAGATGACCCACGCGCAGCTGAAGAACAAAGACGGCGCGTTCGTCTCGCCCAACGCTCAGAGCTTCCAGGCCGCGGCCGCCAACGCCGACTGGTCGAAGGCGCCCGGCTTCTATCTGCTGCTGACCGATCAGCCGGGCAAGGAGAGCTGGCCGATCACCGGCGCCACCTTCATCCTGATCCACAAGCAGCAGGCCAAGCCCGAGACGGCCCGCGAGGTGCTCAACTTCTTCGACTGGGCCTACAAGAACGGCGGGCCGCTGGCCGAGCAGCTCGATTACGTGCCGATGCCGTCGGCCGTGATCACGGCGGTCGAGCAGAGCTGGAAGTCGATCACCGGCGACGACGGCAAGCCGGTGTGGACCGGCCATGCCTCCTAGGCAGCGGCTTCCCGCCGGCTTCGCTTAGCGTTTCGGGAGAATTGAGAGTGGCCGTTGAGGCTGAGACGGTCGCAACCGCGCGTACTCCAGCGCGGCGGCGCGCGGGCAGCGGTGTGGGGGACGCGGTCTTCTATGGACTGACCGTGATCTTTGCTGCGTTGGTCCTCCTGATCCTCGGCGGAGTCATTGTCGCGCTGCTAGACGGGGCATGGCCGGCGTTGCGGCAATTCGGCCTCGGGTTCTTCGTCGGTGCCGCGTGGAACCCGGTCACCGAAAATTTCGGTGCGCTCGCGCCGATCTACGGCACGCTGGTGACCTCTTTCATCGCGATGCTGATCGGTATTCCCGTCGCGTTTGGGGTAGCGCTGTTCATCACTGAACTGTGCCCGAAATGGCTCCGGCGACCGCTGGGAACGATGATTGAGCTGCTGGCCGCGATCCCTAGCATCATCTACGGCATCTGGGGCCTCTTCGTGCTGGCGCCGTTCGTCCAGGAATATATCGAGCCGGCAATGATCGCCACGCTCGGCAACATCCCGGGGCTCGGTGTGCTGTTCGAGGGGCCACCGTTGGGGATCGGCGTGCTGACCGCAGGGTTCATCCTGGCGATCATGGTGCTGCCGTTTATCGCCTCGGTGATGCGCGACGTTTTTGAGACGGTGCCGCCGATGCTGAAGGAAAGCGCCTACGGCGTTGGTGCCACCACCACCGAGGTGATGTGGCGGGTGGTTTTGCCGTTTACCCGGATCGGCGTCGTCGGCGGCATTCTCTTGGGGCTCGGCCGCGCGCTGGGGGAGACAATGGCCGTGACGTTCGTGATCGGCAACTCGCACCACATTCACGCCTCGATTCTGCAGCCCGGCACGACGATCTCGGCGTCGCTCGCCAACGAGTTCACCGAGGCGGTGGGCGACCTCTATCAATCGTCGTTGATGGCGCTCGGTTTCATCCTGTTCCTGATTACCTTTGTCGTTCTGGCAATGGCCAAGGCGATGCTTATCCAGCTGCAGAAGCAGGCGGGAGCTTAGCGTCGATGCAAATCTACACGCGCCGGCGCGCGGTAAATTACCTGGTCGTCGGGTTGTCGCTCGCTGCTACGGGCTTTGGCCTGTTGTTTTTAGCTCTAGTGCTGGGGACCCTTCTCAAGAACGGCGTCGGCGCGCTGAGCCTGACCCTATTCACCCAGGCCACGCCGCCGCCCGGCAGCGCCGGCGGGCTGATCAACGCGATTTTCGGCAGCGTCGCGATGACTTCAATCGCCACCCTGGTGGGGACTCCGACCGGCATTCTCGCCGGCACTTTTCTTGCCGAATATGCCCACAACAGCAAGTTCGGCGAAGCCGTGCGCTTCATCAACGACATTCTGCTGAGCGCGCCTTCGATCATCATCGGGCTATTCGTCTACACGATCATCGTCGTTCCAAGGGGGCACTTCTCGGCCTGGGCGGGCTCCGTGGCGCTGGCGATCATCATGATCCCGGTCGTCGTGCGCACCACCGAGGACATGCTGAGCTTGGTTCCGAATACGCTGCGCGAAGCCGCCGCGGCCCTCGGTTCGCCGAAATGGAAGATTATCGTCACGGTTACCTACCGTTCGGCGGTGCAGGGCATGCTGACCGGGGTGCTGCTGGCAGTCGCGCGCATTTCCGGCGAAACCGCGCCCTTGCTTTTTACCGCGCTCAACAACCAGTTTTGGAGCACCGATCTCAACCGGCCGATGGCCAATCTGCCGGTGATCATATTCCAGTTCGCGATGAGTCCTTACGTCGATTGGCAGGTTCTCGCCTGGGCTGGCGCCTTGTTGATCACGACGACGATCTTGTGCCTCAACATCGGCGCCCGCCTTCTTGCCTCCTGGAGCGGTCTCGAAAAATGAGTGTGTCTGTCGCAATGTCCTCCCCCACCGCCACCGCCTACACTTCGACACCTAGCGGCGCGCGTGCCACGGTCAGCCCGTTCCCGGTGAAATGCCAGATCCGCAATGTCGGCTTTCACTACGGCAAGTTCGAGGCGCTGAAGAATATCAGCCTGCCGCTGCACGACCGGCGGGTGACGGCGTTCATCGGCCCCTCGGGATGCGGCAAGTCCACCCTTCTGCGCATCCTCAACCGCATCTATGAGCTCTACCCTGGTCAGGTCGCGACCGGCGAAGTGCTGGTCGACGGCGAGAACATCCTGGCGCCGGGCCTCGACATCAACCTGATCCGGGCAAAGATCGGCATGGTGTTCCAGAAGCCGACGCCGTTCCCGATGTCGATCCACGACAACGTCGCGTTCGGCATCAAGCTCTATGAGCGGCTGCCGAAATCCGAGCTAGACTACAGCGTCGAATCGGCGCTGAGTCTGGCGGCGCTGTGGGACGAGGTCAAGGACAAGCTGCGCCAGAGCGGGCTGGGCCTCTCGGGCGGCCAGCAGCAGCGTCTGTGCCTCGCCCGGGCGATCGCGGTCAGCCCGGAAATCCTGCGGCTCGACGAGCCGGCCTCGGCGCTCGACCCGATCTCGACCCAACGCATCGA
>JBBRPG010000227.1:0-4720 GCA_038228485.1 Alphaproteobacteria bacterium
AGCCGCGCAGCAGGTGCAGCCGCGAGCCGGGGATCAGCGCGTGAAGCCGGGTGGCGATGTCGGGCGGACTTTCGCGGTCGTTGTCGCCGTGCACCAGCACCACCGGGCAGCGCACCGCGCGCGCGACATCGCCGAGATCCTCGTTGACCGCCTTGACCAGCACCGGCCGCATCGCCCCGGCATTGCGGTAGTCGCTGCTGCCGTAGCGCTCGCGCAGCCGGTCGCGCGCCGGCCCCTCGGGAGCGAGCGCCCGCGCGACGCGGAAAGCGATCCGCCGCGGCAGCCGCCGCATTTGCGTCAGCAATGAGCGTTGCGGCGGCAGCCCGGCGGCGGCGATCAGGAACAACCCGCTGACCGCCCCCGGGTGGCGCGCCGCGAGCTGCAGCCCGACCCGGCAGCCGAACGAATGCCCCACCCACATTCGCTTTCCCGGCGGCATTCCCTCAATCCATTCGGCCATCGCATCGGCGTAATCCTCGGTGCCCCAGGCGCCCGGCGGCAGCGGCGATTCGCCGAATCCGGGAAAATCGACGAGCCATGAGGCGGCCGTCCGCTGCATCGTCTCGGCCAGCAGCAACAGCGCCCGGTGGCTATGCCCCCAGCCATGCCCCCAGATCAAGGTTGCCGCCCCCGCCGGCGTGGACCCGGCAAGGCGATAAGCGGCAAATTCGGTTCCCACCGCGCGAATGTCGGAGCGCTTCGGACTGGCAGAACTCATCGGGCTATAGGATAAGACGGCACGATGAAAACCCGTGTCGCGGTGTTTCTCGGCGGCCGCTCGCCGGAGCACGATGTCAGCGTCGTCACCGGTCTGCAAGCCCTGCAAGCGCTTGATCAGACGCGCTTCGACGCGTTTGTCGTCTATGTGACGCCGCAGGGCGATTGGCTCACCGGGCCGGGGCTTGAAGACCGCCGCAACTATCTGCCGGATGCGCAGCTTCGCGCCAGGCTGACCGAGGTCACGCTCGACATCGCCGCCGGCGCGGGCGGGCGGCTCGTCCCGCGCAAGATCGGGATGTTCTCGCGGCCGCGGCCGATCGAGTTCGACGTGGCGCTGCTCGCCTTTCACGGGCTGGTCGGCGAGGACGGGCAGATGCAGGGGCTCTTCGAGAGCGCCAACATCGCCTATACCGGCATGCGCACCCTGGCGTCGGCGGTGCTGATGGACAAGGTCGCGACCAAGCGGATGCTGGCCGGCAGCGGCATCCCGCTGCTGCACCACGCGCTGGTCGAGCGGCCGGAGACCGGCCTGCCGCCGGCTGCCGCGCTCGCTGCGCCGCTGGCCGAGATCGGTTTCCCGTGCATCGTCAAGCCGGTGCACCTCGGCAGCAGCATCGGCGTCGGCAAGGCCGACAATGTCGAGGAGGTGCGGGCGCTGCTGGCGGCGATCTTCCGTCTCGACACCCAGGCGCTGATCGAGCCGTTCGTGCCCAACCTGGTCGAATACAACGTCGCGGTCGCGCGCTTGGGCGGCGCGCCGCGCTGTTCGGCGATCGAGCAGCCGAAGCGGATTGAAGACCTGCTGGATTTCCGCCAGAAATACCTGTCCGGCGGCAGCGACGGCAACAAATCCGGCGGCAAGAACCTGGGCGCCCCGAGCGAAGGCATGCTGTCCCTCACGCGCGACATTAACCCGGTCTTGCCGGGCCAGCAGGCGCCCGACATAAGGCGATGGGCGCTCGCCGCGTTCGAGGCGGTCGGCGGCGCCGGCGCGCCGCGCATCGACTTTCTGCGCAACGAGGCGACCGGCGAGGTTTGGCTCAACGAAGTCAATCCATGTCCGGGCTCGTTCGCGTTCTATCTGTGGGAGGCCGCGCCCAATGTGTCGGACGGTAGCGGGCGGGTCGGGTTTACGGCGCTGCTGTCGCGGCTGATCGAAGAAGCGCAGGCGCGTCACCGAGCAATGCAACTTCCCGACGATCCGGTTCCGGCGGATGCGAGATTGCTGAAGCGGCCGTAACCGGCTCGTCTTGGCGGTGCGCGCGGCGCCAGCGGATCAGCAGGGTCACGCCGATGACGGCGCACAGGATCGTGAAGGACGCCGGGCGGCCCAACTCGCGGGCGCCATCGACGACGAAATACGCGGCGAACGCCGCCACCCCGAGCACAAGCGGGCTCAATACCAGCACGCACAGCGCCGTCGTCCATTTCGCCGCGGCCAGAAAATGTCTTGTCATCGCCTGTCTCGGAGTGGTCGGCTCGGACCATCATCCGCCAAGCGCATCAACAAAGTGTGTACGAGAAGCTACCGTTCGATGACGATTTCGATCCCGCTCCTGACCGCGGCGATGGGTCTCGCCGCAATGCTCGCGAGCGGGCCGGTAATGGCCGATGCCGTCAACACGCCCGAGTGTCGGCGCGACCTCGCCGCCGCCAACCGCCATATCGAAGCCATCCGCGCCCGCGAAAAGCGATTTGTGCCCGGCGACCTGACCCGGAACTGCCCGTTGCTGCGGCAGAACCTTGCCGACATGGCCGCCGCGCGCGAGCCGATGAACCGCTGCCTCAAGGGTCATGAGCAGGGCGAAACCGTGGCGCAGATAGACGCCTCGATCGGGGATATCCGCGACGTGCTCGCCGGCAACTGCCCGGATTAGCCGCGCAAACCTGGTCTGGAACTTTGCACTGGCCCGCTCGTTCGGAGGGTGGACTGGAGGCACTCATGTTCAAAGCAATCCTGACCCCCATCCTGCTCGGCCTCGCGGTCGCTTTCGTCATCCGCGCCAACAGCCCGCGACGGGCTTATTGAGCCCCTTTCGGGGCCTGAAACACCGCCCACCTCGCAGCAGGCCGGTATACGGGCCAATTGGATGGCCATGCCGCCATCTGTCGTTGCAATATCGGAATGCAGCCACCGCCAACCTGACTGTTGACAGGGATTGGGTGCGCGGCGCGACAATAAGCCTAGCTTAGAAATAAGCCTAGCTTAGAGAAGCCAGGCTTAGGGAGGCGTTCGCGATGCTGCAAATCCGCAAGATGGGCCCGCAGATCGGGGTCGAAATCACCGGCGTCGACGTCAAGACGATGAGCGAGGCCGAGTGGCGCAAGATCTACCAGGCCTGGCTCGACCATAACGTGATGTGCGTGCGCGACCAGGACCTGACGATCCCGGATTTCATCCGCTACAGCGAGCGCTTCGGACCGGTGACGCCGCACCCGTCGAAATCGACCCGGCATCCGGAACACTCCAAGATCACCATGCTCGGCATCAACAAGTTCGACGCCGAAGGCAAGATCAGGGACGAGATCTATCGCCGCGGCGCCGAGGGCTGGCACACCGACGGGGCCTACAACCAGGCGCCGTTCAAGGCGACCCAGCTCTATGCGCTGGCGGTGCCAAGCCGCGGCGGCAACACCCTGTTTGCCAACGCCTATGCCGCCTATGACGCGCTGCCGCAGCGGCTCAAGGACCGGCTCGACGGCGTCACCGGCGCCTTTGCCTATGGCGGCAAGCGCGGCAAGGCGCGGCTGCTCAACCCCGAGGACCAGGACTGGGCGCCGGTATTCCATTCGATCGTCCGCACCCATCCGGAAACCGGCCGCAAGTCGCTGTATTTCGACCCCGGCAAGATCTGCTACCTCGTCGATGTCGATGACACGGAAAGCCAAGACCTGATCAAGGAGCTCGCCGAGCGGATGGTCGTGCCCGAGGCCGAGTACCATCATCAGTGGCGCAAGGGCGACATCGTGATCTGGGACAATCGCTGCTCTTATCACCGCGCCGCCGGCGACTACCCGCCGGAGGAAGACCGCATCCACTGGCGGGTCTCGATCAATGATTTCGGCGTGCCGATCGCCGAGGCGGCGGAGTAGCGGCGATGAGCGTCACAATCAGCCCGTTCGCCGCCGGCTGCGGCGCCGACATCTCGGGCGTCGACATCCGCGAGCCGCTTGCCGCGGCCGACCGCGATGCGATCCGCGGCGCCTGGCTCGCCAATTTGATACTGCGCTTCCGCGGCCAGCCGATGACCGATGCGCAGCACATGGCCTTCACCCGCCAGTTCGGCGAGCTGGAGTTCAACCCGGCGGCGTTGATCGCCAAGCAATATGGGATCAACACCCAGACCGACGGACGCAAGAGCGAGATCCCGCCAGAAATCTCGGTGATCTCCAACATCATCGAGGACGGCAAGGCGATCGGCGGACTGGGCGACGGCGAGGCGTTCTGGCATACCGACTCGTCCTTTGTCGACGTGCCGCCGGCCGCGAGCCTGCTGCGTTCGCTTGAATGCCCGCCGCCGAGCGCCGGCGGGGCGACCTCGTTCCTCAACTGCTACGCCGCCTACGACACGCTGCCCGAGGACACTAAAAAGCGCATCGACGGGCTGACGATGATCCATGCCGCGACCCATTCGAGCGGCGGCAAGGCGCACAAGGGGTTCGAGACCGTCGAGGACGTGTCGAAGGTGCCGGGCGCGCGCCAGCCAATGGTGCGGATTCATCCCGAGACCGGCAAGAAATCGCTGTTCCTCGGCCGCCGCATCAACGCCTATGTCCTGGGCATGGCGGTGGCGGAGAGCGAGGAGCTGCTCGACGAGTTGTGGGGTCACATGGTGCAGGAGAAATTCACCTGGACCCAGGAGTGGCAGGTCGGCGACCTCGTCTGGTGGGACAATCGCTGCGCGATGCACCGCCGTGACGCCTTCGACGGCTCCATTCGCCGGCTGATGCATCGCACCCAGCTCAAGGGCACCAAGCCGGTTTGACGTTAATTCTACCC
>JBBRPG010000228.1:0-4675 GCA_038228485.1 Alphaproteobacteria bacterium
GATCGACCAGGGTCGTCTTGCCATGGTCGACATGCGCAATGATCGCGATGTTACGGATATCCATCGTGCGGCGAAGTCGGTCGATCCTTAGAAGTGCCGCGTATCCGACAGAGCGGGGGCGACGATCTGATCGAGCCGGCACTCGGGCCTGGCCCCCATATG
Organism: Alphaproteobacteria bacterium; assembly: GCA_038228485.1. Classification (GTDB taxonomy): domain Bacteria; phylum Pseudomonadota; class Alphaproteobacteria; order ATCC43930; family CGMCC-115725; genus DATARH01. The sequence goes on from JBBRPG010000228.1 coordinate 163, forward strand.
GCTGATGATTTCGGCGGCGCACAGGCTGCCGATCGTCCCACAAGTGGGGAGCGGCAACCCGCGGGTCAAGCCGAACAGCACGCCTGCGGCATAAAGGTCGCCCGCGCCGGTCGTATCGACGATGCGCCCCACCGGCGAGGGAAACACCTGATAACGGGCATCGCCGGCGATGATGACGCTGCCCTCTTCGCTACGGGTCAGCGCGGCGATCTCGACATGACCGCTCACCGCCGCGGCGGCCGTGGCGAATTCCTGGGTCTCGTAGAGCGAGCAGATCTCGGCCTCGTTGGCGAACAGAATGTCGATCTCGCCGGAGACGAGGGCGCGGAAATCGTCGCGGTGGCGCTCGACGCAGAACGGGTCCGACAGGCTCAGCGCCACCTTGCGCCCGGCGGCATGGGCGAGCGAGGCCGCCTTGCGGAAAGCCTCCTTCGCCCGCGGCTGATCGAACAAATAGCCTTCGAGATAGGTGATCCGCGCGGCGGCGATGACCGCCGGGTCGATGTCCTCGGGTCCGAGCTCGACGCAGGCGCCGAGGTAGGTGCCCATCGTGCGTTGCCCGTCCGGCGTCACCAGGATAAGGCAGCGCGCCGTCCCCGGCCCGCTCGTCGCCGGCGGCGTCTTGAAGCTGATGCCGATCGAGGTCAGGTCATGTCGAAACACCCCGCCGAGCGTGTCGTCGCGCACCTTGCCGATATAGGCGCCGTTGCCGCCGAGGGAGGCGAAACCCGCCATGGTGTTGCCGGCCGAGCCGCCGGAGCTTTCGATACCCGGCCCCATCTGGCCGTACAACGCCTCCGCGCGCGCCGCGTCGATCAGGGTCATCGATCCTTTGGGAAAGCCTTGCGCAACGAGAAACGACTCATCCGCGTGCGAGATGACGTCGACAATTGCATTGCCGATTCCCGCGACATCGATCGTGGCGGCTTCCATCTACGACCCCTAAGGCCAGAAGTGAATTTGGCCGCAGTATAGGTGCCCCGCCTTGCACCACAAGCATCGCGCATGCAAATGCCGATCAATCGGCGCGAGCAACGGCGCAGGCGGGTTGGCCCGGCCCGCCGGGTCGAGTAGAAAAGCGACGCCGATGTTGGGTTTCCTGCTCCGCGCCTTTGCCGAATTGTTTTCGCCTCCGCTGCGCGCGGTCGTCGGGATTAGCCTCGGCATCGCCGTCCTTGCCTTTACGGTGCTGTGGCTCGCGGTTGCGCTGATTCTCGCGCACACCGCGCTGGTCGGCTGGCCGGCCCTCGACTGGGTGATCAAGCTGTTGGGCGCGGTCGGCGTGCTGCTGCTCAGCTGGCTGCTCTTTCCGGCGGTCGTGACGATGGTGATGGGGTTCTTTATCGACCGCGTCGCCGGCGCCGTCGAGGCCCAGGCCTATCCCGGCCGCGGACCGGCGCGGCGAATGGCGATTCGCCAAACGCTGGCGGTCAGCCTTCGGCTAATGCTGATAACCGTGGCGCTTAACTTATTGGCATTGCCTGTTTACGTGCTGGCGCCAGGGATAAATCTTTTTGTTTTCCTTGGTCTCAACGGATATCTTTTGGGGCGAGAGTATTTCGAGGTGGTTGCGTTGAGACGGCTCGATGGCGATGCGGTAAGGACGATGCGTCATCGTTTTGGCGGGCGGGTTTTTCTCGGGGGCGTGGTGATCGCCGGGCTGTTCGCGGTGCCGTTCGTCAACCTTGCCGCCCCGGTCGTCGCTACCGCCTTTATGGTACACATGTTCGAAGGTTTGCTGCGCCGCGCGCCGCCAACCGTTGCGTCCTGAGCCGGTTTCGACCGCTTGGTCCCGATACTTGATTGATAGGGTGCGGCACTCATGTTTGGCCGGAAGAGACCCGATACGGAGGATCGTACAATGGCTGATTCGCCCGATGATTTGGGCATCCCGATGAAACCCGCTCGGCCGGTCGGGTCGCCGTCCTCCGTGACCCAGGTCGCCCGCACCCCCGCGGCGGTGCCGCCGCGCGTTCCCGAGATGGCGCGCACCGCGGCGGCGCCGGAGCCGCCGCCCGCGCGCCGGCCGACCGAGCCGATCGGCATGCCGGTGACTCCGCCGCCGCCTATCCCTGCCCCACCGCCGCCGCCGGTCAGCACCGTCTCGCGCCGTAGCGATTCGGACGTCCGCCGGCTGACCGTCGGGCGCGAGATTTCGCTGTCGGGCGAAATCGCCTCCTGCGACACGCTGATCGTCGAGGGCAGCGTCGAGGCCAACCTGCAGAATTGCCGCGATGTCGACATTCTCGAAAGCGGCATCTTCAGGGGCACCGCCGAGATCGACAACGCCGACGTGCGCGGGACGTTCGAGGGCAACCTGATCGTCCGCAAGCGCCTGCTGGTCCGCACCGGCGGGCAGGTGTCGGGGACAATCCGCTACGGTCAGCTCGAGGTCGAGCTTGGCGGTCAGATTTGCGGCGACGTCCAGGCGATCGGCGAGAGCGACGTCATCGCCGAGCTGCCGAACGCGCGCGCGGCGTCCTGACCGGATCGGGCGCCGAGGCCGGCAGGCGGGGCTTTGCGGCCCTTCCCGCCGGTTTCTTTTTGCCTGTGTCCGCCGCGGCGCGCGCAGCAAGCAGCTCCTCCGGGACGGTCTTCGCCTTGTAGCGACATAGGGTCGCTACGACACAGTTGGGACAATCGGGCTTACGCGCCTTGCACACATGGCGACCGTGCAGGATTAGCCAGTGATGCGCGTTCAGCTTGTACCGCGCCGGGGTGATGGCTTCGAGCCCGAGTTCGACCTCGTGCGGGTTTTTGCCGGGCGCGATCCCGGTGCGGTTGCCGACCCGGAAGATGTGGGTGTCGACCGCGATCGTCGGCTCCTCGAACGCGACGTTCATCACGACATTGGCGGTCTTGCGGCCGACCCCCGGCAAGGTCTGCAGCGTCTCGCGATCGCGCGGCACCTCGCCGTCATGCTTTTCGACCAGGATGCGGCTCAGCCCGATGACGTTCTTGGCTTTGGTGCGGTAGAGCCCGATCGTGCGGATCAGCCCGGCGACCCGCTCCTCGCCGAGCGCGGCCATCTTTGCCGGCGTATCGGCGAGCGCGAACAGCGCGGGGGTCGCCTTGTTGACTCCCACATCGGTCGCCTGCGCCGACAGCACGACGGCGACCAGCAGGGTGAACGGGTTGATGTATTCGAGCTCGGTGCGCGGGATCGGGCGGCTTTCGGCGAGCAGCCGGTAGAATTCCGCCGCCTCGGCTTTGGTGAATTTGCGCATCGCCGGAAGTCTAGCGCATTTTTTGCGTTCCCAAGGGGATGCCGCGTTATGTTGTCGACGACGCTATGACCGATCTCGCCCCCGCCCCCGCTCGCGTCTTTTTCGAGCGCGTCCTGCTGCCCTACCGCAGCCTGCCGCCGCGCGGGTTCCATGTCCTGATGCTGGTGCTCGGCCTGATCAGCATCGCCGCCGGAACCCTGTTCGTGTCGCTCGGGGCCTGGCCGGTATGCGGGTTCTTCGGCCTCGACGTTGCCCTGGTTTATGTCGCCTTCCGCCTCAGCTATCGCAGCGCCCGCCAGCGCGAGACGCTGCGCCTCGCCGACGACCAGCTGACGGTCGAGCGCGTCGGCGTCCGCGGCGATCGGCGGCTGTGGCGCTTTCAGGCGTTCTGGGTACGGGTGATTTTCGACGAGGCGCCCGACGAGACCAACCGGCTCGCCCTCGCCTCGCATGGGCAGAGCCTGCCGATCGGCGCCTTCCTGCCGCCGCCGGTGCGACGCGAGCTCGCCGGCACCTTGCGCGACGCGCTTGCCCGCTGGCGCGCGGCCCTTAACCCGACGCATCGGTAACGGCTGTAGGGCGGGTAAGCGCAGCGCCGCCCGCCGTAAATCGCGCACCGCATTGGTGGAAGTCGCTGCGCTCTCCCACTCTACGGACTTCAGGGCCAGGACAGCCGTTCGGCGATGACGCGCAGCGCCCGCGGGTTGGCCAGCATCGTCGTGTGCGCGCCTTCAACCGCGATGTTCTCCCGGTTGGCGCCGGGCGCATCGATGCAGCTGCGCCAGGCGACGACCCCATCGCTTGGCGAGTAGATCGCCGTCGTCGGCACCGGCGGCGGCGCCACGAGATGCGCCAGCATCCGCCCCTGCCCGCTATGCAGCGGCGCCAGCGCCCGGTAAACGGGTTCGAGCGGGCTCGCGGTCGGCAGCCGGAACGGGCTGCAGACGGTGATCACCCGACGTACTCGATCGGGGTGCGCGTTCGCTAAGGCCCGCGCCAGCACTCCGCCGAGACTGTGTCCGACCAGGCTCGCCTGCCGGCCGCTCGCGTCGGTGCAGCGGCAGAGTATTTCGTCCGCCGCCGTCACCGCCGCCGCGCTCGGCCCGAGATTGAAACCGCCGCCCCAGCCCTCCGGCGCATAGCCGAGCGCCTTGAGCCACACGCGGAACCCGCGGGTCATCCAGTCCGAGGTCAGGAAAGCCGGCAGCACGACGACCGGATGCCCGTCGCCCTGCGGCAGCGGCCCCAACTGCAGCCCGCGCGGGCTTTTGCGCCTCTCGCGCACC
>JBBRPG010000229.1:0-4505 GCA_038228485.1 Alphaproteobacteria bacterium
AACAGGGACAGCGTGATCGCCGGCAGCACCAGCGCGCGCAATCCGTCGACCGTCAACAGGCCCGTCGTCCACCAGCCGATGTGAACGGTGGTGCCGCGCCCGAACGACGGCAACCAGCCCAGCATCACCGCAAAGATCAGGATCAAGAGGATGCCGATCAGAAACGTCGGCAGCGACACCCCGACCAGCGACACCGCCAGCATCGCCTGCGACGCCCAGGAATCGCGGTGCAGCCCGGTATAGATCCCCATCGGCACCCCGAGCAGCAACGCCAGGGCCGCCGCGACAAAGCTCAGCTCCAGCGTCGCCGGCATCTTTTCCAGGATGATCTGTCCGACCGGCCGCGCCTGCTGGTACGACAGGCCGAAATTGCCCTCGGCCGCATGCCCGACAAAGCGCGCGAACTGGACCACGAAGCTGTCGTTGAGCCCCAGCTCCTGGCGCAGCCGCGCGCGGTCGGCGAGCGTGGTGTCCTGCCCGACCATGCTGTTGATCGGGTCGCCGACATAGTTGAACAGCGCAAACGCGATCAGCGCCACGGTCAGCATCACCAGCACCGATTGCATCAGCCGCTGAACAATGAAGGCGAGCATCAGGCGTGTGCCTGAAAATTTAAATGCACCTGAAAATCTAAATAAAGTGTCCTTGGCCGGGCTTGTCCCGGCCATCCACGCCTTGATTGGCGGACGTATTCCGCCTTTGCCATAATCATCGCATGCCAGCCGGATGGCTTTACATCATGACCAACCGCCCGAACGGCACTCTTTACGTCGGCGCGACGACGCAGATTGCGAAACGCGCGTGGGAACATAGGGAAGGCGTCGCCGACGGGTTCACCAAGCGGTACGGCCTCACGCGGCTCGTTTATGTCGAAGCCTATGCCGATATCCTCGCGGCGAAACAGCGCGAACGTAACATGAAGCTTTGGCCACGCGCCTGGAAGGTCCGCCTTATCTTGAGAGACAACCCCGATTGGGACGATCTCTACGATCTCCTGATCTAAAGGCGTGGATGGCCGGGACAAGCCCGGCCAAGGGCATCTGGGTGGGACGATGGCGGCTACTCCTCGAGCCAGCGCCTACTTCATCTTCACAAATCTGAGCTGGAAGTTGTTGTTGCCGGCCGGCACCAGCTCGAAATTGTCGCGCGAGGCCCATACCACGATCTGCTGGTGCAGCGGGATAAAGGCGTAATCGTCCTGCATCAGCTTCAGCGCCTGCGAGATCAGCCGGTTGCGCTTGCCGTCGTCGAGCTCGACCTGGATCTTGCCGGCGAGCGCGTCGAGCTCGGGGTTCGAGTATCCGCCGATGTTGAACACACCGTCCTTGTCCTTGCGGGTCACCGCCAGCGCCTTGATCGAGTCGAGCGCATCCTGCGTCCCCGGCGTCCAGCCCAGCATATAGAAGCTGGTGTCGAAGCGAGGCGCGTTGATCTTGCCGAAATACTTGGCCCGGGTTTGCGCGAGCAGATTGGCCTTGATCCCGATCTTGGCCAGCATCGCGACCACCGCCTGGCATACCGCCTCGTCGTTGACGTAGCGGTCGTTGGGGCAATCGAACCCGACCTCGAACCCGGTGGGATAGCCGGCGTCGGCGAGCAGCTTCTTGGCGCCGGCGATGTCGACCGGAAAGCGCTTGTCGAGCGCGGGGTCGTAGCCGTTGACCCCCGGCCCGACCATCAGCCCGGTCACCTTGGCAAAGCCGCGCATCACCTTGGCGGCGATCGCCTCTTCGTCGATCGCCTTGTAGAACGCCTCGCGCACCCGCTTGTCCTTGAACGGGTTCTTGCCTTTGATGTTGGATTCCAGCAGCTCGTCGCGGCTCTGGTCCATGCCGAGGAAGATCGTCCGCAATTCCGGCGTCTTCCAGATCTTCATGTGCGCGGTCTTTTCGATCCGGTCGATGTCCTGCGGCGGCACTGTGTAGAGCATGTCGAGCTCGCCCGAGAGCAGCGCCGAGACGCGGGTCGAGGCGTTCTCGACCCGGTTGAAATCGGCCTCGTCGATATCGACCGGCGTCTCCTTGGCGCCCCACCAATCCGGGTTCTTGACCAGCACCGTCTTCACGTCGGGCTGGCGGTCCTTCAGCATGAACGGGCCGGTGCCGTTCGCGTTGCGGGTGGCGAAGCTCTCTTCGTTCTTGGTGAGGTCGGCGGCGCGGGTCGTGTTGTGCGCCTCGCACCATGTCTTCGACATGATCGCGATCGTCGGCAGATTGTTGGGCAGGATCGGGTCCGGACCGTCGGTGATGAAATCGACGGTGAGATCGTCGATCTTCTTCACTTCCTTCACCGTCGCCAGCGGGCTCGCCAAGTTGGAGCCGGGATGGGTCGCCCGGTCGAACGAGAACACCACGTCGTCGGCGGTGAACGGGGTGCCGTCATGGAACTTGACCCCCTGGCGCAGCTTGAACCGCCAGGTGGTCGGGTCGGTCTGCTTCCATTCGGTCGCGAGCCCGGCCTCGAGCTTCATCTCGCGGTCCCAGCGCAACAGCGGCTCGTAAAAGCTCTGGTCGAACAGCAGCAGAAAGGTCTCCTGCCGCGCATACGGGTCCATCGAGTTGGAGTCGCCGTCATTGGCCCAGCGAAATGTCTTGGCCTCGGCAGTCCCAAAGGGACTAGAGGCAACCAGCAGCGCGATCGCGAACAGCGCCCCGAGTGCCCGATAAGCCCGCGGCTTCATGTGCTTCCCCCGTCATAGTCGACCTGTCTTAGCAAGCCGCATAGCCCTGCGGCAAGAAAGTGTCCGCTTGCGGACCATCTCGGCGGTAACCTCGATGTTCTACGTCTATCTTCTAGCCGGCAAACCTTACGGAACGCTCTACATCGGCACGACATCCGATCTTATCCGGCGGATTTGGGAGCATATGAACAAAGTCGTCCCGGCTTTAACTCAGTGACCCAGTGGCCCGCTGGCTAGCAAAAAGACCACCCCGGCGCAGGCCGGGTCCCATTTATCGACTTCTCGAAAACCTGAAGGATGGGCGCCGGCCTGCGCCGGGGTGGTCCGGAATTTTGCCGGCGGCATTGGCTTGCTTCCCCCTCGCCGCGCTATGATCCCCGCATGCAGCGGTTTGACGCGATCGTCATCGGCGGCGGGTTGGTCGGCTCGGCGATCGCCTATGGACTGGCGCGCGCCGGCCTCAACGCCGCGCTGATCGACGAGGGCGATGTCGCGTTCCGCGCCTCGCGCGGCAATTTCGGTCTGGTCTGGGTGCAGTCGAAGGGGCTGGGCGCGCCGCATTACCAGCGCTGGACCCGGCTCTCCGCCGACCAATGGCCGGCGCTCGCGGCCGAGCTCCTCGACCGCACCGGCATCGCCGTCGGTCACGAGCGGCCGGGCGGGGTGCACCTCTGCCTCAGCGACGCGGAGCTCGAAGAACGCCGCGCCCGGATGGAGCAGATGCGCGCCGAGGCCGGCAATTTCGGCTTCGACTACCGCATGCTCGGCCCCGCCGAATTGCGCGACATGCTGCCGGGGATCGGCCCGGCGGTGGTCGGCGCGTCGTGGACGCCGTACGACGGCCACGCCAATTCGCTCAACCTGCTGCATGCGCTGCACAAAGGCTTTGTCGAGCGCGGCGGCGCCTACATCCCCAACCGCACGGTCGATTACGCCGCCGCCCAGCCCCACGATTTCCGCCTCGGCAGCGGCGCCGACGAGATCGCCGCGCCCAAAATCGTGCTCGCCGCCGGTCTCGGCAACGCCAGACTGGCGCCGCTGTTCGGGCTGAGCGCGCCGGTCAGGCCGCAGCGCGGCCAGATCCTCGTCACCGAGCGCGCCGGCCGCGTGTTCGAGATGCCGACCACCACCGTCCGCCAGACCGTCGAGGGCGGCATCATGATCGGCGACAGCATGGAGGATGTCGGTTTCGACACCTCGCAGCGCCCGGCGGTGATGCAGGCGATGGCCGAGCGCGCGGTGCGCTCGTTCCCTTGGCTCGCCGAGCTGCAGCTGGTGCGCGCCTGGGCGGCGTTGCGGGTGATGCCGCCCGACGGCACCCCGATCTACGACGAGTCCGACAAGTTTCCCGGCGCCTTCACCGCCAATTGCCACAGCGGCGTGACCCTCGCCGGCGCCCACGCCAACGCCTTCGCCCCGATGGTGGCGGCGGGCAGCCTCGATCCGATGATGGCGCCGTTCTCGGCCAGGCGCTTCGATGTTCCGCAAGCGGCCTGACGATGTTCCGCAAGCGGCCTGACGGCCGGGCCGCCGCGGTGCCGGTGGAGGTCGAGGGCCGCCCGGTGCAAGCGCCCGAGGGGGTCTCGGCCGCGGCGGCGGTGCTGCTTGCCGGCTTTGCCGCGATCCGCGAAACTCCCGTCGGCGGCGCGCCGCGCGGCCCCTATTGCCTGATGGGCGTGTGCTTCGACTGCCTCGCCGAGATCGACGGCGTCGCCAACCGGCAAAGCTGCATGGTGACCGTGCAGCCCGGCATGACCATCCGCCGCCAGCACGGCCGCAGGACCGCGGGCGTCTCGCCCGATGGCGGGCTGAAATTCCCATGAAT
>JBBRPG010000230.1:0-4440 GCA_038228485.1 Alphaproteobacteria bacterium
AATCATGGTGCTGCCGGTAAGGATTGAACTTACGACCTCCCCCTTACCAAGGGGGTGCTCTACCACTGAGCTACGGCAGCGCCCGGCGAGGTTCTAGGCGGCGTCCGGAGATACACGAGGCACCGGCGATTGACAAGGCGAGCGGCCCGGCTCAGGTTGCCGCCGTCAACGAAAACGGTACAACCGAGCGACGCCGGCCATTTGGCCGCCGTCTCGTCGAGAGGTAAAGATGCCGAGATCCGCATGGATTGCCCTGCCGCTGCTGACCCTTGTCGCGCTCGCCGGATGCTCGAGTTCGCCGCCTCCGGCCCCGGCACCGCCGCCGATGCCGATGGCAGCACCGCCGCCGCCTCCCCCGCCGGGGCCCCCGACCGCTTCGTCGGACCAGGAGTTCATCAATGTGGCGATGGGCATGAACGCGAGCGAGGTCGGCATGAGCCGGCTGGCGCGCGGCAAGGCCGCCGGAAAATCGTTAAAGGCGCTCGCCGGCCGGATGGTGACCGACCATACCCGCGCCAACCAGCAGCTGGCGGGGCTCGCCAAACGGCTCAAGATCGAGGCCGCCCCCGCGCACGACGAACCGCCGCCCGAGCTGGCCGCTGCGAGCGGGCCCGATTTCGACAAGCAATACGTCGCCATGCTGATCAAGGCGCGCCAGGACGCAATCGCACTCTACGAGAGCGAAGCGAATGGCGGCCAGGACGCCCACGCCAAACGTCTTGCCAGCAGCACGCTGCCGACACTGCGGCATCATTTGCATGAGGCCGAGGCGCTCGGGAAAAAGCTCGGGATGTGACCGAGCCGCCAAATCCCGGAAGCCGGCGGTGAGCGACGCCCCGCACCTGACGCCGGCTCGACAGGCTCAGCACGCGGCGCGGGACAAGCGCCTCGCCGCGGCGCTGCGCGAGAACCTGCGCCGGCGCAAGGAACAGGCCCGCGCCAAAGAGAGCGGAACGGCCCCGGAGTTGGCGACCGCCGATCCCGATGCCGGCGGGCAAAAGCCGCAGGATTGAGCGCCGGGGTTGAGCGCCATTGGCCGCTCCAGTAAAACCAACGGGCCAGTCGGACATAGGACACGAAACGGCCGATTGTCGGGGCGCCGGGTTCGTCAGCGAGCTGGGCGCGTGGAGCCGTAGGCATGGATAAAATCCTGATCCGCGGGGGGATGCCGCTTTCCGGCACGATCCCGATCGCCGGCGCCAAGAACGCCGCGCTGCCGCTGATGGCCGCCTGCCTGCTGACCGACGAGCCGCTGGTCCTCGCAAACCTGCCCGATCTCGCGGACATCAAGACGATGGCTGACCTGCTGGCGCAGCACGGCGTCTCGGTCACCACCCGCCGTGCGGGACAGGGCATGCCGTCGCATGTGCTCGAATTGTCGGCGCGGGAGATTACCTCGACGACCGCGCCCTACGATCTGGTGCGCAGGATGCGCGCCTCGTTCCTGGTGCTGGGGCCGCTGGTCGCGCGCTGCGGCGCGGCGCGGGTGTCGCTGCCCGGCGGCGACGAGATCGGGGTGCGCCCGGTCGACCTGCACATCAAGGGGCTGCAGCGCCTCGGCGCCGAGGTCGAGCTGTCCGGCGGGTATATCGAGGCGCGCGCGCCGAACGGGCTGAAAGGCGCCGAGATCACCTTTCCCAGCGTCTCGGTCGGCGCCACCGAACATTTGTTGATGGCGGCGGTGCTGGCGGACGGCGAGAGCGTGCTGATCAACGCGGCGCGCGAGCCCGAGATCATCGACCTCGCCAACTGCCTCACCGCGATGGGCGCGCAGATCGACGGCATCGGCAGCGACCGGCTGACGGTGCGCGGCGTCGCCAGCCTGCACGGCGCCCGCCACACGGTGATCGCCGACCGTATCGAGACCGGAACCTATGTGATGGCGGTGGCCGCAGCCGGCGGGGAGGTCCATTTGGCCGGCGCGCGGCTCGACCATATCGAAGCGGTCGCCCGGGTTCTCGAAACCGCCGATATCCGGATGCACGAGGCCGACGGCGGCATCCTGGTGCGGCGCAGCACCGGCCGCATCGACGGGGTCGACGTGATGACCGAGCCCTATCCCGGCTTTCCCACCGACCTCCAGGCGCAGGTGATGGCGCTGATGACGATCGCCGACGGCGCGGCGATGATCACCGAGACGATCTTCGAGAACCGCTTTATGCACGTGCCCGAGCTGATGCGGCTGGGCGCCAACATCAATGTGCAGGGCCCCTCGGCGCTGGTGCGCGGGGTCAAGCGGCTCGCCGGCGCCGAGGTGATGGCGACCGATTTGCGCGCCTCGGTGTCGCTGGTCATCGCCGGGCTCATCGCCGAGGGCGAGACCGTGATCAACGACGTCCACCACCTCGACCGCGGCTACGAGCGGCTCGAAGCCAAGCTCGCCGCCTGCGGCGCGCGCATCGAACGGGTGCGCGGTGGCGCCTGAAACCGCGCTAAAGCTGCGCGCCGAGGACGCCGACGATCTGGCGGTGATCTCGGCCTGCGTGCAGGACGCGCTGATCTCGGTCCGGGACCTGACCTACGACCGCGCCGCGCGCCGCTTTACCCTGGTCGCCAACCGCTTTCGCTGGGAGGGCGAGCCCGGCAAGGCCGACGGCGGGGCCGATGGCGCGCCGGCGTTCGAGCGAACCCTGTGCGCGGTGTCGTTCGCCGCGGTCGAGCGGGTGGCCTATCGCGGCTTTCGCCGCCAATCTGACGACGACCGCATCCTGTCGCTGCTGGCGATCCGTCCCGGTACGGATGCCGGCACCGTCGACCTCGAATTTTCCGGCGGCGCCGCGGTGCGGCTCGGCGTGTCGGCGATCCGGGTGCATGCCACCGATATCGGCGAGCCGTGGCCGACCGCCTGGCAGCCCGATCACGCCGTGGATGACTCAAGATGAAAGGCCGGCCCGCCTCGCCCGCCGACGGCGAAAAACTGGTCATGGCGCTGCCCAACGGGCGCATCCTCAACGAGGTGATGCCGCTGCTGCGCCGCATCGGCATCGAGCCCGAGCCCGCCTTTGCCGACCCGAACGCGCGCCAGCTGCGCTTTACCACCTCCGCTCCGGGGCTCGAGATCATCCGGGTGCGCAGCTTTGACGTCGCGACCTTTGTCGCGTTCGGCGCGGCCCAGCTCGGGGTCGCCGGCAACGACGTGCTGATGGAGTTCGACTATTCCGAAATCTACGCGCCGCTCGACCTCGACATCGGCCATTGCCGGATGATGGTGGCGGCGCCGCAGGACTGGATCGGCCGGGAAGACCCGCGCAGCTGGAGCCATATCCGCGTCGGCACCAAATACCCCGAGGTCACCCGCAAGCATTTCGCCGCACGCGGCGTCCAGGCCGAATGCATCAAGCTGAACGGCGCGGTCGAGCTGGCGCCGAGCCTTGGGCTGTGCCGGCACATCGTCGACCTGGTGCAGACCGGCACGACCCTGAAGGCCAACGGGCTGGTCGAGATCGAGCACATCAGCGACATCACCTCGCGGCTGATCGTCAACCGGCCGGCGCTGAAGACCCGGCCCGACGAGATCGGCCACTGGATCGACGCCTTTCGCGACGCCACCGCCGCAGCCGCGCAAGCGGCGGCAAAATAGATATCGCCGATGGCGATCACGCTAGCGACGCGCGACCCCGGCTTTGAGGCGGGTTTCGCCGCGCTGCTCTCCGCCAAACGCGAGACCGATGCCGATGTCGACGAGGCGGTCGCGGCGATCATCGCCGAGGTCGCGGCGCGCGGCGACGCGGCGGTGATCGACTACACAAAGCGCTTCGACCGGGTGAGCTTGAGCGCGGAAAACCTACGGCTTTCATCGAACGAAATTGCCGCTGCCGCGGATGCCGCACCGGCGGAGACGGTGGACGCCTTGCGCCTCGCGGCCGAGCGGATCGAGAGCTTTCACCGTAAGCAATTGCCGGCGGGCATCGACTACACCGACGGGGTCGGGGTGCGGCTCGGCATGCGCTGGCAGGCGCTGGCGAGCGCCGGGCTCTACGTGCCGGGCGGCACCGCGGCGTATCCGTCGTCGGTGTTGATGAATGCGATCCCAGCCAAGGTTGCCGGGGTGGAGCGGCTGGTGATGGTGGCGCCGACCCCGGACGGCGTGCTGAACCCGCTGGTGATGGCCGCGGCGCGGCTGGTCGGGGTCGAGGAAATCTACCGGATCGGCGGCGCCCAGGCGGTGGCGGCGCTGGCCTACGGCACCGCCACCATCCTGCCGGTAGACAAGATCGTCGGCCCCGGCAACGCCTATGTCGCCGCCGCCAAGCGCCGGGTCTTCGGCCGCGTCGGCATCGACATGATCGCCGGACCGTCGGAAATCCTCGTCGTCGCCGACGCGCTCAACGACCCGGGCTGGATCGCCGCCGATCTGCTGTCGCAGGCCGAGCACGACGAAGCTGCCTACCCGCTGCTCGTCACCAGCGACGCCTCGCTGGTCGCTCGCGTGCAGGCCGA
>JBBRPG010000231.1:0-4348 GCA_038228485.1 Alphaproteobacteria bacterium
ACCGCGATGACCGCGCCGGCAACCACGTCGCTCAGATAATGCGCGCCGGTCACCACACGGCTCGCCGCGACCAGCGCCGCCCCGAAGACATAAAGCCACAGCGGACGCGGCCACAGGCACCACAGCGCGGCCATCAGCGCCGCCGCGGTTGCGGCATGGCCCGACGGAAACGACCAGTCGTCGGCGCGCAGCCCGAACCAGCCGAAATCGTAGGTGCCCGTGGCAAACAACAACTTCGGCCGAGTGCGGCCGACGACAACTTTCAGCAGATCGACGACGAGGCCAGAGGCGCCGATCGCGGCAAAGAAAAAGCCGGGTATCACCGCCGCTTCGCGCATGGCCGTGGCGCGCGGGCGCAGCTTCTCCCAGGAACCGCCCCAGCGCAGCACCGCAAAGGCGGTTGCGCTCAGCACCAAATAGGGCCAGCCAAGGCCGAACCGCTCGACCGCGGCAAAGAACGGCTTAATCGGAGCGCCCTTGGCGTGGAAGAAATCGGCGAGCGGGCGGTCGATCCAGATGATCGAGAGGGCTTCGCCAAGGACGATCCCCGCGGCCCACAAGATGCGGCGCCCGTCCGGCATGTGGGACAGGCCGCGGATCCATGCCGTCACCGGCGCAAATCCGTCATGGACGACCAGCCAGCGATGCAGCAGCCAACTTACCCCGAAGACGATCAGCCCGGCATCGACGACATCGGAAAGGAAATGCCCGCCGGCGGCAATGCGCCCGAGCCCGACAAGACCGCCAAAGGCCAGCGCGGCGGCGATCGCGTTCCGGCGCGCGAGCCCCGCCGGCAGCAGCAACGCGAAACTCACCAGCGAGAAGCCGAGCGCGGCATGGCCCGAGACAAACGCGCAATTACGCGCGCATTGGTCGGCGGGGAGCGGCGCTGGGGTGAAGTGCTTGGTGCCGCCGAACGCCTCGATCTGTACCGGTCGGGCGCGGCCCCAATGGTCCTTCAGCACGGTGTTGACGATGATGCCGGGGCCGATCACGGTTGCCGCGACGATAAAGATCAGCGCCTTGCGGTCGAGCCGCCACAGCGGCTTGCCGGTAAGCCACAGCCACAGCCATCCGGTTACGGCGATCAACACGATCGCCCAGGTAACCCAGCGGATCGACCCCGCGAGCCACTGCAGCGGCGGCCATGCCGCGAGCCAGAACCCGCTGTCCGAGCTGTAAAATACCCGGCTGAAAGCGGTATCGATGCCGGGCACGAACAGAAACAACACCAGGCTCAACACGGTCAGCGCGCCGTAGATCGCCGGGCCTTTGATTTCGGGCGCGATCACGCCGCCCCTCTGGCGGCCAGTCGGCCGAGCACCAACGCGCGTAGCGCGGCCCCGGCGCGCGCCGTGTCGTCGAGCGGCGCGTAGCTCCAGCTTTCGATCCGTCCGGCAAAAGGCCGGGTTATCCCGGCCCGCCGCATCGTGTCGTGAAAGCGGGCGAACTTGCCGCCATTGCCGGCGAGGCCGAGAATATGCACCGGCTTTCCGGTCGCCGCCGCCTCGCTGATCATGGACACCGAGTCGGCGGTGACCAGCACCGCGTCGGCCGCCGCAAGATAGGCGTAATAGGGGTTGTCGCCCGTACCGTCCCACACTCGCGCCGGCAAACCCGCCAGCCGCTCGCGCAGCAGGGCGACGCCATCGGCGCCGGTACGCCGCGACGGGGTCAACACCACCGAGCCGCCGGTCGCGCGCAGGTTCGCGGCAATGGCGTCGGCGATCTCGCCGAGCCGCGCCGGGGTCAGCCGATAGGCGCGGTTGGAGCCGCCGATCAGCACCGCGAGAACCGGCCGCGGGAGGTTCGCCAATTCAGGAAACCGCTGGCGTTCCGCGGCGAGTTTTTGCTCCGTGACGCGGTGCAGCGCACCCTTGGTGACGACGACGTTCGGCCCGCGCAGCCGGTCGTGCTCGGGCACAAACATCAGGTCGAACTCGCTGCGCCCGACCCCGGGGTCCTGCACCTGAGCGGCGATCACGCGCCCGCCCCCTGAAATTTGATTGGCGGCGCGCTTGACCGCCAGCGCCGGCATCGCCGCGTTGCGGCCGCAGGCGATGACCAGATCGGGCCATGGCGGGCGCAGGCGCGCCGCGCCGTGCCCGACCGCCGCCAGCGGATCGAGCCCGAAAGGCGCCAGCCACATCTGGGGCGGCAGCCAAGCCCACGGCAATCGGATGGTCAGCGGTTTTTCGACAAACGGGAAGCCGGTCGCCTTGGCAAGGCCGACCGATTGGCTCGCCATCCCGGCCTTGCCGTCATGCAGCACCCAGACCAGCGGCGCGATCTCATCCTCCGGGGGACGGTCCGCGCTTAAGGACAACGGGCTGAACGGCTGGGCGACCATCGGCGTGGTTTACGGAAACCCCCGCCGCGGAGCAAGTCTACCTTCCCAGCCGTCGTGGCGAACGTTGGCGAAGCCACTCATGCCAAAAATTCCGACAACGCGGCAATCCGGCCTACCCTGACCACATGTCTGATTAGCTACTGCTCGTGCCAATGTCGTACCTAATCTCGACCACCTCGATCGGCTCGGTACCGCGCGGGGTGCGCAGTTCGACGATGTCGCCTTTCTGCGCCTTCATCAGTGCCCTGGCGACCGGTGAGACCCAGCTGACCTTACCGTTATCGGCATTGACCTCGTCGACCCCGACGATGGTAATCGTGCGCTCTTCATCCCGCTCGTTGGCGTAGGTGACGGTTGCGCCGAAGAACACCCGGTCGAGATGCGCCTGACGTGCCGGGTCCACCACCTCGGCGATCTCCAGCCGCTTTGCCAGAAACCGCGATCGCCGATCGATCTCGCGCAGGCGCTTCTTGCCGTAGATGTAGTCGCCGTTCTCCGAGCGGTCACCGTTGCCGGCCGCCCACGATACGATATCGACCACCTTGGGCCGCTCGATCTGCTGCAGGTGCTTCAGCTCGTCCTGCAGCCGGCGCAACCCGTCCGGAGTGATGTAGTTCTTCGCGCCCGCCGGCAGCGCAGCCAGCGTTTCGAGCGGCTCGTCGGGCAGATCGTCCTCGTCATCCGATTCCTTGACGAAGGCCTTGCTCATCCCAGGAGGCTCATCAGCGGCGGCGCCGCCGACAGTCGACGAAGGCTCAGGAACGGTCCGTAGCGGCCCATTACATCCCTCGGGCGTCCGGGTTGGCACACCGCCGATATTCGGCGGAAAGCGAGGGATTGTCGAGACGGCGTTTGCGCCGCGGCGCGGTGGCGGGATCGCGGCGGAGCCGCTACTCTCCGGCCAAAGACGACCACCGGGAGGCGGCGATGAAGCTGGTGCTGTACGAGGATGCGGGTCACAGCGAGCCGACTCCGGGGCTGATGACTGCGCGCGGTGTCGTCGGCATCGCCCAAGCAGCCGAGCGCGGCCACACCCCGCAATTGACGATGCAGGACATCATCGACAATTTCGACCGGCTGCGCCCGGCGCTGGAGAAGCTCGCCGACACGGGCGAAGCGGCGCCGGCGGATTCCGTGCGGCTGCGCCCGCCGCTGCCGCGGCCCGGCAAGATCCTCTGCTGCATCGCCAATTACTGGGAGCACGCGCAGCGCGAGGCGCGCGCGCTCAACATGTTCCTCAAGAACCCCGAGGCGGTGGTCGGCCCCGGCGACACCATCGTGCTGCCGGAGATGACCGAGCCGTGGATCTTCATGCACGAGGCCGAGCTGGCGCTGGTGATGAAGGGCCCGGCGAAGAAGGTGGCGCAAAAGGATTGGCGCAGCGCCGTGTTCGGCTACACCTGCCTCATCGACGTGTCGGCGCGTGGCGAGGGAAGGCGCACCTGGAAGGCCGGTAGCTGGCTCGGCAAGTCGTTCGACACCTTTGCGCCGATCGGTCCGTGCATCGCCACCGCCGACGAAATCCCCAAGCCCAACGACGTTACCGTCCGCTTCTGGAACGACGGCCAGCTGCGCCATCACTACAACACCGACGACATGGAGCATCGTGTGCCCGAACTCGTCGAGTTCGCCTCGACGGTGATGACGTTGAACTCGGGCGATCTGATCGCCTGCGGCACCAACCACGAGGGCTTGGGCGCGCTGCAGGACGGCGAGACCGTCGAGATCGAAATCCCGCAAATCGGCAAGATGGCGCTGAAGGTTTCCGACCCGCTCAAACGGAGCTGGGAGCGCGGGGTCTATATGGGCGCCGACTCGACCAACCCCGAAGCGGTCAAGCGCCACCGCCCGCAGGAGTAGTTTGCATCGTCATTGCGTCCTTCGAGGCTCGCTACGCGAGCACCTCAGAGTCTGACTCGAAATGGTTCATTTGCGCTCAAGCTTTTGCGAGGCGGCGGGAGAGGAGGCGGAGATTGGCGAGGAGGAGCCAGGCGGTGG
>JBBRPG010000232.1:0-4299 GCA_038228485.1 Alphaproteobacteria bacterium
ATGTCGAAACCCTGCGCGCGCTCGAAGAGGCGCTGGAATCGTTCGCCGGTTGCGCCGTGGTCATCAGCCATGACCGCTTCTTCCTCGACCGCTTGGCAACCCACATCCTGGCCTTCGAAGGCGACAGCCACGTCGAGTGGTTCGAAGGCAATTTCGAGGCGTACGAGGCCGACAAGCACCGCCGCATGGGCGATGCCGCCGACCGCCCGACCAAGCTAACCTACAAGCGGCTGACGCGCTGAGCCGATGAACGCGGTTGCCGCGTTCGTCCGGGAGGCCGACCGCGATCGCTGGCTGGCGACACTTTATGCGCCAGAGCCGGTTCGCCCGGCGCTGCTCGCGGTCCATGCGCTCGACCTCGAGCTGGCCAAGGTCGTGGCGACGACCACCGAGCCGATGATCGGCCGAATCCGGCTGGCGTGGTGGCGGGAGCGGCTGGAGGCGCTGGAGCGCGAGGTTCCGGCCCAGCCGGTGCTGCAGGCGCTGGCAGCGGACGTGCTGCCGCACGGTGTCAGCGGCGCTATGCTGGCCGGGTTCGAAGATGCGTGGCTGGCGTTACTCGACGGCGACGATACCGGCCACATCGGGCTACGCGGCAGCGCGGTCGGCCGCGTGCTGGCGAAGCTGCTTGGCGGCGATGAGGCGACAGGCGCCGTCCTCCTGACCAACTGGGCGGCCGGTGAAATGGCCCGGCAAGGGCAGAGCGCGCAAAGTGTGACGGTACCGCGCGCCGCGAAGGCGTTGCGTCCGCTCGCCGGGCTCGCCGCGCTGGGTCGCCGCGACGTCGCGCGGGGCGGGGACGGACCCGAGCCGCGCGCCGCCGCTGCACGGCAATGGACGCTGCTGCGCGCCGCGCTTATCGGCCGCTGACAAGCGCCGCCGGCGCGGCTAAACCAAGCGCGGGGTCGCGCAAATTTCGGGGGCAGACATGAATTTACCGGCTGTTCGGCGCGGTCTCGCGCTGGTCGCAATGGCGATGCTGGGCGGCGTCGCGGTCTATCTGTGGCTGCGCCCGCCGCCGCCGGGCACCCTCGCCTATACCGCGCCGGCCTATGCCGGCCAGCCGCTGGCGGCCGCCGACGCACCCGCGCCGCTCGTCGCCCCGGTCAGCAACGTCACGCCCGCCGACCGCGAGGCGCGGCGCTTCAACCGCTACGACAAGGACCGCGACGGCCAGATCACTACTGACGAGTATTTCGTCACGCGCCGCAAGGCGTTCGCCAAGCTCGACCTCAATGGCGACGGCAAGTTGAGCTTCGACGAATACAGCGCCAAGGCGGCGAAGAAGTTCGCGACCGCCGATACCGGGCACGACGGCAAGCTCGACGCGGCGGAGTTCGCGACCACCGCGGTCAAGCACCGCCCGCGCGCGATCAACTGTCCGCCGCCGGAGAAGGAAGCGCCGCAGCCCGACGAGGGGTGATGACGTCTACGCTTTCATCGGCGGCTTTCCTGCTGCACTTAATTTTGCTGCAAGAGCGGCTCGTCTTTCAGCAGCACGGGCGGGCGCTACATAAAAATGGTCGAACAAGTCGAGGAGTAATTGTAGGCACCACTCGGCCTCACCCTCTTCGACGTCGACAATTTGCAGCGTCGACAAATCGGTAATCGGGTGCGCTGAAAAATTACCAAAATTTCGTATCGCATCAATATTCTCGCGGAGCGACGGGGGTAGCGCTTTGGTGCTATCTGCCTCTTTAATAACAGACTCAATCTGTTTGACTAGATCGCGTCCTGGATATCCATGCGCAGACAGTACTGCTTGAAGGCACCTGCGTGATAACGCTGCCGATGCCTTTTGACTAACTGATAACACTTCGTTGGCTTCAACGTAATCCAAGGCAATGGTTGCAGGGAGTTCTGGCGGTGGGCCAGGCATATTCCCCCCGCGCGGATATATTTGAGAGCTATAGAACACCTCGTCATGCGTCCCATGTTCGATCACAAAATTGAATGTTGGTCGCCGACATTTTGCGCAAACCGTAGATTTGACATAAGGGTCAATGGAATATTCATCACCCCTCGAGTCGACAAAAACTGCCGCATCAAGTTTGTTAACTGATGTTTTGAGCCACTTATCAAAAAACTCTACGCCACAGTGCGGGCATTTCATTGGCGTAGCTCCATGATGTAATTTGTTCCTGTCCAGCCGGCGAAATCGGCCTTTGCCCGCGCCACCATCGCGGCCTTGCGGACGCTCTTGTGGACCCGCTCCGGCAGCGGCGGGAACAGCCCGAAGTTGACGTTCATCGGCTGATAGGTGTCGGCGGTCGCATTGCCGGTGATGTGACCGAGCAGCGCGCCCAGCGCTGTCGTGCCCGGCGGCAGGTCGAATGTCTCCCCCCGCGCCTCGGCAGCGGCGAAGCGACCCGCCAGCAAGCCGATCGAGGCACTCTCGATATAGCCCTCGCAGCCGGTGATCTGGCCGGCAAAACGCAGCCGCGGCTCCGACTTCAGCCGCAGCCTTTCGTCGAGCAGCACCGGCGACTTGATGAAGGTATTTCGGTGCAGCCCGCCGAGCCGCGCGAACTCGGCCTTTTCGAGCCCCGGGATGGTGCGGAAGATGCGGACCTGCTCGGCGTGCTTGAGCTTGGTCTGGAAGCCGACGATGTTCCACAGCGTCCCCGCCGCATTGTCCTGCCGCAGCTGGATCACCGCATAGACGCCCTTGCCGACGCGCGGATCCTTGAGGCCGACCGGCTTCATCGGCCCGAACCGCGCGGTCTGCGGGCCGAGTTCGGCCATGCGTTCGATCGGCATGCAGGCATCGAAGTAGGGGGTGTTGGCCTCCCATTCCTTGAACTCGGTCTTCTCGCCGTCGAGCAGCGCCTGGATGAAGACGCCATATTGCTCCCGGCTCATCGGGCAGTTGAGGTAGTCCTTCGTGTCGCCGCGGTCCCAGCGCGACTGGAACCATGCGATGTCGAGGTCGATCGAGTCGAAGTGGATCACCGGCGCGATGGCATCGAAGAACGCCAGCGCGTCCTCGCCGGTTTTGGCCCGGATGGTTTCCGCTAGCGGCGCGGCGGTCAGCGGTCCGGTGGCGATGATCACCGATCCCCATTCCGGCGGCGGCGTGTCGATCCGCTCGCGGCGCAATTCGATCAGCGGCTCGGCCTCTATCGCGGCGGTGACGGCGTCGGCGAATAGGTCGCGGTCGACAGCCAGCGCCGACCCGGCGGGCACGCGCGCCGCGTCGCCACAGCGCATGATCAGCGAGCCGAGGTCACGCAACTCACGGTGGAGCAGGCCGACGGCGTTGTTCTCGGGATCGTCGGAGCGGAAGCTGTTCGAGCACACGAGTTCAGCAAGCTTGTCGGTGTGGTGCGCCGCCGTGCCCTCGGTGCCGCGCATCTCATGGAGGATGACCGGCACCCCGGCGCGGGCGGCCTGCCACGCCGCTTCGGATCCAGCGAGCCCGCCGCCGATGATGTGGATTGGTTGCATGGCGCTGCCCTAGCATCCCGGCGACCGTGCCGGAAAGTCCGGCCCCTCGGTGCGGCGCTTCGTCAACGTCGCTTAACTAAGTTTTGGTATCGTTCCGCTGGGCGGGATCGGCTCGCCCGACTTGGGAAGGACGAGGACAATGGCTTCACCCCCATACCGGCTGATCCACAAAAACGACATCCAGTGGATCATCGAACTCTGGCATCGCATCCATGATGGCGACCCGGCACCGCAGCGGCTCGACGGCATGTCGGAGCACCAGGTCCAGGCCGTGCTCACGCAGGTAATCCAGCAGTTCGCCGCCCACCTGCCGGCGGACAAGGGCAAGGCCGTAAACGCCGCGCTCGGCCACTAGGAGTCAGGGGCCGGCGGCAAGTCGCCCGCCATCCGCCGCAACGACGGCGGCCCCGCCTGCGCACCGCAAAAAACTGGTATTTTGTGACAGCCCCGTCTAGGGTGCGGCAGGCCGATGAGCGCCGTTCCCGACAGGTAGACCAGCCCCTTGGCCAGCACGCCGACGACCCCCGATATCGAGCCGATCTCGATCGTTGCCGAGATGAAGACCAGCTTCCTCGATTACGCGATGAGCGTGATCGTGGCGCGCGCCTTGCCCGACGTTCGCGACGGGCTGAAGCCGGTCCACCGCCGCATTCTGTGGGGCGCCTACGAGGGCGGCTACGTTTCCGGTAAGCCGTACCGCAAGTCGGCGCGCATCGTCGGCGACGTGATGGGCAAATACCATCCGCACGGCGACAGCTCGATCTACGACGCGCTGGTGCGCATGGCCCAGGACTGGTCGATGCGCCTGCCGCTGGTCGACGGTCAGGGCAATTTCGGCTCGATGGACCCCGA
>JBBRPG010000233.1:0-4250 GCA_038228485.1 Alphaproteobacteria bacterium
CCGCGACGATCGCTTCAAGACGAGCACGATCGGCGGCTTTCACATCGACGGTGATCCCGGTGCGCATCCCGCAGACTCGCATGACCGCGAACACACGGGAATCCGCTATCGGACTCTTCCGTCAGATTTTATCCACTAGCGCGGCTCCGCCGCCAGTATCTCGCGGGCCCTCTGCGCATCGGCGCCGATCTGTTCCTTGAGCTCGGCGAAGCCGGCGAATTTGCGCTCAGGGCGGAGGAAATCGACCAGCGCCACCCGCAGATGCCGACCGTACAGGTCGGTGTTTATATCGAACAGATGCGCTTCGAGCCGCGGCACTAAAGTGTCAACCGTCGGCCGCAGGCCGAGATTGGCGACCCCGTCGATGGTCTGGCCGCCGAGCGGATCGTCCGGGCCGTCACCCGACACCCGTACCGCATAGACCCCGAAGGCCGGGCGCAGGTACTCGCCGAGCCCGAGATTGGCGGTCGGGAACCCGATGGTGCGGCCGCGCTGGTCGCCGAGCGCGACCCGGCCGTCGATCTCCCAGAACCGTCCGAGCTGCGCCGCAGCCTCGCGCGGCTTGCCGGCGCGCAGCAGTTCGCGGATATGGGTCGAGGAATAGACAGCGCCGCCGCCGCTCACCGGCTCGATCACCGTGACTTCAAAGCCGCGCGTCTTGCCGGCCTCGCGCAGCAATTCCGGCGTGCCGCGGCGGCGGTTGCCAAAGGTGCAGTCGTGGCCGACGACAATGTGCGTCGCGCCAATCGCTCCGACCATGACCTCGTCGATAAACGATTCGGCGCTTTTCTGGGCGAAGGCCGGGTCGAAATGCTGGATGAACAGGAAATCGACGCCCAGCCGGGCGATCTCGCGTTCCTTGACCCGGAACGGGGTCAGGCGAAACGGCTCGCTGCCGGGCATGAACACATTGCGCGGGTGCGGCTCGAAGGTCAGCACCGCGGTCGGCACGTCAGCTGTGGCGGCGAGTTCGCGCACGTGGCCGATCAGCGCCGCGTGCCCCTTGTGCAGCCCGTCGAAATTGCCCATCGCCAGCACCGCGCCGCGCCGGTAAGGGGCGCTGGAACCGGGATGGCGGATGATGCGGAGGCCGGGCAAGGCTTGCGGCTCAACCTGTCAGGGGCAACTGCCCGGAAAATAACCGCTGCGGCCCCCGCAGCATAGCGGCGCGATTGCGGCGGCAGGCGGGGCGCGCTATTCCGGCCCAATGACGATGCCGCCACAGCGTGAGCCCGATGCTGCTGCCGCACCCTTGCGCGAGGCGTGGTACTACGCCGCGCCGGGCAGGGCGGTCGTGCGCGGCCGGCTCGTCCACCGCACCATGCTGGGCGAGCCGGTGCTGCTCGGCCGTGACGCCGCCGGCGCGGTCTTCGCGCTCAGGGATATCTGTCCGCATCGCGGCATGCCGCTGTCGGAGGGGCGGTTCGACAAGGGCGCGGTCGAATGCTGCTACCACGGCTGGCGCTTCGCCCCGGACGGGCGCTGCACCGCGATCCCGTCGCTGGTCGCCGGGCAGAAATTCGATCTTACCCAGGCCTCGGTCGCGCGCTATCCGGCGGCCGAGGTGCAAGGCAACATCTGGGTCTATTTCGGAACCGACCCGACCGCCGCGCCGCCGGTGCCGGTGATCGACGGCCTCGCCGCCGGTATTGCCCCGCGCCTGGTCGAGACCGTGCGTTTCGACGCGGCGATCGACCACGCCGTAGTCGGGCTGATGGACCCGGCGCACGGGCCGTTCGTGCATCGCGCCTGGTGGTGGCGCGGCGCCCATTCGGCGCACGAGAAGGACAAGGCGTTCGCGCCCTCCGATTGGGGCTTCACGATGAGCCGGCACGCACCGTCGGCCAATTCGCGCGCCTATAAGCTCCTGCTCGGCGGCGGGTCGGAGACCGAGATCGCCTTCCGCCTGCCGAGCGTGCGGGTCGAGCGGGTCTGGGCCGGGCGTTATTTCGTCGGCAATCTGACCGCGATTACTCCGGTCGACGAGCGGACCAGCGAGATCAACCATTGCATCTATTGGACGGCGCCGTGGCTGTCGGCGCTGAAGCCGCTGCTGCGGCCGTATGTGCGCGCCTTCCTCGACCAGGACGGCGGGATCATGGCGCGTCAGCAAAGGGGGCTGCGCTTCGACCCGGTGCTGTCGCTGATCGATGACGCCGACACCCAGGCGCGCTGGTACTACCAGCTGAAGCGCGAATACCGCCGCGCCCGCGCCGAGGGTCGGCCGTTCGAGAACCCGGTCAAGCCGCGCATCCTGCGCTGGCGAAGCTAGGGCATTTCCGTCGAGGGCTCGGCGGCGGTCGATTGCGAGCCGGCCCCGGTCACATAGGGCGCGATGACCCCGACGATACCGCGGCGGAACGTCAGCACGCAGACGACAAAGATCATGCCCTCGATGATCGTCACCCACGATCCGGTCTGCGCCAGGTACATCTCCATGGTGATGATGATGAAAGCGCCGACTACCGGCCCGAGCAACGTTCCGACCCCGCCGACCAACGTCATCAGCACCACCTCGCCCGAGGTAGTCCAATCGACATCGGTCAGCGAGGCGAATTGCAGCACCAGGCACTTGGTCGAACCGGCGAGGCCTGCCAGCGCGGCGGACAGCACAAACGCCAGCAGCTTGTAATGCTCGGCGCGGTAGCCCAGCGAGACCGCGCGCAGCTCGTTCTCGCGGATCGCCTTGATCACCTGGCCGAACGGCGAGGCGATCGTCCGCGCGATGATGCCGAAGCCGATCAGGAACATCGCCAGCACGAAATAATACATCGTCAGCGGGTGGCCGAGGTCGATGAAGCCGAGCAGGTGCCCGCGCGGCACCCCCTGGATGCCGTCCTCGCCGCCGGTGAACGGCGCTTGCAGTGCGAAGAACGCGATCATCTGCGCCAGCGCCAGGGTGATCATCGCGAAATAGATGCCTTGCCGGCGGATCGCCAGCCAGCCGCAGGCCGCGCCGAGCGCCGCGGCGACCGCCACCCCGACAAGGATGCCGAGCTCAGGCGGGAAGCCCCACACTTTGACCGCATGCGCGGTGATATAGGCGGCGCTGCCCATAAACGCAGCATGGCCGAACGACAGCAGCCCGACATAGCCGAGCAGCAGGTTGAAGGCGCAGGCGAACAGCGCCATGCACAGCGCCCGCATCAGGAACAGCGGGTAGAGGAAATAGGGCGCGACCAGCGCCAGGCCGATCAGCGCCACCGTCCAGATAAGGGTGTCGCGGCGCTTCATGCTAGGCCGCCCGCCCGAAGAGGCCGGCCGGCTTGACCAGC
Organism: Alphaproteobacteria bacterium; assembly: GCA_038228485.1. Classification (GTDB taxonomy): domain Bacteria; phylum Pseudomonadota; class Alphaproteobacteria; order ATCC43930; family CGMCC-115725; genus DATARH01. Next base: position 3,276 of record JBBRPG010000233.1, read on the forward strand.
AGCACCAGCGCCATGATGACGAAGATCACCGTGCTCGACGCCTCGGGATAGAACACCTTGGTCAGGCCCTCGATCAGCCCCAGCGCGAAGCCGCTGATGATTGCGCCCAGGATCGAGCCCATGCCGCCAATCACCACCACGGCGAAGACGACGATGATGATGTTGCTGCCCATCAGCGGGCTCACCTGATAAATCGGCGCCGCCAGCACCCCGGCGAGCGCGGCGAGGCCGACCCCGGCGCCATAGGTCAGGGTCACCATGCGCGGCACGTCGATGCCGAAAGCCTGCACCAGGGTCGCGTTCTCGGTGGCGGCGCGCAGCAGCGCGCCCAGCCGCGTGCGCTCGATGACGAACCAGGTGGCCAGACACACGCCGAGCGAAAAGACGATGACCCAGCCGCGATAGATCGGCAGGAACATGAAACCGAGGTTGCGGCCGCCCGCCAGCTCGCTGGGGATCGTGTAGGGCAGCCCAGAGGACCCGTATTGCTGGCGGAAGATTCCTTCGATGACCAGGGCCAGGCCAAAGGTCAGCAGGAGCCCGTAAAGGTGGTCGAGCCGGGCGATGCGGCGCAGCAGCAGCCGTTCGATGGCGATGCCGACGACGATCGGTACCACGATCAGCGACGGCCAATAGCCGATGCCGAGCAGGTTCAACACGAACCAGGCGCAGAACGCGCCCATCATGTACTGGGCGCCGTGGGTGAAGTTGATGATGTTGAGGAGGCCGAAGATGATCGCGAGGCCCAGGCTCAACAGCGCATAAAACGAGCCGTTGATCAGCCCGACCAGCAGCTGCGCGAACAGCGCCGGGGCCGGCGGAACGGTGATGTGCAGCCAGGAGAGCATGGGTCGGTGCCGTCAGTTCTATCCGCCCTTGGCCGGGCTTGACCCGGCCATCCACGTCTTCCGTTCTAACGCTCGCCAATAAAGACGTGGACCCCCGGGACAAGCCCGGGGGAGGGCAATTTTAACA
>JBBRPG010000234.1:0-4188 GCA_038228485.1 Alphaproteobacteria bacterium
CGACGCCAAGCTGCGGGCCGAGATGCGGGTCGAGCTGCGCGCGCTGCAGCGCCGGCTCGGGGTCACCTCGCTCTATGTCACCCACGACCAGGAGGAGGCGCTGGCGATCTCCGACCGGGTCATCGTGATGAATGTCGGCGGGATCGAGCAGATCGGCACGCCCGAGGACATCTACAACCGGCCGAAGAACCGGTTTGTCGCCGATTTCGTCGGCTCGGCCAATTTGATCAGCGGCGCGCTGCGCAATGGCGCCGCCAATCCCGGCCCGGTCGCGTTCGACGCGGCCGGCGGGCTGGCGCTGCAGGCTTGGGCCGCGCATGCGCCGCGCGGCAGCGAAAGCGAGGTCGCGATCCGCACCGCCTATATCGACATGGTCGACGGCCCGCCCAACGGCCGGGCCAATTCGGCGGCGAACAGTTCCGCAGGCACGATCCGCCAGCGTCTGTTCCACGGCGACTTCATCCAGTACATCGTCGACTGGGCCGCCGGCGAACTGACCGTGCGCCGGCCGCCGACCGAGATGTTCGACGAGGGCGCGACGGTGACGCTGTCCTTTGCGCCCGAGCACTGCATCCTGCTGGAAGATTGAAGCGCAAGCCGTACAGCTTGACCTCGCGAGCGCTCCCGCTCCTCGCACGCCGGGGGAGGTTTGAGGTGAGAACTGGCGGCTGACGCGAGTCTTTATCCTTACATGCTGGTCAGGTTCGCGGTCCGCCGATAAGCTGCGGCCATAAGCCGCGCACGAGCCGCGGTATCGGCCGGGAGGAAGCCATGCGGCAGGAATTCTGTCATTGGATGAGCAGCCTGATCACCCCGAACCACAAGAAAAAGCCGTTCGACGACGTCCGCGTGCGCCGCGCGCTCAGCCTTGCCATCGACCGCTGGCATGCCCTATCTCGATGGTTTTAACGGCGTCTTTGCCGACAAGCAGTCGACCCGGGTCGACGCGCTGCGCGCCGACCGCGCGTCGATCGAGTTCCGCGGGCTGCCGCCCTCGGCCCGCGACGAATTGGTCAAGGAGCTCGGGGACAAGATCACCGTCGGCGAAAGCGACTGGAACTGCGGCCGGGTTGACCCGGATCAAGACGCTGTAGAAGGGCGCCACCGCGTGCAGCGTCGCGAAGGTGCCCCTCGCAATGCGCGTCGAGGCTCGGCGGCGAGTCCGCCGGGATCATGTAGGTGAGCGTACCGCCAGGTTTGGGGATGTCGGCCGCGGCCGCCGGCGCAGCCATAAGCGTGAGGGCCAGCCCCGCCGCCCGGACAACCCGGGCTCGACCACCGATTTCACCTGCGATCTGTGCACGGCGATGCCGACGCCGACCGATGACGGCAAGACCTACACCTTCAAGATCGTCGACGGGGTCAAGTTCCACGACGGCTCGCCGTTGACCGCGGCGGATGTCGCGGCCAGCTGGAACGAAATCATCTTCCCGCCCGAAGGGGTCTTGAGCCCGCGCGCCAGCTTTTACCGCATGGTCGACAAGGTCGAGGCGCCCGATCCGCAGACCGTCGTGTTTCGGCTGAAATTCGCGACCAACGCCTTCCTGCCCGCGCTCGCCGACGCGTTCAGCCTGATCTACCCCAAGGTCAAGCTCGACCAGGACCCGCACTGGTTCGAGAAAAACATCATGGGATCGGGGCCGTTCAAGTTCGTCCGCTACGAGGCCGGCCAGTCGATCACCGGCGCGCGCAACCCGGATTACTTCCGCAAGGGCCTGATCGCCAACGTGCACACGGTCGGCGGGATCGTGTTCCCGGCCTCGCCGCTCGCCGCGACCAAGGAGGAGCTGGAGCAGCTGGTCGGCTATTGGCCCGACATCGAGAAGTCGCGGGCCGAGGCGAAGCGGCTGCTGAAAGAGGCGGGGGCCGAGGGACTTACCTTGAGCTCCTCAATCGCAACGTCGACCAGCCCTACAAATACGTCGGCACCTGGATGATCGACGAATGGGCCAAGATCGGCTTGCACGTCACCCAGAAGATGGCGCCGACCGGCCCTTGGCTCGAGCAGATGCGCAGCGGCAATTTCGACGTCGTCTCGCAGGCCAATTGCCACGGCGTGCCGAACCCGCTGCTCGACGTGCAGGCCTACCTGCCGGCCTCGGTCTACGCGGCGAATTACGGCGGGTACGAAGACCAGAAGGAGGTCGAGCTCTACGACCGGATGCTGCGCGAGACCCATCTCGAAAAGCAGCGGGCGCTGATGCGCGATTTCGAGAAATACGTCGTCGACACCGAGGCGCACGAGATCTGGGTGGCGTGGTGGTACCGAATCGTCCCGTACCGCTCATACCTCAAGGGCTGGAAGATCAGCCCCAGCCACTTCATCAACCAGGATTTGGCCGGGGTCTGGCTCGACAAGTGAGCGGGGCGATGCCGGCCGGCTCGGGAGCGCGCCTTGCGCTCGTGGCGTTCCTGCTGGCGCTGACCCTCTGCAATACCGCGCTGGCGCAGAAATCCGGCGGCATCCTCAAAATCTATCACCGCGACAGCCCGGCGAGCATGTCGGTGCTGGAAGAGGCGCGCCTGTCGACCTCGATGCCGATGATGCCGGTGTTCAACAACCTCGTGCTCTACGACCAGCACGTCGCGCAGAACAGCCGCGACTCGATCGTCCCCGACCTGGCGGAAAGCTGGTCGACCAGCGGCGACGGCACGAGGCTCACCTTCAAACTACGCCGCGGCGTCAAATGGCACGACGGCAAGCCGTTCACCGCCGCCGATGTCAAATGCACCTGGGATTTATTACAGGGCATGGCCACGGCCAAGCTGCGGCTCAACCCGCGCCGGGCTTGGTACAGCAATGTCGAGCAAGTCGTCGCCGAGGCCGACGACACAGCGGTGTTCGTGCTGAAGCGGCGGCAGCCGGCGCTGATCGCGCTGCTCGCCTCCGGCTATGCGCCGGTCTACCCATGTCATGTCCCGCCGCAGGAAATGCGCACCCATCCGGTCGGCACCGGCCCGTTCAAATTCGTCGAGTTCAAGCCCAACGAATCGATCAAGCTGGTGAAGAACCCGGATTATTGGAAGCCGAAAAGGCCCTATCTCGATGGGATCGAATTCACCATTGTGCAGAACCGCTCGACCGCGATTCTCGCCTTCTCGACCGGCAAGTTCGACCTGACCTGGCCGTTCGATGTTGCGTTGCCGCTGCTCAAGGACATCAAGACGCAGGCGCCGGACGCGGTCTGCCAGGCGGCGTCGATGAACGCCAGCCGCAACCTCGACGTCAACCGCGACAAGCCGCCCTTCGACAACCCCGACATCCGCCGTGCGCTGGCGCTGAGCCTCGACCGCAAGGCGTTCAACGATATCCTCGACGAGGGCCAGGGCGGCATTGGCGGGGCGATGCTGCCGCCGCCCGATGGGGTGTGGGGGCTGCCGCCGGAAATGCTGAAGGCGCTGCCCGGCTATGGTCCCGACATCGAAAAGAACCGGGCCGACGCCCGCGCCATCATGGAAAAGCACGGCTATGGTCGAGATCGGCGGCTTGCGGTCAAGGTGTCCGCCCGCAACATCCCGATTGCGCGCGACCCGGCGGTGATCCTGATCGACCAGCTCAAGACGATCTACATCGACGGCGAGCTCGAACTTGCCGAGTCCGCGGTGTGGTTCCCCAAGTTGGCGAAGCGCGACTACACCATCGCGCTGGGCCTGGGCGCCAGCGGCGTCGACGATCCCGACCAGCAATTCTACCAGAACTACGCCTGCGGCTCGGAGCTCAACGTCACCGGCTACTGCAACAAGGAGATCGAGGCGCTGTTCGACCGCCAGTCGATGGAGACCGACCAGCAAAAGCGCCGCGAACTGGTCTGGGACATCGACCAGCGCCTACAGCGTGACGACGCGCGGCCGATCATCTTCTACAACAACGCGGCAACCTGCTGGCAGCCCTCGGTCAAGGGGCTGACGATCATGGTCAACAGCATCTACAACGGCTGGCGGATGGAGGATGTCTGGCTGGATCGCTAGGGTTTTTGGGCGATTTAGGGAAGCGAAGCCTTGACATTATGGCAATGTGAGCAGAGATGAAATGCTCTGCACCGGAAATGCTTGATGGGGTGGACGGCCCCCGACCCGACGGCATCGCGATGTGCCAGGGTGGCGACCGTCAATCGCACCACCTCGAGGGCAGGAGCCGTCCCATGCAGATTATCACCGTCGGTCTGGATATCGCGAAGAACGTCTTTC
>JBBRPG010000235.1:0-4168 GCA_038228485.1 Alphaproteobacteria bacterium
GCCCCGCCTGAGCCGGCGTCCCCGATAAGCGAGACAGCGACACCAACCTCGCCACCCAAGAAGGGGGGAAGACCACTCGCGGAACATTGGGACGCAATGTGGGCATCAATTGCCGCAGCACTCCATCGGGGCGACTTGGACCCAAAGTCGCAAGCAGACGTCGAGCGAGCCATGGCGGAGTGGTTTTCCGCACGCGAAATCGACGTCGGAGATACCTCGATCCGGGGCCGCGCTCGGGCGCTTTGGGACCATGTCAGCGCCACCGGCGACTAGGTGGTGAACCCATAAACGCGAACGTCCGGGTTGGGTAAAGCTGCCGGTCCGCTTCCGAGCGGACGAATGCTAGCAGCGGACATGACCACAGAAAATGAGCTATGGCCGGCTCCGACCCAAAGTCGGTCGTTCACGCCGATATACGCCCTGCATGCAAGCAGACGTTGCCAACGGGCGTTGCTGACGAATTGAATGGCCGTGAGGGGTGGTGGGCTCAACCGGTCGTTGCAACACACTCTAATCTTTGTGGAGAGATGGAGTGCAAGCGATGAGACAACGACGGCGGATATATTACACGGCCTTGCAGCGGTCAGAGATCTGGGATCGTTGGCAACGGGGCGAGTCGATGAGTTCGATCGGCCGGCGGTTTGACCGGGAGTCATCATCTGTCTTTTCGGTGATCTCGCCGACCGGCGGCATTCGTCCGCCGGAACGCAGGCGCAGCCACCGGGTTCTCAGCCTCGGCGAGCGCGAGGAGATATCGCGAGGGCTCAGCGCGTGCCGCTCATTGCGTGCGATTGCCCGCCAGCTTGGCCGCGCAGCTTCGAGCATCAGTCGTGAGGTCAGGCGTGGTGGCGGGGCAGAGCATTACCGGGCGGCCAGGTCGGATCAGGCCGCCTGGGACCGGGCTCTGCGACCCAAGATGTGCAAGCTGGCTTGCCACCCTGGCTTACGCCGCACAGTATCGATGAAGTTGCGGCGCCAATGGTCGCCCGAGCAGATTGCCGGCTGGCTGAAGCGTGCGTTCCCGCAAGAGGCGCAAAAGCAAGTGTCACACGAGACGATCTATCGGAGCCTGTATATCCAGGCGCGCGGGGTTCTGAAGAAGGAACTGCTCGATCACTTGCGGGCGAGACGCACGATCCGCCGGTCCCGGCATGCCAGCCTGAAGGGCAATGGTCTCGGTCAGATCAAGGATGCCGTGTCGATCAGCGAAAGACCCGCCTCTGTCGAGGATCGCGCCATACCGGGGCATTGGGAAGGCGATCTGATCGCCGGATCGCAAAACAGCTACGTCGCAACCCTGGTCGAGCGCCATTCACGCTATGTGATGCTGGCCAGGGTTGCGAACAAGGACACCCGGAGCGTCATCTCGGCATTGATCAAACAGGCCCACAGGCTGCCGCGTGAGCTACGCAAATCCCTCACCTGGGATCGCGGCAAGGAACTCGCCGACCATCCGCGCCTGACACTGGCGACCGACATCGCGGTCTATTTTTGCGATCCGCACTCCCCGTGGCAGCGCGGGTCGAATGAAAACACCAACCGCCTGCTCAGACAATATCTGCCAAAAGGCACTGATCTGTCGCTGCACTCCCAGGCCAGGCTGAGCGCCATCGCCCGCCAACTCAACGAGCGACCACGAAAGACTTTGCATTATCAAACACCAGCTGAGAAGTTCGCACAGTGTGTTGCAGCGACCGGTTGAGACCACCCCCCGTAGCGGACATTCCCACTTATGAGTCTGCGGGCTATTCCCGCTCCGCATAGCGCCGCGCGATCCAGGCGCAGACGATCAGCTGGATCTGGTGGAACAGGATCAGCGGCAGCATCACCCCGCCGATCATCGCGGCATTGGCCGGACCGGAGAACAGCACGCGCGCCATCGGCAGGCCCGAGGCGAGCGACTTCTTCGATCCGCAGAACAGGATCGCGATCTCGTCCTCGCGGCTGAAGCCGAGTGCCCGCGCGCCATAGCGGGTGATCAGCAGCACCAGCGCAAGCAACAGCGAGCAGATCAGGACCAGGATGAGCAAGGTGGTCGGCGGGATCTGGCTCCAGATATCGCCGTTCACCGCGACCGAAAAGGCGCTGTAGACCGCCAGCACGATGGTGCCGCGGTCAGTGAAGGTGAGCAGCCGCTTGTTGCGCGCGGCCCAATCGCCGAGCCAGGGCCTGAGCAGATGGCCGATGGCGAAGGGCGCGACCAGTTCGCTGGCGATCTTGACGATCCCGCTCGGCGAAATGATGCCGTGGGCCGAGGTGGTCAGCCCGACGATCACCGGCGCGAGCGCCACGCCCAATATGTTCGAGGTCGCCGCCGCCGCGACCGCGCCGGCGACATTGCCGCGTGCGATCGAGGTGAAAGCGATCGACGATTGTACCGTCGACGGCAGGGCGCAGAGGAACAGCACGCCGAGCCAAAGCTGTTCCGGCATTGCCGGGCGAAGCGCGGCGTGCAGCCCCAGCCCAAGCAATGGAAACAACAGGAACGTCGAGCCGAGGATGACGAGATGAAGCGGCCAATGGGTCAGCGCCGCGATCACCGCGCTGCGCTCCAGCCGAACCCCGTGGAGGAAGAACAGCAGGACGATCGCCGCGGTCGTGACGATGTCGACGATGTGGGCCGCCGCGCCCTGCGCCGGCAGCAGCGACGCGACCAGGATCGCGCCGAACAGGCTGAGGATGAAATAATCCGGCGCGAACCGGCGGATGGCAGCGGGCATCGACGGGTCCGGCTGTGAACGGGGGTCCCGGATAGCGGCGCGCAGCTGCCCTGACCAGTGCGGCGACCAGTGCGGGAGAAATTGGGGGGCTTCTGTTGCCCGGCGCCCCCCGGGCCGCTGGATTCCGCTTCTGTTGCCCGGTGCGGACCGAACCGCGTTCAAGCTTTGTAACCTAATCCCGTGAGGGACTTAGTTACGCAGCAATCGCGAGCGCCTCGTTATCGTTGGCACTTGTGGTTTTGAACGGTTTTACGGCGCATTCAGGCCGGGAAAAAATACCGCTTTTGAACACACGTCGATCCTGGTTCGGCCCCGTCATCCGCCGTCTTGCGGGCGGTGGGTGGTGGAGCCGCCGGGTACTGCCCCCGGGTCCGCTGCGCCTATTACACGGCATCATTTATCGCCATAGCCGCTCCGAAGATCGGCGAGGCAAATATAGGGCATCGCGCGAGAAATACAAAGTCCCTCCGAATCAGGGGGGTTTCGCTCGGCGCAGACAGTCCTATATCGGGGCAATGCTGACCCAGCGTTCACGTTATGCGATTCGCGCGCTCCTCGCGCTGGCCAAGGCGCCGCCCGGACTACCGGTGCCTCTGCGGCTGATCGCCCAGGAGGCCCGCGTTCCGCGCAAGTTCCTCGAGATCATCCTGACCGAAATGAAGCGGGCGGGGTTCATCGAGACGACCCGCGGCAAATCCGGCGGCTATCGCCTCGCCCGTGCGCCGCATCTGATCTCGTTCGGCGAGATCATCCGGGTGATCGAAGGCCCGCTTGCGCTGGTGCCCTGCGTCAGCCGCACCGCCTATCGCGCCTGTGCCGATTGCGTCGACGAAGCGACCTGCGCGATCCGCAAGGCGATGATGATCGTTCGCGACGACACCGCCCGCATCCTCGACGGCACCAGCCTCGCCGACGCAGCCAGCGACCAGCTCGCCGCCGCCTGAAAGTATGTTTGAAAACGCGAGGAAGATCGCGTTTTTGAGCGGCACCGGCCCGGAACAGTATCATCCGCTACCGGGCACCAGCTCGATCACCTCGAACGCGCCACCGAACGGCGGATGGGGCAGCGCCAGCCGCCAGCGCGCCGGGCCGACCCGCTCGACCAGGCCGACGAGACTACGCTGCTCGTCGACGCCATAGTCGAACGGCCGGGATTCATCGCCGACCGCCAGCGTGCCGAGGAAGGTCAGCCGGGCGCCCTGGCTCGGATAGATCCGGCCAATCGGCCTTTGCGGCCCGTCGAGCCTGGACAAGCCGAGGATCCCGTCGCCGATCGTATTGATCCGGCATTGGCCGGTCGGCGAGGCGGTGAAGCCGCCGCGCGTTCCGCTGCCCGGGCCGAAGGCGACGACGCGGCAGCGATAGTCACCCGCCGGTGGCGTTGGCTTGTCCAGCCCGCCGTCGGGGTCGAGCAACGCGCCCTCGGCGGTGATCGCCGCGTCATTGCC
>JBBRPG010000236.1:0-4095 GCA_038228485.1 Alphaproteobacteria bacterium
CGGCACCGCGACGAGCGCGCGCTCGAGCTTAAAGTCGTGGGCGCCGGGGGTGCCGGTGCGGACGACGGTCAGGATCACGGTGCTGGCCATCGGCCCGCGCAGCTGATGGATGATCTCGGCGGGACGGCGTCCGGCAGTCGAAATGCCGTCGATCGCGGTGATCCGATCGCCGACGCGGATTCCCGCCCGCTCGGCCGGGCCTTGCGGGGTCAGCGCGGTGATGCGGAAATCGTCGCTGGTGGTTTCGAGCGTGACGCCGATCCCGCCGAACCCGTCGCGCGACGCGCGCTGGTCGCGCGCCTCCTCGGGCGAGGCATAGCGCGAGAAACGGTCGAGCAGCCCGGTCATGCCTTCGAAGACGGCGCGGTCGATCGCCTCTTCCGGCATCGCTGCGACCTTCGGTGAGGCCTGTTTTGCGGCGGCGATCAGCCGCGCGATGATCTCGCCGCCGTCGGCGCCGCCGATTTCGGCGGGAAGCTGGGCCGCGGCGACCTCGCCGCCTTGATAGGTCAGGGCGAGCCGGTCGCGGTCGCGCACGTCACCGCCAATGGTGACGCCGAGCTTGTCGTCGAGCTTCGACAGGTTCATCGCGCCGACGGTGACCAGTTTGCGGTTCGAGACCGGCTCGATATAGAGGTCGCTGATCTGCTCGATCCCGCGTGCGAACAGATGCCCGGTCGCGGCGCCGCTGTTCGCCGGCGATTGCTCGCGGCCGCCGCAAGCGGCGAGGACGGCCGGCACCGCGATTGTGGCTAGGCAGGCGACCACTCGCAGCCGGCGCATCGACGAGAGCAAGCGCGCGCTTATCGGCAATCCTGTGTCCTTGGTACGCCGATGACGGCGCGTCCCCGGTTGTCTGGGCTCGTCAGTGGCAGCCGCACAGTAGTTTTTCGCCGCGTGGCGATCAACAGCGGCTACCGCGTATCGCGCCGCCGCCGCAGGGTCCGGGCGCCGCGGCCGGGCGGAGCGCGCCGCGCCGGCGGGGCTGTCTCGTCCTCGAGCCGGAAGATCAGCCGACCGCCAAGCGGGTCCGCTTCGGCCAGACGCACGGAGAGCGCATCGCCCAGCCCGAAATTGCGGCGCGAATGGCGCCCGGCGAGTCGCATCCGCGCCGGATCGAAGCGGTAGAAATCCTGCGGCAGGTTCGATAGCGGAACGAGGCCATCGGTGCCGCTTTCGGCCAGGACCACGAACAGCCCGAAGCGCGCCACCCCGCTGACGCGGGCGGCGAAGATCTCGCCGATCCGGCTGCCCAGCAGGCGCGCGCGATAGCGATCGAGCGTGGCGCGCTCGGCGGCGGCGGCGCGGCGATCGGTCGCCGAGACGTGGGCGGCGACTGCCGCGAGGTCTGCGGGCGGGGCCTCGCCGAGCAGGGCGCGATGGACGACGAGATCGGCATAGCGGCGAATCGGCGAGGTAAAATGCGTGTAGCGTTGCAGCGTCAGGCCGAAATGGCCGATGTTTTGCGGGCTGTAAGCCGCCTGCGCCTGGGCCCGCAGAACCAGCATGTTGATCAGCTCGGCCTCGGGTCTGCCGGCGATGCGGGTCAATACCCGGTTGAACAGCTCGGGGCGCAGGACTTGGCCCTTGGCCAGGCCAACGCCGGGGATGTCGAGATCGGCGAGCGCCAGGCGCAGCGCCTCCACGCGCTCCGGGTCCGGCGCGTCATGGACACGATAAAGAGAGGCGCGGCGCCGTGCCTCCAGCTCCTCCGCGGCGGCGACGTTGGCGAGGATCATGAACTCCTCGATCAGCCGGTGGCTGGCGAGGCGCTGTCTCGGTGCAATCGCCGCCGGCTGATTGTCGGGGCCGAGGGTCACGCGGTACTCGACAAGGTCGAGCTCCAGTGCGCCGCGGGCGACGCGGGCGCGGTCGAGCGCGGCGAAGGCGCCGTACAGCGCGTCGAGCCGCTCCCTGGGCAGGGGCAGCTTGCCGTCGCCGTCGCGCGCCGCCTGCACCTGCTCGTAGGTCAGCCGCGCCGCCGAGCGCATTACCGCACGCTCGAAGCGGTGGCGGCGCTTGCGGCCCTCGCCGTCGATCCACAAATGCGCGGCGAGGCAGGCGCGATCCTCGCCCGGTTTCAAGGAGCACAGCCCGTTCGACAGCGTCTCGGGGAGCATCGGCACTACCCGGTCGGCGAAATAGACCGAGTTGCCGCGCAGTTCCGCCTCGCGGTCGAGCGCGCTGCCGGGCGCGACGTACCAGGCGACATCGGCGATCGCGACGACGAGGTGCCAGCCGCCGGGGTTGGCCGGGTCGGGATCGGGCTCGGCCCACACCGCGTCGTCGAAATCCCGTGCGTCGCTGCCGTCGATGGTGACCAGCGCGAGATCGCGCAGATCGACCCGCCCCTCCGGGCTGACTGGGCGGGCGGCGCCGGCCTCGCGCAGCGCTGCGGCGGGAAATTCGTGCGGGATGTCGAATTCGGCGATGGCGATGAGGCTGATCGCGCCCGGCGTTTCGGGCGGGCCGAGGCGCTCGATGATGCGCAGCCGCGGCGGGCCGTAGCGCCGGGCCGGCAAAACCTCGCCGACGACCAACTCGCCGCCGGCCGCGTCGGCGGTATGGGTCTTGTCGACATGATATTCGGCGCGGTCGCGGCGATCGGCCGGCACCACCCGCCCGCCGTCCCGCGCACGGTGGAAGACGCCGACGACGCGGGCGGTCGGCTCTTGGGGCGGCTCTATGGGCGGCTCGCCGGGCGGTTCGATGAGGTTTTTCTCGATTTCGCGGGCGCCTTTCGCGGCGCCGGCTTTTTCGTCGCGGCAGATTTTTTCGCCGTCGCGGGGGCGCTGCGTGACGAGGCGGCGGCGCGGGTCGGGCGGGATTTGCGGCCGGTCTTGCCCTTGGCCTTCTGCGCAGCGAGCAGCGGCAACGAGGCATCGAGGGTGAAGGTGTCGGGGTCGGCGCCCCTGGGCAATGACGCGATCAGCCCGTCATGCCCGACATAGGGCCCGTAGCGGCCGCGATAGAGGCCGATGGTGCCGCCGTCGGGATGCGCGCCGAGTTCGCGCAGCAATTGCGGTCCGCGCCGGCCGCCGCCGGTCTTGGCCTCGGCGAGTACGGTCACCGCGCGGTTGAGGCCGATGTTCAGCACGTCGTCATCGCCGCTCAGCGAGACGAAATTCGTGCCGTGCTTGATATAGGGGCCAAAGCGGCCGACGCCGGCGCTAACCGCCTCGCCGCTCTCGGGATGCCGGCCGATCTCGCGCGGCAAAGCGAGCAGCTTTAGGGCAATATCGAGATTGATATCGCCGGGGGCCATTCCCTTCGGCAACGCGACTCGCTTGGGTTTGTCGCCGTTCTCGCCGGTGCCGAGCTGAATGTATTGCCCGTACGGGCCTTTCTTCAAAGCCACCGGTTGGCCGTTCGGGTCGGCGCCCAGCGGGGCATCGGGGATCGCGGCGGCCTTGCCGTCTTCCTCGCTTTCGATGCCGAGCGCCCGGGTGTAGCGGCAATTGGGATAGTTCGAGCAGCCGATAAAGGCGCCGAACCGGCCCAGTTTCAGCGACAGCTTGCCGGCCTCGCAGACCGGGCAGCGGCGCACGTCCTTGCCCGACCCGTCGTCGGGGAAGAAATGCCGACCGAGATCCTCGTCGAGCGCGGTCAACACCTGGCCGATGGTCAGATCCTTGGTGCCGTCGACCGCACCGGAGAACTCGCGCCAGAATTTGCGCAGCACCTCCTTCCAGTCGATGCGGCCGCCGGAGATGTCGTCGAGCTGGTTTTCGAGGTCGGCGGTGAAATTGTATTCGACGTAGCGCTCGAAAAAGCTGGTGAGGAAAGCGGTCACCAGCCGCCCGCGGTCCTCCGGCACGAACCGGCGCTTGTCGATCCGCACGTAATCGCGGTCCTGCAGCACCTGAATGATCGAGGCATAGGTCGAGGGCCGGCCGATGCCCAATTCCTCGAGCTTTTTGACAAGGCTCGCCTCGGTGTAGCGCGGCGGCGGCTGGGTGAAATGCTGGCTCGGGTTCACCGCGCCGCGGCCGAGCCGTTCCTTCTCGCGCATCGGCGGCAGGCGGCGGTTGTCTTCGTCCTCGGGGCTGTCGTCGCGGTCTTCCTGGTAGAGCGCGAGGAAACCGTCGAACACGA
>JBBRPG010000237.1:0-3821 GCA_038228485.1 Alphaproteobacteria bacterium
CCCCCCCGGCTGGGGGGGGTGGGCGCGCGCCCTGGCGGTTCCCCCCCCCGAAGGCGGGGGAGGGTGAGGGAGGGGGCTAGCCTGCCACGACCTCCTCGGCCAAGGCATTGTCGACGCAGTCGGCGAACGGCACGGTGCGGGCGAGGAAGCCGGTTGCGAGCAGCGCGCGGCGCAGGCAGTCGAAGCCCGCTTCGGGAAGGATCGGGTCGGTGCCCCACACGCCTTGCGCCTGGTAGCGGGCGAGCGCCCCGGTCAGCACCGCCCGGTCGAGCGTCGGGAAATACGAGGCTACCGCCGCGGCGATTGCCGCGGCCGGCTGGGCCGCGACCCATTTCTGGGTGCGGTAGATCGCCCGCACCATGCGGCGGAACGGCTCGGGGTCGGCGGCGAGGCGCTGCCGGGCGGTGGCGAACACGGTGTAGCTGGTGCGGCCGCGTTCGCTCGCCGGCAGCCAGATATGGCTCCCGCTACGCACCGCCAGCTCGACAAACGGCTCGAACAGCTGCGCGACATCGATCTCGCCGGTTGAAAGGCCGGCGACATTCTCCTGCATGGTACGGCCGATAACGCGGTCGAGCCGCGCCGGGTCGATGCCGGCGGCGCGGAGATCGCCTTCGAGGCACAGCCACGGGGTCGGCACCTCGCTGGTGCTGGCAAAGCGCTTGCCGAGCAGGTCGGCGAGGCGGAAATCCGGGCTGGGGGCGGCGCCGACCAGCGAGAACGGGTCGCGGCACACCACCTCGGCAAAGGCGGTGATCGGCGACGACGCGTCTTGCTCGTGCGCCTTCATGATGCGGATCGGCCCCATCCACATCACGTCGACTTCGCCCGCCACCAGCGCCGCCTCGGCCTTGCCCGGCCCCGGCGACGGCAACAGCTCGACCTCCAGCCCCTCGGCCGCGTAGGCGCCGGTCGCATGCGCCGCGTAGAACGGCGCGTAGAGGACGAAGCGGTAGTTCTCATAGAGCGTGAGGCGCATGGCATCCCCCCTCCAGCTTCGCTATCGTTAGCATACAACCACGCCAAGGGAGTGACGCCATGACCGCAGCCGCCCACGCACCGAATTGCCTCGCCGGGGTCAAGGTGCTCGACCTGTCGCAATTCGAGGCCGGGCCGACCTGCACCGAAGTGCTGGCGCAGCTGGGCGCGGAGGTGGTCAAGGTCGAGAACCCAAAGGGCGGCGAGCCCGGCCGCATCCTCGGCGCCGGCCCCAAGCCGGGCGCCGACGCCTATTATTTCATGATCTACAACGCCAACAAGAAGTCGGTGACGGTGAACTTGAAGTCGCCGCGCGGGCTGGCGCTGGTCAAGGAGATGGCGGCCAAGGCCGACGTGTTCATCGAGAACATGGCGCCCGGCACCATCGAGAAACTGGGCCTCGGCTGGGACGTGCTCTCGGCGCTCAACCCGCGGCTGGTCTATGCCCAGGTCAAGGGTTTCGGCACCGGCAGCCCGTACGAGCACAGCCTTGCCTTCGACATGATCGCGCAAGCCGCCGGCGGCAATATGGCGATCACCGGCGAAGTCGGCGGCCGGCCCGTCCGCCCGGGCCCGACCCTCGGCGATACCGGCACCGGCATGCTAATGGCGATCTCGATCCTCGCCACGCTTTATGAGCGCAACACCACCGGCAAGGGCCGGCGCCTGCAGGTCGCGATGCAGGACGCCCAGCTCAACTACACACGCGGCGCGTTCACCAATTTCGCACGCACCGGCGAGCCGCAGGAGCGCGGGCGCGCCGGCTTCGGCCCGCCGGTGCCGCCGAACGACATCTTCCCATGCAAGCCGGGCGGGCCGAACGACTGGTGCTACATCTTCAACAGCCACAACAACCCCGAGCATTGGCGCCGGCTGGCAAAGATTATCGGCCGCCCCGAACTGGCCGATGACCCGGAATACCTCGACCGCGACAAGCGCCTGGCCAGGGCGGCCGAGGTGAACGAGATGATGGCTGCCTGGACCCGGCAGCACACCAAGCACGAGGTGATGAAGATCGTCGGCGGGGCCGGGGTACCCGCGGGCGCGGTGATGGATACGGGCGACCTGCTGGCGGAGAAGAGCTTCGAGGAGCGCGGCATCATCCAGACCCAGCACCACCCGAACGGCGATCTGCGCATGCCGACCTTTCCGGTGCGGTTCGACGGCAAGCCGCCGGAGATCAAGCCGTCGCCGCTGCTGGGCGAGCACACCGACGAAATTTTCGGTTCGTGGCTGGGGATGAGCGCCGGCGACGTGAAAGGGCTGAAGGACGAGGGAGTGATCTAAAGCACCGCCGCGATCACCTCCCACGGGTCGCGCGGGGCGATGCCGAACCGCGCCAACGCGCCGCTGTCGAGCGTCGTGTGGCGCGGGGTCGCCCCCGCCGGCATCCCCGCCGAGGCGGCGGCGACCGGCTCGACCAGCGTCGGGTCGGCACCGACCCGCCGCGCGATAAAGCCGGCGATCTCCGCGTAGGAGACATCGCGCGGGCCGGAGAGCTGCCACACGCCGGATTCGCGCGTCCGCAGCAGAGCCAGGATCGCCGCCGCGGCATCGGCGAGGGTCGGCGCCATCATCATGTCGCGGAACGGCCGCACCTTCTGGCCGGCGGCGAGCGCGTCGCGCCACCGCCGGAACAGCGTCATGCCCGGCGAGACAACGCGCGCCAAGCGCAGGATGCCGACCGGCGCGCCGGTCGCGATCATCGCCTGCAAATGCGCGTCGGTGCGCGCCTTTTGCCGGCCGTATTCGCCGGCCGGCGCCAGCGACGCATCGGCCGGCACATGCGGGCGGGTGCCGTCGAACACCTTGTCGGTCGAGAGGTAGAGGACGTAGATGCCTTGACCGACAAGCCGCTCGACCAGCTCGATGGTGCGGGCGACGTTGACCGGCGCCGTTGCCGCCGGGTCGCGGGCGCAGTCGACGATGTGCCCGGCCACGGCGAAAACGCACGCGGCCGCGATGCCGGGCGGCGGCTGCCAATCGCCGAGCGGCGGCGCGAGATCGAGAAACACCCGGCCCTCTGCCAGCGTGTCGCACCGGCGAGTGGTCGCGACGGCGGCAATCCCGGCGCCGCGCAACGCCGCCGTGGTCGCGACGGCGATCGCCGAATCCCCGCCAACCAGCAGAAACGTCACGGGCCGTTGCGATCCTCGTCGTCGCGCGCTTGCGCCGCGCGATCCTCGCGAAACTGCCGCAGCAGATCGCGCACGCTGCGGGCGGTGCGCAGCTTGCGGCCGATATCGGGCGCCAACCGGAGATCGCCTTCGCCGTCGAGAAAACCGGCCTCGGTGTCGGGCGGCAATTCGCGCATGACCTCGGCAAAGGCGCGAAAAATCGCCTCCACCTGATGCGCTTCGAGCCGCCGTTCGCGTGCCACGATCCAGCCTCCGCCTGACACAGGGGAGACTAGTGGCGCTGTTCGGCTATTCCTACCCTTTAGAGTTGGTTTCGGTGAAATCGAAAGCAAACACCGGCCCCTCACTTCTGCCGCGCCGGGCACAAAATCGGTTATCTGCAACCAGCCTGCTTTGCCTGCTTCTGCAGTGAATCAGCAGGCGCAAATCCTCAGAACAGCGCGAGCTGATCTCCTTTCTGCATCGGTGGGCGGAACAGTGTGGTGTCGAGCGGCTCGGTGTGACGGCGGTCGAGCCCGAGCTTGCGGCAGGCGCGGTCGAACCGCAGGCTCAGCATGTCGGCATAGGGGCCAGCCTGTGTGAAAAGAGCACGAGATTTGCGGTCCCGACCGATTCCGTCGCGGGTGCAGCTGCTTTAGAATCCCGCAGCTTGGAGTCTTTGGGGGCTTGGCATGCATCGGTTTATCGATGGCGAAGATCGGATGC
>JBBRPG010000238.1:0-3776 GCA_038228485.1 Alphaproteobacteria bacterium
ACATGATCGCGCCGGCCAAGGTCGAGGCCAGCTTGACGCTGACCCCGGAGATCGCTCAGGCGATGGTGGCCGGCGACCAGCGGCCGTACCTGGTCGCGGTCATCGTTCCCGACCCCGAATTCGCCCAGCATCACGCCGGACGCGAGGCCGACCTCGCCGGGCTGGCGAGCGATGCCGGGTTCGTCAAGGCGGTCGGCGATATCGTGGCCCAGGTCAACGCCAAGCTGCCCGCGGTCGAGCGGGTGCGCCGCTTCGTCATCGCCAACGAGCCATTCACCACCGGCAACGGCCAGCTGACCCCGACGCTCAAGGTCAGGCGCCACGCGGTCCGTGCGGTCTACGGCCCCGCGCTCGACGCGCTTTACGGCGACCGCGGCGGCGCGGCTTAGGAGGAAACAATGCGTCTCGACGGAAAGATCGGCATCGTCACCGCGGCGGCCTCGGGCATGGGGCGGGCCGGCGCGCTGCGCTTTGCCAAGGAAGGCGCATCGGTCGCGGTGGTCGACCTCGACGCGGCCGGGGTCGATGCGGTGGTGACGGTGATCACCGCCGCCGGCGGCAAGGCGATCGGTATTGCGGGCGACCTCACCAACGACGATTTCGCCCGCGGCATCGTGCGCGAGACCGCCAACAAGTTCGGCGGGCTCGATTTCGTCTGGAACCATGTCGGCCATCCCGGCCCCGCCGCGATCGAGGGCATCGACATGGCCGATTTCGACATCGCGATCGGGCTCAATTTGCGCACCGTGCTGGTGACGACCGAGGCGGCGATCCCCGAGATGCGGGCGCGCGGCGGCGGCGCGCTGCTTTTCACCGCCTCGACCTCGGGGCTGGTCGGGTCGGGGTTCAGCCCGGTCTATTCGATGGCGAAGTTCGGCGTCGTCGGCTTTGTCCGCGCGCTGGCGAAGCGGCTCGCGCCCGACAACATCCGGGTCAACGCCGTCTGCCCCGGCCCGATCGACACGCCGATGCTGCGCGTCTTCGTCGTCCGCCCCGACCAGCAGAACCCGACCCAGGACAAGGAAGCGCTGGTCATCCAGCGCAGCCAGGCGATCCCGATGCGCCGCCCCGGCAAGCCCGAGGAGGTCGCCAACGCGGCGCTGTTCCTGTTGTCGGATGAAGCCTCGTTCGTCTCGGGCGCGGCGCTGCCGGTCGACGGCGGTGCGACCGCCTAATCCCGCCGCAGGTAATGGACGCCGAACTTGCCCTCGCGGTCGGTCCAGGTATCGAGCGCCTGGAACCCGGCGCGCGCCGCCAGCTCGCGGAATTCGGGAATCGCGTATTTGTAGGAGTTCTCGGTATGGATCAGCTCGCCTGCCGCGAACGAAAAGCGGTGGCCGGCGATCGATACGCTCTGCGCCTCCTTGCTGCGGATGTAGAGCTCCACCCGGCCCTCGTCGGGGTTGTAGAACGCGCAGTGCTCGAAATTGTCGATTTCGATGTCGCTGTCGAGCTCGTTGGCGATGCGGTGGATCAGGTTGAGGTTGAACGCGGCGTTGAGCCCCGCCGCGTCGTTATAGGCGGCGTCAAGGATGCGCTTGTCCTTCTTCACGTCGACGCCGACCAGCATCTCCGCGCCGGCCCCCAGCAGATGCCCGCAATGAGTGAGGAACGCGACCACGCCGGCCGGTTCGAAATTGCCGATCGTCGAGCCGGGGAAGAATCCGACACGCTTGCCCGGCGGCCCCGAAACGGCGGGAAGATCGAACGGCTTTGTATAGTCGGCGCAGACCGCCGCGACCTGCAGACCGGGAAAATCGGCGGCAAGCCCCGCCGCCGCATCGCGCAAATGCTCGCGCGAGATGTCGACCGGCACATAGGCGAGCGGCCGGTCGAGCGCGTTCAGCAGCAGCCGCACCTTGCGGCTGGCGCCGCTGCCCAGCTCGATCAGCCGGCAATGCGGGCCGATCCGCGCGGCGATGTCGCCGGCGTGGGTCTCCAGGATCGCCAGCTCAGCCCGGGTCAGATAGTACTCGGGCGTCGCGGTGATTTCCTCGAACAGTTGCGAGCCCCGCTGATCGTAGAAAAACGTGCAAGGCAGCGTCTTCGGCGCGTGCGAGAACCCGGACAGCACCGCGTCGCGAAAGCTCTCCTCGCCCGGAGCCAGGTCGTAGAAGGCGAAAGCCGATCCATCGGGCATCACGCATCCTCGGCGAGGCGCAGCCCGGAAAAAGCCCAGCGCGCCGATGGCGGGAAAAAATTGCGGTAGGTGGCGCGGATATGCCCGCCCGGCGTGACCGCGGCGCCGCCGCGCAGCACCATCTGGTTCGACATGAATTTCCCGTTGTACTCGCCGATCGCGCCGGCGGGAGCGCGAAACCGCGGATAGGGGGTGTAGGGGCTCGCGGTCCATTCCCAGACATCGCCGATCATTTGGCGCAGCCCCTCGCCGCCGGCGGTTTCGGTGCTGGGGTGGTGACACCGGCTATCCCCGAGATTGCCGGCGAGCGGTGAGTCCTGGTCCACAATTCCGTGGGCGGCGACCTCCCACTCCGCCTCGGTCGGCAGGCGTTTGCCAGCCCATTTGGCGTAGGCGTCCGCCTCGTAGAAGCTGACATGCACCACCGGCTCGGCCGGGTCGAGCGGCTTTTCGCCGGACAAGGTGAAGACGC
The DNA here is from genome assembly GCA_038228485.1 of Alphaproteobacteria bacterium. Classification (GTDB taxonomy): domain Bacteria; phylum Pseudomonadota; class Alphaproteobacteria; order ATCC43930; family CGMCC-115725; genus DATARH01. The sequence continues at coordinate 2,613 of JBBRPG010000238.1, forward strand.
GCCAGGCATCGGCCTCGCCGCGCCAGTACAGCGGCGCCTCCCAGCCTTGCTGCTGGACGGTAGCCCAGCCCTCCGACAGCCAGAACTCCGGCTGGGCGTAGCCGCCATCGGCGATGAATTCGGCGAACTCGCCGCAAGTGACCGGCCGGCTCGCCAGGCGAAACGGGTCGAGCCAGACCCGGTGCCGCGGCGTCTCGTTGTCGAAGGCGAAAGCCGGCCCGTCATGGCCGATCTCCTCGAGCCCGCCGGCGAATTCGACCCACGCGAGCGGCGCTGCGGCGCCCCTCACCCGCCGGCGCGGCGGCTGATACGCCGGCAGCAGCGGGTTCAGCGAGAAGACATGCTTGATGTCCATCAGGATCAGCTCCTGATGCTGCTGCTCGTGATGGAGGCCCAATTCGATCAGCGGCGCCATCTCGCGCCACCCCTCGTCGGGCACGGTATCGATCAGCCGCGCCACCGCCGCGCCGACATGGTCGCGATAAGAGGCGACATCGTCGCAGGATGGCCGCGACAGCAAACCGCGTTGCGGCCGCGGGTGACGCGGGCCCTCGGCCTCGTAATAGGAGTTGAACAGGTAGTGAAAGGCCGGGTCGAACACGCGGTAGGCCGGGTCGAAACGGCCGAGGATAAAGGTCTCGAAGAACCAAGTCGTGTGCGCCAGGTGCCATTTGGTCGGGCTGACATCGGGCATCGACTGGATCGACTGGTCTTCCGGGGTCAGACGCGAGGCCAGCGCCTCGCTTTCGTGGCGAACTGCCTCGAACCGGGCGCGCACAGCGGCGCGGTCGAGCTCGCGAGCCTCTTGTCGGGCGCCTATCTCGATCACGGGTCCCCCTCGAAATGTTCTCGTGCCGGGTTAAATGGAAATCGGCCCCGGCCCGCCTTGGGCGAGATATGGCCGCTCGCTACTGACCTGTAAACCTTTGCGTCGCCGGTTGGTTCAGCGCTCGGACGCATGCCTGCGATGATAGACGACGTAGATGACAATCAGCGCAACGGCCAGCGCGAACCAAGTGATCGCGTATTGCAGGTGATCGTTGGGCAGCTCCAGCCGGGTGACCCCGCCTTGCGGCCAGCCGCCGGGGTTCGGGGTCTTGTCGGCGTCGATATAGAACGGTGCGGCATTCTCGACCCCGGCCGCCTTCGCCATCGCCGGCAGCT
>JBBRPG010000239.1:0-3775 GCA_038228485.1 Alphaproteobacteria bacterium
GTCGGCAAAGAACACGATGGTGCCGGCATAGCGCTGCTCCGACCGGCCGGCCGAGGCTTCGAGGATGTCGCGGATCTGCGGCAGCCGTAATTCGCGCTGAAGTCCCGACGGGGCGCAGGCGAGCAGCCGCGCCAGCGCCAGCCGGCCCCATTCCGGCAGGCGATCCAATTGCGACAGGTGGCGCATCGCCTGGTAGCGGGAATAGCCGAGAAACGCCTCGTCGCCGCCATCGCCGTTGAGCGCGACGGTGACTTTGCGCCGGGCCATTTCGGAGACGTAGTAGGTCGGGATCGCCGACGGGTCGGCAAACGGCTCGCCGTAATGCCAGACGAGCCGCGGCAGCACCGCCGCCGCGTCCGGCTCGACGATGAATTCCTCATGGTCGGTGCCGTAGCGCTCGGCAACCATCCGGGCGTAGCGGGTCTCGTCGTAGCGCTTGTCGCCAAAGCCGATGGTGAAGGTCTTGACCCGGCCGCCGCCGACCCGTGCCATCGTCGCGACGACGCTCGCCGAGTCGATGCCGCCGGAGAGGAACGCGCCCAGCGGTACATCGGCGATCAGCCGCAACCGCACGGCCTCATCGAGGTGCGCCACCAACTCGCGTTCGAGGTCGGCGACCGGGCGCTTGGCGCGGGCGGCATTCGGCTCCGGCAGCTGCCAGTAACGCACGAGCTCCATCTCGCGCCAGCCGCCGGAGGCGTCGGGGGTCACGACCAGGTAATGCGCTGCCGGCACCCGAAAGATGCCGGCGAACGCCGTCTCCGGTGCCGGCACATATTGCAGGCTGAGGTAATGGTCGATCGCCGTCAGGTTCGGGGTGCGCGCGAGCCCGGGCCAGGTCAACAGCGCCTTTATTTCGGAGCCGAACAACAGGGCGGAAGCAGTCGGCGCGTAATAGAGCGGCTTCTTGCCAAGCCGGTCGCGGGCGAGGATCAGCTGGCGCGAGCGCCGATCCCACAAGGCCAGCGCGAACATCCCGCGCATGCGGTCGAGCACGCGCGGCCCCCAGGCGTGCCAGCCATTGGCGATGACCTCGGCGTCGCCGCGGCTGCGAAAGACGTAGCCGAGCGCTTCGAGGTCGCGGCGGATGTCGGCGAAATTGTAGATCTCGCCGTTGTAGGTCAGCCACACCGAGCCGTCCTGACTGGACAGCGGCTGGTTGGCGGCGGCGGATAGATCGATGATCGCCAGCCGCGCCTGCGCCAGCCCCGCCAGCCCGTCGGTCCATACCGCCTGATCATCGGGGCCGCGATGGCGGATCGAGCCGGTCATCGCCCATAGCCGCACCTCGATCTCGGCGCGCGGCAGCGATTCCCGCGGTAGCAACAAGCCGGCTATGCCGCACATTCCGCTCAGTCCATTTGCGACGACGGGCAAGGGTTTAGCGTATTTCCCGCCACGCCGGAAACGGTTCGCGCCGCTTGGCGGCGCTGCGGCGGCATTTGCGCCGAGGCCGCCGGTGCCGATATGGTGCGCGGGTCATGGCTTTGTTGATCACCGGCTGCGCCGGCTTTATCGGCTATCACCTGACCGCACGGATGCTGGAGTCTGGCGAGGCGGTGATCGGTATCGACACCCTCAACGATTACTACGATGTCGGGCTGAAGCGGGCCCGCCTCGCCCGGCTGGAACGGCACAACGCCTTCGCCTTTCATAAGCTCGATGTCAGCGATACCGAGGCGATGGCCGCGCTGGCCGCGCGCCACCCCGACATCGACCGCATCGTCCATCTCGCTGCGCAAGCCGGGGTGCGCTATTCGCTCGAAAATCCGCTCGCCTATATCGACGCCAACGTCAAAGGCCAGGTCGTCGTGCTGGAAAACGCGCGGCGGCTCAAGGGGTTGCGCAGCCTCGTCTATGCCAGCTCGTCATCGGTTTACGGCGCCAACCAAAAGCAGCCCCACAGCGTAGACGACCGCGTCGACCATCCTGTCTCGCTCTATGCCGCAACCAAGCGCGCCGGCGAGCTGATCGCCGAAAGCTATTGCAAGACGCACGGCGTCGCCGCCACCGGGCTGCGGTTCTTCACGGTCTACGGGCCGTGGGGCCGGCCCGACATGGCCTATTATCTGTTTACCGACGCGATCCTGGCCGGGCGGCCGATCAATGTCTTCAACAACGGCGAGATGCGGCGCGATTTCACCTATGTCGACGATGTGGTCGCCGCGATCTGCGCCGCCGCCGACAGGCCGCCGGCAGCGGCCGGGGAGCACCGCATCTACAACATCGGCAACCACCGGCCCGAGGCGCTCCTGGATTTCATCGCGACGCTGGAACGGGCGCTCGGCCGCAGCGCGGTCAAGAATATGATGCCGATGCAAGTGGGCGACGTGGTGTCGACTTATGCCGATATCGAGCCGGCGCGGCGCGATCTCGGCTTCGAGCCGAAGATCCCGATCGCCGAGGGCATTCCCCGCTTCGTTGCCTGGTACCGCGACTACCACAAGCTGGCGTGACGTCAGTCTTTCGCCGGGCGTGCGACCGACTTGACCATCTCGAGGAAATGCTGGCGCACCGCCGGATCGGCAATCGCGTAGTAAAGCCGGATCAGCTCAATCGTCTCCGGCCGCTCCATTTGCTCCTGCCATTCGCGCTCTTCCGCGGACTGACCGGCGTCGTTCGTCTGCAGATCGGCGAAGAAGAACCGGATCGGCACGTCGAGGATTTCCGACACCTGCTTCAGGCGCGACGCGCTGACGCGATTGGCGCCGCCCTCGTATTTTTGCACCTGCTGAAAGGTGAGGCCCAACGCATTGGCAAGGGTTTCCTGGTTCATGCCGAGCAACAGCCGGCGCATGCGGATGCGTTTGCCGACATGGACGTCGATAGGGTTCGGGACACCGGTTCCGCGCCCATATTTCGGGGCATCGCCGGCCGCTTTCGACTGTTTCAAGGTGCTTCCTCTTCGTGAAGCGCGCCACCTAGCATTGAAATGACAGAGCGGCAAGATGCATTGCCGGTCATTAATTCTGCGAGAAATGCAGGCTATTTCCCCTTGCCCGGCGGCTCGTCATAACCGCGCCGGCTGCTGATGAAGATCAGCGCCATCAGCCCGATGCCGACCGCCATCGTCACGACGATTCCGAGCACCAGCGCGATCCACCCGTTGAGCCCGATCCCGACATCGCCGATCCGCTCCCAGTTGCCGACGCTGACGACGACCAGCGCCACGACAACAGCCGCGGCGATCCCTGCGGCGATCCCTGGGGCGATCCACGACGATCGGCTTCGCATGGCTCCTCCTTGCTTCGTCGGGCGGGAAACGGCCTGTTGCCCCGCCAGGTTGCCGTCACGCCAAATGGCGCTTACGCCGCTGCGCCCGGCATGGCAAAGTGACGCAGCGCTGCCCCGTCCACGGAGATGTCGATGCCGACCGAGAGCAAGCATCCGGAAACCATCGTGTTGCATGCCGGCTACCGCAGCGACCCGACGACCAATTCCGTCGCGGTGCCGATCTACCAGACCACGAGCTACCAGTTCCGCGATACCGAGCACGCCTCCAACCTGTTCGGGCTAAAGGAGCTGGGCAACATCTACACCCGGATCATGAGCCCGACCAGCGACGTGCTGGAGCAGCGGGTCGCCCAGCTCGAAGGCGGCGTCGCCGCGCTGGCGGTGGCGTCGGGCCAGGCCGCCTCGATGTTTGCGGTCAACAACATCACCCAGGCCGGCGACAATTTTGTCGCCTCGACCGACCTTTACGGCGGCACCTGGAACCTGTTCCTGCACACGATGCAGCGAACGATGGGGATCGAGGTGCGCTTCGTCGATCCCA
>JBBRPG010000240.1:0-3439 GCA_038228485.1 Alphaproteobacteria bacterium
ACAACATCGCTGCCGTCATGGCTGCACGTGCCGCGGATCGGGCATTTGCAACACAGGTCGAAGCGCAGCACGGCGCTCCTGTGGCAACAACGATTCCGCTTGATGTCGTCAAGGCCAAGCTTGCCGGCACCCATCCAATCCGAGCGTGGCGTGATCATCACGGCTGGACACAGCATTACCTTTCCCGCAAATCCGGGGCGGGACGGGACTTGATCGCTCAGATCGAAACGCGGAAGAAGGATGGCAGCGTCGAGACGCTGGACCGACTGGCCCGCGCATTCGGCGTTCCGATGGAAGCGCTGATTGAAAATGCCGATCGCTAAACCAGCAACGCGAGGGCTTCCCTACTCGCTCATCACCTGCTGCTTCGCCGTCTCGGCAAAGTGGTTGAGCTCGAACTGCACCTGGTCGGCGGTGACGCTTTGGCCCTTGGCGGCGAGGTCGGCGACCAGCTTTTCGACGACGTGGTGGTCGCCGCCGGAGAATTCGGCGTCGACGACGGTCCTGGCGTAGGCGGTCGCCGCCTCGCCCGCGAGCCCCATCTTCTCTGCCGCCCACATCCCGGCGAGCCGGTTGCGGCGCGCGGTCACCTTGAACTGAAGCTCCTGGTCGTGCTTGAAACGGGCCTCGAATTCCCTTTCGCGATCCTCAAAGCTGGCCATGCTCTTCCCATCCCGTGTCCGAGGCCGGCTGGCGCGCGTGGCCTGCCTCCGCCCATTCCGATCCAACCGCAGGCCATATTACAGCATGCGCGCCGCATGAGAACGACATGTGCACCCTGATCATCCTGCGCCGGCCGGACCATGTCTGGCCGGTGATCATCGGCGCCAACCGCGACGAGATGATCGGCCGCCCGGCGGCGCCGCCCGCGCGGCACTGGCCCGACCGGCCGGAGGTCGTCGCCGGGCTCGACCGGCTGGCTGGCGGCTCGTGGCTCGGGGTCAACGATTGGGGCGTCGCCGCGGCGATCCTCAACCGGCAGGGTTCGCTCGGTCCCGCGCCGGGCCAGCGCTCGCGCGGCGAGCTGGTGCTCGAAGCGCTCGACCATCCCGACGCGGTCGCCGCCGCCGAGGCGCTGTCGCATCTCGATCCCGAGGCGTACCGCACCTTCAACCTGATCGTCGCCGACAACCGCGACGGTTTCTGGCTGCGCCACGCCGGCGGCGAACGCATCGAGGTGTGGCCGATCCAGGACGGTCTGTCGCTGATTGATTCGGGCGAGCTCAACCGGCCGAACAACCGCCGCGTCACGTTCGCCGCACCGCGGTTCCGCGTCGCCGCGCCGCCCGATCCGGACCGCGATGACTGGGGCGAATGGGAGCGGCTGCTGTCGAATGACGAATCGCCGCCGGGCGAGCCGCCCGAATCGGCGCTGCGGTTCCGCATGCCGCATGGCTACGGCACCGTGTCGAGCGCGCTGATCGCGCTCCCCGAACCCAATGCCGGCGAGCGAAAGCCGCGCTTTCGCTATACGCAATGGCAGCCGGCGCCGGCTCCCTGGGCCGAGATGCCGGCCCCCGAACCGCGCTGACATTGTTGGTCCCGGCTGCGCTTGCTATATCAAGGGGGCCTGCCGCGACGGCGGGAGCACGATCCGAAGCGACCGCGGGAACCCTACGGGGACTTAGCATGGCGCGACGCCGGCAGATCTATGAAGGCTCGGCCAAGGTGCTGTTCGAGGGGCCGGAGCCGGGCACCTTGGTCCAGCACTTCAAGGACGACGCCAGCGCGTTCAACAAACAGAAGCACGGCACGATCACCGGCAAGGGCGTGCTCAACAACCGCATCTGCGAATACCTGATGCTGAAGCTCGCCGATATCGGCATCCCGACGCATTTCGTGCGCCGGCTCAACATGCGCGAGCAGCTAGTGCGCGAGGTGGAGATCATTCCGCTGCGGGTCGTCGTCCGCAACGTCGCGGCCGGCTCGCTGGCGAAGCGGCTGGGGCTCGCCGAGGGCGCCCATCTGCCGCGCTCTATCATCGAGTTCCACTATAAGCGCACCGAGCTAGGCGACCCGCTCGTGGCCGAGGAGCACATCACCGCGTTCGGCTGGGCGAGCACCCAAGACCTCGACGAGATCATGCAGATTTCGCTGCGGATCAACGATTTCCTGACCGGGCTGTTCCTCGGCATCGGCATCAGGCTGGTCGATTTCGGCCTCGAATTCGGGCGGCTCTACAGCGAGGACGACGTGCGCATCGTCGTCGCCGACGAGATCAGCCCTGACAATTGCCGGCTGTGGGACATCCGCACCAATGAAAAGCTCGATAAGGACCGCTTTCGCGAGGACCTCGAGCGGGTCGCCGAAGGCTACCAGGAAGTGGCGCGCCGGCTCGGCATCCTGCCGGAGGGCGGCCCCGCCGACATGAAAGGCCCGGGGACGATTCAATGAAAGCCAGGGTCCACGTGAGCCTCAAGACCGGGGTGCTCGACCCGCAAGGCAAGGCCATCGGCAACGCCCTCGCTTCACTCGGCTTTACCGGCATCGGCGAAGTGCGTCAGGGCAAGCTGATCGAGATCGAGATCGACGGCACCGACCGCGCGGCGGCGCAGGCGAAGGTCGAAGCGATGTGCAAAGAGCTGCTCGCCAATCCGGTTATCGAAAACTACGCGATCGAGCTGGAATGATGATGCCCGTCTGCGATCATCTTTCCTCTCGCCGCCCCACTGGAAATTCCCTGCTCGTCCCCGGAAATTCCCTGCAACGGCGGCGAAATTCCCTGCTCGAATGCCCTGCTCGCACCAAAAATCACAGATCCTTCATAAGGTTACCTAAATTTTTACAAGATTTTCCCTGCTGGCAGGGAATTTTGCGATGAAAGCCGCCGTCGTCATTTTTCCCGGCTCGAACCGCGAGTGGGATGTCTGCGCGGCGCTGAAGCGCGCCAGCGGGGACGACCCGATCCGCGTCTGGCACCGCGACGCCGAGCTGCCGGCGGCCGACCTGATCGTGCTGCCGGGCGGGTTTGCCTATGGCGACTACCTGCGCTGCGGCGCGATGGCGGCGCACTCGCCGATCATGCGCGAGGTCAAGGCGCGCGCGGCCAAAGGCGTGCCGGTGCTCGGCATCTGCAACGGCTTTCAGGTGCTGACCGAAGCGGGGCTGCTGCCCGGCGCGCTGCTGACCAACCGCACCTTGAGCTTCATCTGCCACGACATCCATCTGCGGGTCGAGAACAGCCAAACGGTCTTCACCTGCGGCTACGAGGCGGGCCAGGCGATCCGCGTCCCGGTGGCGCATCACGACGGCAACTACACCGCTGATCCGGCGACGCTCGACCGGTTGGAGGGCGAAGGCCTGGTCGCCTTCCGCTATTGCAGCGCCGCGGGCGAGCTGACCGACGCGGACAATGTCAACGGCTCGGCCCGCCACATCGCCGGCGTCTTCAACGAGACCCGCACCGTGCTGGGGCTGATGCCGCACCCCGAAAACGCCA
>JBBRPG010000241.1:0-3416 GCA_038228485.1 Alphaproteobacteria bacterium
GGCGCTGTTCTATCTGCGCGCCCGCGGCATCCCGACCGACGAGGCGCGGCGGCTGTTGGTCGAGGGGTTCCTGCGCGAGCCGGTCGAGGGTATCGCCGATCCGGTGCTGCGCGAGCATCTGCTGCGCCGGCTGGCCGCGCGGCTCGCCCGGCTGGAGGACGAGTGATGGCGAGCCTGATGGCGACCAAGCCGCACCCGGGGTTGGATCCGCAGGCGCTGCGCCGCGACTTCCCGATCTACCAGAACAATCCGGGGCTGGTGTTTCTCGATTCCGGCGCCAGCGCGCAAAAACCGGCGAGCGTCATCGACGGAGTCGCCGAGTTCTACCGCCGCGACTACGCCAATGTGCATCGCGGCGTCTACCAGCTCAGCCAGCGTTCGACGGATGCCTTTGAGGTCGGGCGCGAGAAGACCCGCGCCTTCCTCAATGCCGCCGACGTGAACGAGATCGTCTTTGTCCGCGGCGCCACCGAGGCGATCAACCTGGTCGCGCAAAGCTGGGGCCCGGTGTTTGTCGAAGCCGGCGACGAGATCATCGTCAGCGACCTCGAGCACCATTCGAATTTCGTGCCGTGGCAGATGCTGTGCGAGCGCGTGGGCGCCACGTTGCGGGTGGCGCCGACCGCAGCCGGTGGCGGGTTCGATCTCGCCGCGTTCGCGGCGCTGCTGAACCGCCGCACCAAGATGGTCGCGGTCACCCAGGTCTCCAACGTCACCGGCGCGATCTTGCCGGTCGAGCGCATCGCCGAGCTCGCCCACGCCCATGGCGCCAAGGTGCTGGTCGACGGCTGCCAGGCGATCCCGCGCATGCCGGTCGATGTGCAGGCGCTCGGCTGCGATTTTTATGCCTTCTCCGGTCATAAGGCGTATGGGCCCAGCGGCATCGGGGTGCTGTGGGGACGCTATGATCTGTTGGAGCAGATGCCGCCGTGGCAGACCGGCGGCGGCATGATTACCCAGGTCACCCTGGAGAAAACCGAATTCCAGGAGCCGCCGCACCGCTTCGAGGCCGGCACCCCGGACATCTCGGGCGCGATGGGGCTCGGCCTTGCGCTCGATTTCATTGAAGGGATCGGCCGCGACGCCATCCAGGAGCACGAGCAGGAGCTGACCGGATATGCCATAGACCGGCTGTCCCGGATCGGCGGGCTGCGTCTGCTCGCGGCGGGGCAGCAGCGGCTCTCGGTGCTGTCGTTCAACCTCGACGGCGTGCATCCGCACGACGTCGGCACCGTGCTGGACCAGCACGGGGTCGCGGTGAGGGTCGGCAACCATTGCGCCCAGCCGTTGATGGACAAGCTTGGCATCGCCGGCGCGGTGCGCGTGTCGCTCGGCGTCTACAACGACAGGGACGATATCGACCGCCTCGCCGCCGCGGTCGAGGCGTGCCGGGAGATGTTTTCGCGATGATGGATTTGCGCGAACTGTACCAGGACATCATCCTCGACCACGGGCGGCACCCGCGGAATTTCCGCGCGATCGAGCATCCGACGCATACCGCCAAGGGCCACAACCCGCTGTGCGGCGACCGGGTCACGGTGTACCTGACGATCGAGGGCGATCGCGTCGCCGATGTCAGCTTCGAGGGGCGCGGCTGTGCGATCTCGACCGCGGCGGCGTCGCTGATGACCGAGGTGCTCAAGGGCAAGACCCTGGCCGAGGCGCACGCTCTCTTCGCCCAGTTCCACGCCAAGGTCGCCGGCGGTGAAATCGGCGCGCTGCCCGCCGAATTGGAAGAAGACAGCGAGCGGCTCGACCCGCTGACCGGGGTCAAGGCCTATCCGGCGCGGGTCAAATGCGCGACCCTGCCGTGGCATGCCTTCGAGCAGGCGCTCAAGGGCGGCGGCGCCGCACCGGTAAAGACGGAGTAGCGGCGATGCCGGAAGAAAATCCCGACTATTTCGCCTTCGCGCAGCAGCAGACGCCGGACCCGGCTCCCGAAGAGGCGGAAGAGGTCGAGCGGCCGGAGGGCGAAGACGATCCCGCGCTGTTCGAGCCGGTGATGGAAGCGCTCAAGACCGTGCAGGACCCGGAAATTCCGGTGAACCTGGTCGAGCTCGGCTTGATCTATGAATTGCTGGTCAAGAAGGGCGGCATCGTCTTTGTCGAGATGACCTTGACCACCCCGTCCTGCCCGGTTGCCGCCAGCATGCCGGGCGAGGTCAGGAACGCGGTTTCTGGCGTGCCGGGGGTCAATGACGCGCGGGTCAAGCTGGTATGGACCCCGACCTGGACCCAGGACCGCATGAGCGAGGAAGCCAAGCTCGAATTGGGTTTGCTGTAGCGGTCGCTCCAGCCCTCAACTATAGCCTCCCGCGGGCTTGACCCGCGGGTTCACGTCTTTGCAAGCGACGGAGCGCCAATAAGTAAGATGGGGATGCCCACGGATCAATCCGTGGGCTGAAGGCCCACGGGGCAAGCCCGGCCAAGGGCAAAAGAAAAGGGTTTCCGTTTGAATGAGCCGAGCACCAACTCATTGAGCCGGCCCAAGGCGGTGCTGTTCGACCTGCTGACGGCGCTGATCGATTCCTGGAGCTTGTGGAACACGGTCGCCGGCAACGAGGCCAATGGCGGCGCTGGCGCGCCGCGTATCTGAAGCGCACTTACGGCGAGGGGCGCTACCGCCCTTATGAGCTGCTGGTGCGGGAGGCGGCGGAGTCGGTGGGCTTGCCGGCCGCTCTCGGCGATTGCCTGGCGCTGCGCTACGGCGAACTGGCGCCCTGGCCCGAAGTCGCCGAGGTTTTAGGGCGGCTACGCGGCGCGGTGAAGCTCGGCATCGTCACCAATTGCTCGGAGAAACTCGGCCGGATCGCTGCCGCCCGCACCGGCATTGCCTTCGACAGCATCGTCACCGCCGAGCGGGCCGGGTTCTACAAGCCGCATATGGAGACCTACCGACTGGGTCTCGCGGAGCTCGGGGTGGCGCCCGCCGAATGCCTGTTCGTCGCTGGCTCGGCCTACGATCTGTTCGGCGCCGCCGCGGTCGGCATGCCGGTGTTCTGGCACGACCGCAACGGCATGGCGATGCCCGAAGGCGCGCCGCCGCCGCTGTGGCATGAGCGCAGCCTGCACCGGCTAACGGAAATCGTTCTTACGAAAGCATCGTAGGGTGGGTAGAGCGCAGCGACACCCACCATCCTGTTCCAGCGTTTTGGTGGGTGTCGCTGCGCTCTACTCACCCTACAAGCTACCCGGTCAGCGCGGCATCCAGATCGTCGATCAAGTCCTGCGGGTCCTCGATGCCGACCGAGAGGCGCAGCAGATCGGACGGCACCGGCGTGCCGGCGCCTTCGACCGAGGCGCGGTGCTCCATCAGGCTCTCGACCCCGCCGAGCGAGGTCGCGCGCTTCCAGATCTCGACCCGCGCCGCAGTGGCGATCGCCGCCGCCTCGCCGCCCCCAGGGCCGCCGTTTACC
>JBBRPG010000242.1:0-3294 GCA_038228485.1 Alphaproteobacteria bacterium
ATGGAGCTGGCGCTCGACTTCGCGGTGCAATGCGCGCCCGATCACCCCTGGCTGAGCCAGCATCCGGACTGGTTCAACTGGCGGCCCGACGATTCGATCCGCTACGCCGAGAACCCGCCGAAAAAGTACGAGGACATCGTCAACGTCGATTTCTACGCCGCGGGCGCGGTGCCCCACCTGTGGCTGGCCCTGCGCGATATCGTGCTGTTCTGGGCCGGCGAAGGCGTGCGCCTGTTCCGCGTCGACAACCCGCACACCAAGCCGTTGCCGTTCTGGGAATGGATGATTGCCGACGTGCGCGCCCAGTTCCCCGACGCGGTGTTTCTGGCCGAGGCGTTCACCCGGCCCAAGGTGATGTACCGGCTGGCCAAGATCGGCTTCTCGCAGTCCTACACTTATTTCACCTGGCGCAACACCAAGGCGGAGCTGACCGAATACCTGACCGAGCTGACGACCAATGCGCGCGATTTCTTCCGGCCGCATTTCTTCGTCAACACGCCGGACATCAATCCGGTGTTCCTGCAGATTTCCGGCCGGCCGGGGTTCCTGATCCGCGCCGCGCTCGCCGCGACTCTGTCGGGGCTGTTCGGGGTCTATAGCGGCTTTGAATTGTGCGAGGCGCGACCGCTGCCGGGCCGCGAGGAATACCTCGCCTCCGAGAAATACGAGATCCGCGCCTGGGACTGGGATGCGCCGGGCAACATCGTCGCCGAGATCACCCGGCTCAACCAGATCCGCCGCGCCAATCCGGCGCTGCAGACCCATCTCGGGGTCAGCTTCCACAACGCCGACAACGACCAAATCCTCTATTACTCCAAGGCGACCCCCGACCTGCAGAATGTGATTCTCGTCGCCGTCAGCCTCGACCCGTACTTCCCGCAGGAATGCGACATCGAGGTGCCGTTGTGGCTGTGGGGGCTGTCCGATTCGGCGGGCGTCGCGGTTGACGACCTGATGGGCGGCGGCAGCTTCACCTGGCAAGGCAAGGTGCAGCATATCCGCCTTGATCCGGCCACGATGCCCCTTGCTATCTGGCGCATCCGCCCGCTTGCCGGAGCCCGATGATGAAGAAAAAACCCAAGCTGCCGGTGATGGCCGACCCGCTTTGGTACAAAGACGCGGTCATCTACCAGCTGCACGTCAAATCGTTCTTCGACTCCAACAATGACGGGATCGGCGACTTTCCCGGCCTGCTGCAAAAGCTCGATTACATCGCGAGCCTTGGGGTCAACGCGATCTGGCTGCTGCCGTTCTATCCGTCGCCGCGCCGCGACGACGGCTACGACATCGCCGACTATCGCGGGGTGCATCCCGATTACGGCACGCTGGCCGATTTCCGCCGCGTCATCGCCGGCGCGCACGCTCGCGACATCCGGGTCATCACCGAGCTGGTGATCAACCACACCTCCGACCAGCACGCCTGGTTTCAGCGCGCCCGCAACGCGAAGCCGGGGTCGGCGGCGCGGCAGCTCTATGTCTGGTCCGACAACGACCAAGCCTACGCCGACACGCGGGTCATCTTCGTCGACACCGAGAAGTCGAACTGGACGTGGGACCCGGTAGCGGGAGCCTATTACTGGCACCGCTTTTACGCGCATCAGCCGGATTTGAACTTCGACAATCCGCGCGTCTTGCAGGAAGTGCTCAGCGTCATGCGCTTCTGGCTCGATCTCGGCGTCGACGGGCTGCGCCTCGACGCGGTGCCATACCTGGTCGAGCGCGAAGGCACCAGCAACGAGAACCTGCCCGAGACGCACGCAATCCTCAAAAAGCTGCGCAAGGCGCTCGACGACTATGCGCCGGGGCGCATGCTGCTGGCCGAGGCCAACCAGTGGCCGGAGGACGCCCAGGAATATTTCGGCCAGGGCGATGAGTGTCACATGTCGTTCCACTTTCCGCTGATGCCGCGGATGTACATGGCAATCGCCCAGGAAGACCGCTTTCCGATCAGCGACATCCTGCGGCAGACGCCGGAAATCCCCGAAAACTGCCAGTGGGCGATCTTTCTGCGCAACCACGACGAGCTGACGCTCGAAATGGTGACGGACAGGGAGCGCGATCTGCTGTGGCAGACCTATGCCGCCGACCGGCGGGCGCGGCTCAATCTCGGCATCCGCCGGCGCCTCGCGCCGCTGCTGGAGCACGACCGCAACCGCATCGAGCTGATGAACATGCTGCTGCTGTCGATGCCGGGGACGCCGGTGATCTATTACGGCGACGAGCTCGGCATGGGCGACAATTTCCATCTCGGCGACCGCGACGGGGTGCGCACGCCGATGCAATGGTCGCCCGACCGCAACGGCGGCTTCTCGCGCGCCAGCCCGGAAAACCTGATGCTGCCGCCGATCATGAACCCGGTCTACGGGTTCGAGGCCATCAATGTCGAAGCCCAGGCCGGCGACCAGTACTCGCTGCTGAACTGGACGCGGCGCATGCTCACCGTGCGCAAGCGTCACAAGGCGTTCGGGCGCGGCACGTTGCGCTTCCTCTATCCCGGCAACCGCAAGGTCCTGGCCTATCTGCGCGAGTTCGAGGACGAGACCATCCTGTGCGTCTGCAACCTGTCGCGGGTGATCCAGGCGGTCGAGCTCGATCTGTCGGCCTTTGTCGGGCGCATCCCGGTGGATCTGACCGGCGGCTCGACCTTTCCGCCGATCGGCCAGCTGACCTACCTGCTCACCCTGCCGCCGTTTGCGTTCTACTGGTTCATCCTGTCGACCGACGCGAGCCTGCCCGATTGGCACCTGCCGGCGCCCGAAGCGATGGCCGAACTCGCGACCCTCGTCCTGCGCGGCGGGATCGCCGACGTGCTGGCCCCCGCCGAGCGGGGCATCCTGGAGCGGGAGGTTCTGCCGGCATACCTCACGCGCCGGCGGTGGTTTGCCTCAAAGGACGAGACCATCGGCAGTATCCGCATGTCGGTGGCCGAGCCGATATCCGGCGGCGGGGTCGAGCTGATTCTGACCGAATTGGAGGTCGCGCTTCCCAGCGGCACCGAGACCTACCTGCTGCCGCTGGCGATCGCCTGGGAGGACGGCGTCACCGACGCCTTGCCGCAGCAGCTCGCCTTGGCGCGGGTGCGGCGCGGCCGCCGCGTCGGCTTTCTGACCGACGCCTTTGCCAGCGACGCGCTGCCGGTCACGGTGCTCCGTGCGCTGGCAATCTCTGCGGTGCGGCCGCTGGAAACAGGTGAGATCCGGTTCCTGCCGACCGCGCGACTGAAGGAGACCGATTTTCCCCGGACGCCGGAGATCCGCCGGCTCTCGGCCGAGCAATCCAACAGCTCGCTGATCG
>JBBRPG010000243.1:0-2928 GCA_038228485.1 Alphaproteobacteria bacterium
CATGCTTGTTTTCTTTTATTTCTACCCCTCTCCCCGTTTGGGGTAGTGGTTCCCTATGGGCGAAAGCAGTGTGGGGGTTGTGGGTGGCGACCGCCAGTTGACCCTCACCCTCCCACGCCTTCGGCGCGGGTCCCTCCCTCTCCCTCAAGCGGGAAAGGGGCCGTAATTCCGAGCAGAGGAACCCCCATGCCCCACCCCACTCGCGTAGCCCTCATCACCGGCTGCGGCAAGGCAATCGGCATCGGCAATTCGACGGCACGGGCGCTGGCGGCAAAGGGTCTCGCCGTCGTCGTGTCCGATGTGCGGCCGGCGGGGGTCGCCAACGAGTTCAACGCGCCTCAAGACACCGACACCAATTGGGGTGGGGTCGACAGCCTGGTCGAGGAAATCGCCAAGGCCGGCGGCACCGCCTCGTCGGTGCTGGGCGACGTCAGCCAGGAGGGCGACGCCGCGCGGATGGTCGCCGAGGTAATGGCGCGCTACGGCCGGCTCGACATCCTCGTCAACAACGCCGGCGCGCCGCAGGGCGCCGACCGCAACGAAATCGAGAACGTGCCGGTCAGCGCCTGGGATTTGACGATGGGGGTCAACGCCAAGGGCGCGTTCCTGATGTCGCGCGCTGCGGTGCCGATCATGCGCAAGGCCAAATGGGGCCGCATTGTCAGCGTGTCGTCGAAGGCGGCGTTCCGCCCCGGCAAGAACCGCGCGACCTATGCCGCGTCGAAGGCGGCGATCGTCGGCTTTACCAAGTCGCTGGCGCTCGACCTCGCGCCGCACGGGATCACGGTCAACGCAGTCTGCCCCGGCCCTATCCGCACCTCGCGAGCGATCAGCACAAACCGGCGCGAATACGGCGACGACCTCGAAGTGGGCTTCCGCGAGCGGTCGAAGGACATCCCGGTCGGCCGCTTCGGCAGCCCCGACGAGGTCGCCTCGATGATCGCCTATCTCGCCTCCGACGAGGCCGGCTTCGTCACCGGCCAAGCCATCGGCGTCGACGGGGGCTGGTAGGCCTATGCCGGCGGCGCCACCGAAAGCCGGCCGACGACGCCGTGCTGCTCGATGAGCTTGGCGACGAGACCGCTGCGCTTGGCTTCCTCGACAAAGTCGCTGAGGAAATTGCTGGCGAGGACGTTGGTCTTGGCCGTGCCGACCGCCTGCTGCACCGCGGCGAACTGGCCCTCGAGGATGCGCGAGCCCGAGCGCTTTGCCGCTTCGTCGACCAGGCCCGGTCGCAAACCGGCATAGGCGTCGAACTTGCCGCCGTCGAATTCCTTGAACGCGGCGGCGGCGCTGTCGAATTGCACCAGCTCGGCGTGCTGAAGGTTGTTTTCGAGCCACAGGCAATAGGCGCTGCGCGCGGTTACCGCGACGCGCTTGCCGGCCTGGTCGACCTCGGCGATCGCCTTGATCGGCGAGCCGGCGGGCACGAGATAGGTCGCCTCGATCTCGCAGTAGGCGGCGGTGAAGTAGATTTTCTGGGCGCGCTGCGGCTCGGCGCCGATATTGCCGATGTCCCAGAGGTTCTTGTCGGCGTCGTCCGCGAGCTCGCCCGGCTTTGCATATGGCACGAACTTGACCGGCACGCCGAGCCGCTCGGCGATGGCGGCCGCGATGCTGGGCGACACGCCGGTCGGGTCGCCCGACGCGGTCTTGCCGGTGACGAGCAGGAAATTGCCCATGTTGATCGCGGCGCGCAGGGCGCCGGTCGGGGCGAGTTCGGCGAGGAGCTTCGGGTCGGGCATGATGGGGTTCCTGGTTGGTGAGGGTGAAATTCGGTGGAGTCAGTCGGCCGACCTGTACGCCTCGGCGGCTTGGGTCTGGAGCGGGCGCGACAGAATTCCGGCCAAAACCTTTACGCCGTGTGCTTGCGGATGAACGCCTTCATCCGGTCGAGCGCGCGGGCGGCGTAGGGGGCGTCGGGCCTGCCGGTCATAAAGCCGTGGTTGGCGCCGGGGTAGAACTCGACCTCGATCTCGCCGCCCTTCTTCTTCCAGCCGTCGGCAGTGCGTCGCGTCGCCTCGACCGGGACCCATTCGTCGGCGTCGCCGCCGAACAAGAGAGCCGGCGGCAGGTGCACCTTCTCGCCGCGGTCGAGGATCGCCGGGATGCTGCCTTCGCTCATCACCGCCTCGGTGCCCCAGAAAGAATGGTGGTTCTCCATCAGCTCGGTGTTGCCGGCTTTCTTGGCGAGGTGGTAGCGCAGTAGGGGGTCGAGCACACCCCAGCCCGAGATCACCCAGCCCTGGCGCGCGTCGATCTCCGGCGCCTCGGGCAAGGATAGGGCGTTGTAGCGCGGGTCGTTGGGGCGCATCGCCGCGAGCAACACCTGATGCCCGCCGCTCGACGTGCCGAAGCTGCCGACCCAGTCCGGGCGGCTGCCGTAGAGCCGGGCGCGCGCCTTCAGCCAGCGGATGCCGAGGTTGATGTCCTGCAGCGAGGCGGGGTAGCCGCCGTCGGGCGGCATGCGGAAATCGATCGAGGCGACGAGGATGCCGCTCTCGGCCAGCGCCTTCGCCATGAAGTCGTTGTCGATGCGGTCCTTGTGCACCCAGGCGCCGCCATGCACCTGCAGCGCCGCCGGGAACGGCCCGGTGCCGTTCGGCCTGTAGATGCGGGCCAGCATCGCCTTGCCGCCCTGGCGCTGGTATTCGACGTCTTCGACGCGCACCTCGTGACGGGCGTCGGCAAGGGTGGTCGGCATGGGTTTCCTCCCCGGAAATGGCTAACGCCAGTATAGAGAGCGTCACCGAAATCGGCTACGTGCGTCCGTATTATCCCCTCTCCCGCTTGCGGGAGAGGGAGGGGCCCATCGCGACAGCGATGGGAGGGTGAGGGTATCGCGGCGGCACCCCGAAACCCCCGGGGAGGGCGAGCCCCCCCCACCCCCACACGGGCGGGGGGTGTACGGGCCGAAAACAAAAACAC
>JBBRPG010000244.1:0-2712 GCA_038228485.1 Alphaproteobacteria bacterium
AATAGCCGCGGCCTCGCGGAACAGGCGGTCGAGGGCGCGGCCCAACCGCTTCATCCCGCCCCAGCGGAGCACCAGCGCCACCGGCCAGCCGGCCGTGATCGCCGAGCGATAGCGCACCAGCGTACCGCCCGTTTCGGCGACGCCCCCGGGCGCCGAGGTGAACTCGATCCGGCTGACGAGCCGGTGGATCAGCCGGCTGTGAAAGCGGCGCTCGTGACTATAGCAGCGGCCGGCGATCCATTCCGGCACGCCCTCGTCCCAGGTGACGGTCAGCCCGAAGCGGCGGGCGCTGCCGATGCGCCGCACGGTGCCGTCGGGCTGCTCGATGTCGGTGATCGTATAGCGCGGGAACCCGGCGGCCTCGCCGATGCGCGCGGTGTCGGCGAGCAGCGGCCACAGCGCCTCGGGCGAGGCGGCGAAGTGCCACTCCCAGACGCGCTCGACGACCTGCATGCGGCCACCCGCTTTCCGATGTCGCGCGAGATTACGACGGGCGGCTACCGCAGCGCCAATTGCATTGCCGGAAATAGCAGGCTAATCAAACCGGATGCCGCCGAAACGCAATCCCCTCGGTCTCAATCCGCTGCAGCTCAAGACCCTGACCCTGCTGCAGGCGCTGGCGCTGTTGCCCGAGTCGAAGCCCGGCGACGAGGACGGCAGCGCCGTGCTGACCAGCCTCCCCGACCCGCACGGCGACCATTTCCATCTCGGCGACGCGGTGGTCGCCGCGCGCGACGCGACCGGGCTGCGCAACCCCGCGGTGTGGGCCGTGCTCGAGCGCAAAGGGCTGGTCAAGACCAACTTCCCGGAATCGGCGACACTCCTCGCCTCCGGCCGCGATTACGACACCGGCCTCACCGACGCGATCCTGCACCGCACGACGCACTGAGGCTCGGCGACCGACGTCCCATTCCATCCCGGCGAAGGGTGGCGTTTACCAGTTGAACCGCGCCGCGACGGCGGTCGGCATCACCCCAAATTTGGCCGCCATTGCGGCGACGCGGTCGAGGTCGATCCGCCCGCCGGCCGCGAATTCCTCGGCATGGATGCCGGCGCCGGCGATCAGCAGGCTATCGATGCCGGCGCCGTTGGCCCCGGCGATGTCGGTGCGCAAGCTGTCGCCGACCGCCAGGATGCGCGAGCGGTCGGCGATCCCCAACAGCGCCATCGAGCTGTCGTAGACCGAGCGGTACGGCTTGCCATGCCAGCGCACCTTGCCGCCGATGCTCTCGTAATGCACTGCCAACGCCCCGCCGCACAGCGCCAGCTTGGCGCCGTGGTTGACCATCAGATCGGGGTTGGCGCAGACCATCTTGAGCTCGCGCTCGCGCGCCGCGGCGAGAAGCGGCGCGTAATCCTCGATGGTGTCGTCCCACCCGGCCGGGCCGGTGTTGAGGATGAAATCGGCGGTCTCGGCGCTGTCGACGTAATCGAGGTCGAGCCCGACGCGGATTTCGAGGTCGCGGTCGGAGCAGATGTGCAGGCAGTTGCGGCCGAGATCGGCATAGAACGGGTCGTCGCGCTGCAACAAATGCTGCCACGCCTCTTCGCCCGACGACATCACCGCGTGGTAGAGGTTCTCCGGCACCCCGATCGCCTTGATCCGGCGCTTCACGTCGTCGGCGCGACGCGGCGCGTTTGATAGCAGCACAATCCGCTTGCCCGCATTCATCATCGCCGCCAGGCAGTCGAGCACCCCCGGATAGGGCTCGACCCCGTCATGGATGACGCCCCAGAGGTCGAGAATAAAGCCGTCGTAATCGCCGACGATCTCGCCGATGCCGTGAAACTCGCGCAGGGTCATGTCGGGCTGCTGGATTGGTGGCGGGCGGGCGAAGCTAGCACATGGTCGGCGCCGACCGAGTCGGCGATGTTGGCGAACCCGTCGCGGCGCAGCAATTCGGCGAGGCCGCGCTTGATCCGGCCGATCAGCGCCGGCCCCTGGAACACCAGCGCGGTGTAAAGCTGCACCAGCGAGGCCCCAGCGCGAATCTTGGCATAGGCGTCTTCGGCGCTGGCGATGCCGCCGACCCCGATCAGTGGGATTTTTCCCTCGGTCAGTCGGTAGATGTCGGCGACCAGCGCGGTCGACGGCGCGAACAGCGGACGGCCGCTGAGCCCGCCCTGCTCGCCCGCCGCGGCGCTTTTGAGGCTCGGTGGGCGGGCCACCGTGGTGTTGGCGATGACGATGCCGTCGATGCCGCTCGGAACTGCCAGCGCCGCGATGTCGGCGCGTTCCGCTTGGGTGAGGTCGGGGGCGATCTTGACCAGCAGCGGAGTTCCGGGCGCGGCCTCATCGCGCGCGGCGACCAGCCGGCGCAGCAAATCGTCGAGGATTTCTCGGCGCTGCAGATCGCGCAGCCCCGGCGTATTCGGCGACGACACGTTGATGACGAAATAATCGGCGAGCCGCCCGACCCGGCGCACTCCCTCCAAGTAGTCGGCGGCGGCATCCTCGCTGTCGCGGTTCTTGCCCAAATTGACCCCGACAATGCCGACTCGCCGCCGCGCCCGAAGCCGAGCCAGGGTCGGCTCCAGCCCGGCGCTGTTGAACCCCATGCGGTTGATCGCCGCCTCGTCCTCGTAAAGGCGGAAGATGCGCGGTTTGGGATTGCCGGGTTGCGGCCGCGGGGTGACCGTGCCGGTCTCGGCAAAGCCGCAGCCGAGCCGCAGCAGCGCATCGGGCGCCCGCGCGTCCTTGTCGAACCCGGC
>JBBRPG010000245.1:0-2674 GCA_038228485.1 Alphaproteobacteria bacterium
ATGGAAAACACCGGCCGCCCGGCCGGCACCGTCGTCGAGGTGCTGCAGCCGGGCTATGTGCTGCACGATCGCCTGCTGCGACCGGCGATGGTCGGCGTCGCCAAAGGCGGCGCGCCGGCTCCCACCCCCGGTGCGCCCGAAGGCACCGACGACGGGGCTTGAGCCGGGGAAGGCTATGGCAATTCACGTTACCGATCCCGCGACCGATGCGGCGGTGCGCCGGCTGGCAAAGCTCAAAAACAAGACGCTGGCGGCGACGGTCCGTGAAGTAGTCAAAAACGAGCTTCTCGCGTGGCAAGTCGAGGAGACCGAGCTCAACGCCTGGCCCGCGCTCAAGGAGATTTACCTCGACGGCTGGATCGTGCGCTTTGCCGGCGGGGTGTCGCGGCGGGCAAACTCGGCCAGCCCGCTGAGCCTCGGTGCGCATGGCAGCGAGGCGCTGATCGCGGCCTGCGAAAGCCATTATCGCCGGCACAAGCTACCCGCCCTGTTCCGCATTGTCTCGCTGCTCGACCGCGAATTCGACGACCGGCTGGCGGCGCGCGGCTACACCGCCGAGGGCGAGACCGTCACCCTTTACGGCGACATCGCCACGATGCCGGCGGCGCCCGACCCGCAAGTGACGCTGCTGTCTCGGCCGAGCGCCCGCTGGTGCGCGGCGATGGCGGCGCGGCAAGGTCACAGCGCGCTCCACGCGCGAGCCTATCGGCGGATCGTCAGCCGTATCGCGTTGCCCGCCCGGTTCGCCATTCTGGTGGATGACGGCGCGCCGGCGGCGCTCGCCTACGGCGTGATGCAGCACGGTCTTCTTTGCTACGAGTCGGTCATCACCGACCCGACGCGGCGGCGGCGCGGGTATTCACGGCGGGTGCTTGCCGCTCTCGCCGCCTGGGCCAAGACCGAAGGCGCGACCGGGGTTTGCCTGCAGGTCCAGGCCGACAACAACCCGGCGGTGCCGCTCTACCACTCGATCGGCCTTACGACAGAGCTTTACCGGTATCATTACCGCCGCGCGCCGGGTTAACGGGCCAGGCTCTCCGCTCTCGGATCGTGCGCCTTATGCCGAGCGACGGCGCGGTCGCGCTCGGCGACGGCGTAGCAATAGACGCAGCCATGCGGGCAGGTGTCGTAGGCGCCGATGTCGCGCGA
Source organism: Alphaproteobacteria bacterium (assembly GCA_038228485.1). Classification (GTDB taxonomy): domain Bacteria; phylum Pseudomonadota; class Alphaproteobacteria; order ATCC43930; family CGMCC-115725; genus DATARH01. Next base: position 1,150 of record JBBRPG010000245.1, read on the forward strand.
CAGCGCGCAGCGGCAGCCGGGCCGGTTGCCGCTTTCGCGCGCCGCTATCGGGCCGTTCGCGATGTCCGACAAACGCCCGGCATCGATGCAGCGCGCCTCGCCGATGCCGGGAACCAGCAGATCGGGCTGCGTGCACAAGGTCGCGGCCATTCCGGCATCGGCGGCGATCTCGGCCAGGCGGGCGAGCAGCTCGCGCTTTTCCTCCTGCGGCGGGTCATGCCAGGCGAATCCGTGGCGCTCGGCGGCGCGGTCGAGGTTGCGGCGGGTCTTGCGGTAGGGGTTGGCAAAGGACAGCACCACCTCGTCGACGGTGCCGGCGAGCGCCGCCGCCAGCATGGCAAACCCGCGCCGATGCGCTGCCGCATCCATCTCCGAAGTCATCACGATCGGGTCGTAGCGCCACACCGCGACCCTCGCCCCGAAGCGGCGGCGCAGCTCGCGCAGCTGATCGACCGCATCCTGCGATGCGATCACCGAGCTTTCGAGCGAGCGCGGATAGCCGGTGACTGTGAACTGCACGGTGAACGGCGCAACCTCGCGCACCCGATCCAGCTCGTGCAACAAGGGCCGCATGTTGCGGGTCCAGAACACGAACCCGTCGGCCTCGCCTGGCCGCAGCGACACCTCGTACGACCCGCCGCCGTAAGGGTTGGCCACCAGCGCGTACCCCGCCGCCAGGCGCCCCAGAAACCAGCGCGCGTAAAAGGCCGGGATGTCGGTGCGGTAGCTTGCCGAAACGATCACGCGAACTGCCCCAAAAGCTGCAAACCTGTCGCGGCGGACGGGTTCACATAGTTATCCGGGGCTCCTATATACCTCGCATCGGCCATCCGTGGCCGACCTGTCATCTCCCGGGGGACCGGGCTGGCGCCTATCCGGGCCGTCTGGTCCTGCTTTTGACACGAGGTTTCCATGAGCAAAGTTATCGGTATCGACCTCGGCACCACGAATTCGTGCGTCGCCGTGATGGAGGGCAAGGCCGCAAAGGTCATCGAGAACAGCGAAGGCGCCCGCACGACGCCCTCGATGGTGGCGTTCACCGAATCGGGCGAGCGCCTCGTCGGCCAGTCGGCCAAGCGCCAGGCGGTCACCAACCCCGAAAGCACGTTCTTCGCGATCAAGCGCCTTGTGGGACGGCGCTTCACCGACCCGGTGGTGTCGAAGGACATCGACCTCGTCCCCTACGCGATCATCTCGGGCGAGAACGGCGACGCCTGGGTCGAGAGCCGCGGCAAGAAATACGCGCCCTCACAGATCAGCGCCTTCATCCTGCAAAAGATGAAAGAGACCGCCGAGGCCTATCTCGGCGAGACTGTGACCCAGGCGGTCATCACCGTCCCTGCATACTTTAATGACTCCCAGCGCCAGGCGACCAAGGACGCCGGCAGGATCGCCGGGCTCGACGTGCTGCGCATCATCAACGAGCCGACCGCCGCGGCGCTCGCCTACGGGCAGGATCAGGGCAAGGACGTGAAGATCGCGGTCTTCGAGCGCGGCGGCGGCACGTTCGACAGTTCGATCCTCG
>JBBRPG010000246.1:0-2619 GCA_038228485.1 Alphaproteobacteria bacterium
ACATCACCGCCTTCAGCCGCTCCTCGAACTCGCCGCGATACTTGGCGCCGGCGACGAGCGCGCCGAGATCGAGCGCCAGCAAGCGCTTGTCCTTGAGACTTTCCGGCACGTCGCCGTTGACGATGCGCAGCGCGAGACCCTCGACGATCGCGGTCTTGCCGACCCCAGGCTCGCCGATCAGCACCGGATTGTTCTTGGTGCGGCGCGACAGCACCTGGATCGTACGGCGGATTTCCTCGTCGCGACCGATCACCGGGTCGAGCTTGCCCTCGCGCGCCGCCGCGGTCAGATCGCGGGAGTATTTCTTCAGCGCGTCGTAGCTGTCCTCGGCCGAGGCGCTGTCGGCGGTGCGCCCCTTGCGCACCTGCTCGATCGCGCTGTTGAGGCTCTGCGCGTTGACCCCAGCCGCGGCGAGCGCCTTGCCGGCCGGCGTTTCCTTGGCCATCGCCAAAGCGAGCAGCAGGCGCTCGACGGTGACAAAGCTGTCGCCCGCCTTCTCGGCGATCTGCTCGGCCTGCTCAAAAATACGCGCCAGCTCCGGGCCCATATAAACCTGGCCGGCGCCGCTGCCTTCCACCTTAGGCTGGCGGCCAAGCTCGGCTTCGACAGCCATCAGCGCGGCCTTCGCATCGCCGCCGGCGGCGTTGATCAGGTTGGCGCAGAGGCCTTCCTTGTCGTCGAGCAGGATTTTAAGGAGGTGCTCGGGCGTCAGCCGCTGGTGGCCGCTACGCAACGCCAGGTTTTGCGCGGCCTGGATAAATCCTTTCGACCGCTCGGTATATTTTTCGAGTTCCATAGGGCAAATCTCCGATGAACCGACCGCCCCGACCCCCATCAGGCAGGTCCAGCAGCCCTTCAACCGGAGATATGGGAGTGACTCCAGGGCTGCTCAAGCCCAGGAAACACCTCGTAAAGCGGCAAATTCCCCCTGCGGGGATCGGTACGTCGGCTGGCTAGTCCTGCCGCCCGGTGATGAACGAGGGCAGCTCGTCATCCTCCTCGGGTGGAGACGGCGGGGGTGGCGGCGCATGCTGCACCTGTACCTGAGCCGGCTGTTCTTCGTCGGGCTGCTCGCCGTTGCCGTCATGCGCCATCTCGCCGTCCATCGGCGTTTGCTGCTGCGGCCGCTGCTGGCCCTGGAGGCCTTCGCCCTGCGCGTTCATCACCCGAAAATAGTGCTCGGCGTGCTGATAGAAATTCTCGGAGGCGATACGGTCGCCACTCGATTGCGCCTCACGGGCAAGCGCCAGATACCGCTCGAACACCTGATAGGCGTTGCCGCGAATCTTGACGCTCGGGCCATTGCTGTCAAAGGTCTGCGTCCGCTGCGGCGGGCGCGGACCGCGGTTCTGATTATTGTGCTGATAGGGGTTGCCGCCACCGCCATTGCGGCCACGCCCCCGCTTGTTTTGTGGTCTCATGTCACCTGTCTTGTCGCGGTGGATCCAATCGGACCATCGTCCGGCCGCCGGTCGGCATCCACCCAAGGATGCCGCAACCGTGCCACTGTGCGGCGCTTCCGTACCCCACCCGTCAACGGTTTCCGGGTCCGGCGTGCGCCACTGTAGGCGGGCCGAGCCATCGATCCAACCGTTTTCTTATCCCGCTGCGCGCGCCACGACGCAGCGGGGAATGCCGGCAAGGTCGGGCACAATTTCCTCGATCGTCAGCCCTTGAGCCGCGATCAGCCGCGCCACCGCGCCGTCCTGGCCGTAGCCGATCTCGGTGGCGAAAAATCCGGCTGGGGCCAGCAATCGAGGCAGCGCCGCGACGATAACGCGATAGGCGTCGAGCCCGTCGGCGCCGCCGTCGAGCGCGCGGCGTGGATCGAAATCGCGAACCTCCGGCGCCAGCGTCGCGATGTCGCCGCTGGCGATGTAAGGCGGGTTGGCGACGACGACATCGAACCGCCCCGACACCGCCGCCGCCCAATCGCCGACGACGAAACCGGCCCGCGCCGCCAGCCCGAGCCGCATGGCATTGTCGCCGGCAGCCGCGACGGCGCCGGAGGCACAATCGACCCCGATCCCGCTCGCGGCTGGAAGTTCCGCCAGCAGGGCCAGCAACAAACAGCCGCTGCCCGTGCCGAGATCGAGAATGCGATACCCGCGCCCACGGTCGCAAAGCCGGGCCAATACCGCCTCGACGACGGTCTCGGTCTCCGGGCGCGGGTCGAGCGTATCGGCGCAAAGCCGGAATTCGAGACCCCAGAACTCGCGCACCCCTCCGATACGGCTTAGCGGCTCGTGCGCCAGCATGCGGGTCAACAGCTCGGCGACGCGCTCGGAATCGGCGGCGGGGATCATCCGGTCGAGGTGGGCGAACACCTCCGCCGCCGATAGGCCGAGCGCCGCCGCCACCAGCCGGCGCGCCCGCCGCCGCGGCTCGTCGAACCCGGCCGCGCCCAGCGCCGCGGCCACATCGCCGACCGTCGAGCCGAGCGTATGCGGCGGGGTCATTCCCCGGAATTACTCGACCGCGGCGAGGCGCTCGGCCGTATCCGCCGCCGAGAGCGCATCGACGATCTCGGCACCCGCCTCGCCCGCCAGCACAGTGTCGGTCAGTTCGGAAGATCGTCGTGGAGGGCAAGAGGGTGGCGGGACGACTAGAGCTCGGTCG
>JBBRPG010000247.1:0-2458 GCA_038228485.1 Alphaproteobacteria bacterium
CGAAGCCGACGAGCTCGAACACGCGCCGGAGGAGGAAAAGGAAGAACTGGTGCTGATCTACCAGGCGAAAGGCCTCGGCGAGGCTCAGGCGCGCGTTCTCGCCGACAGTCTGATGGCCAACAAGGATACCGCGCTCGACACACTGGCGCGCGAGGAGCTGGGGGTCGATCCGGCCGAGCTCGGCGGCTCGGCCTGGGCGGCGGCGGGGTCTTCGTTCGCGCTGTTCGCGCTCGGCGCGATCTTTCCGGTGGCGCCGTTCTTCTGGCTCGATGGGCTCGCCGCGGTCGGCGCCAGCGTCGCCGCGAGCGGTCTGGCGCTGATGGCGATCGGCGCCGGCACGTCGCTGTTCACCGGGCGCACGGTCGCCTTTTCGGCGATGCGCCAGCTGGTCGGCGGCCTCGCCGCGGCGGCGATTACCTACGGCATCGGCCGCCTGATCGGGGTCGCGGTCTCGTAAGCCGCAGGGCGGATAAGCGCAGCGCCATCCGCCATATCGCCGCCCGCTGCCGTGTCGGCGGATGGCGCTCCGCTTATCCGCCCTGCGTTTCAAACGAACCCGTCAAACGAGTGAAGAGCGGCAGGTTCTCCAGCATGTTGAGATGCGCCCGCCGCCCCCGCCCGGCAAACCCCGTCAGCGGCGGCATGCCGTCGCGGTTGCCCGCTAGCGTCGGCAAGCCGACCTGGCCGTTGGCGGCAAGGGCGGCGACCACCATCTGCGCAAAGGTCAGCGCGACGGACCACAACAGCAGCGTCAGATCGGGCGTCATGGCGAACCTCTCCCGGCAGTTTCCGCGTCCGGTTGTGTCCGGCGCCGCACATCCTCTGCCCCACTGCGGCCGACAAGAATGGCTTTCGCCGCGCACGGCAGAGGCGCGCCGGCGCGGACCGCGAGCACGGAACCGGCGGGTTACCCGGCGCGTTGGCAACTAGGGATTGTCAAAACGGGGGCAATAACCGCATGAAGGCGCGTCAGCCAGCCCAGCTGAAACCCGCAGAAATCGGCTTGTTTCTCGACGTCGACGGGACTTTGCTCGACATCGCGCCGCGGCCGGAGGCGGTCGTGGTGACGGACGGGCTGCGCCACGATCTGGCGGCGGCCGAGCGGGCGCTCGGCGGCGCGCTTGCGCTGGTCAGCGGCCGGCCGATCGCCGAGCTCGACCGTCTGTTTGCGCCGCTGAAGCTGCGCGCGAGCGGGACCCACGGCGCCGAGATTCGCCGCGAGGCCGACGGCCCTATTGTCGACTTGGCGCCAGGCTGCCTTGGCCGGGATGCGTGGTGCGAATTGACTCGCGTCCTCGCCGATTTCAACGGCAGCTACGCCGAGAACAAGAAAGTCAGCTTCGCCGTGCACTACCCGGAGCCCGGCACCGATGTCGACACTCTCGAAGCGGCGCTGGAAGGGTTGATGGAGCGGATCGATCGGGCGCCCTTAAAGCTCCTCGCCGGACGCCAGGTATTCGAGGTCCAGCTGCGCGGCTTCGACAAGGGGCGCGCGATCGGCCGTTTCATGGACGAGCCGCCATTTACCGGCCGCTTTCCGGTCTTCGTCGGCGACGACGAAATCGACCGGCCCGCCTTCGACACCGTGCTGGCGCGAGGCGGCCTCGCCTATTCGGTGGGGTCGGCATTGCCCGGCCTTTCCGGCGGCTTCCCCAGCCCCGAGGCGGTGCGCGCCTGGCTGCACGGGCTCGGTCAATGACGGCAGAAATCGCCGCCGACCGGCCGGTCGCGGGCCGGTCGGCGCGGGGGCTGTGCACCGGGCTCCTCGACCGGCGCAATCCTTTCGGACTACAGTCCAAAGATATCCACCCGACGACCGGAGCGCTGTGGGGCAACTCACAGATCTATTCGATGGCGGGCATCATCAATTCAGCCGCCCGCCTCTCGAAGAAATGGGAGGATTTGCGGTGCCGCGTCTCATCGTAGTCTCGAACCGGGTTGCGGTTCCCGATCCCGAAGGCCCGCGCCAGGCGGGCGGCCTCGCGGTCGCGGTCAACGCCGCGCTCAAGCACCGCGAGGGCTTGTGGTTCGGCTGGAGCGGCAAGGTCAGCGAAGACGCCGACATGCACCCGACCGATGTGGTCGTGCAGCGGCGGCGCACCTTTATGACGATCGACCTGTCGCCCACCGATTTCCAGGAATACTACAACGGCTTCGCCAACCGGGTGCTGTGGCCGATCCTGCACTACCGGGTCGATCTGGCCGAGTTCACCGCGGTCGACCTGGGCGGCTATCTTCGGGTCAACGCCCGCTTTGCCGATGCGCTGTCGGGCTTTATCCGCCCCGACGACTACCTCTGGGTGCACGATTATCACCTGCTGCCGCTGGCCAAGGAGCTGCGGGCCCGCGGGCACGAAAACCCGATCGGCTTTTTTCTCCACATCCCCTGCCCGCCCCCCGACATCCTAACGGCCTTGCCGCAGCACGCCGACACGATGGGCGCGCTCGGCCATTACGA